>JBDTOR010000006.1:0-34438 GCA_039933175.1 Hyphomicrobium sp. | reverse complement strand
CAGCGACGGCGCTGATCGAGAAGCTCGCAGCTCAGCACGGACCACTGCTGTTCCACCAGTCGGGCGGCTGCTGCGATGGCAGTGCGCCGATGTGCTACCCGCGCGGGGAGTTCCGCATCGGCGAACGGGATGTCTACCTCGGCGCGATCGCCGGCATGCCCGTTTACATTTCCGGACCGCAGTTCGAGTACTGGCAGCACACGCATCTCATCATCGACGCGGTGCCCGGGCGCGGATCGGGCTTTTCCCTGGAGTCGCCCGAGGGCCTGCGCTTCCTCACCCGCTCGCGGATCTATACGGAAGCTGAGACCGAAGAGCTCGACCGCATGGGCGCTCCGCCACGCGGACCCGGGGCGATGGCGGCGAACGAATTTACAGGAAGTACTCTGTAGACGCCCAAATCGCCGTTCCGGGCGCCGATCGCATACAATTTTAGATACTCGAAACGTGAATAACTAAGGCGCCTTAGGCATCTTCCGGGCTGCTGTCACGCGCGGGGCTGAGGCCGCGCGACGCCTTAGGCTTGCGTCGAGATGGGATCTACTGCGCACCGCATCGCTCCGACGCCGCCACACCCTCGCGTGCTCGGCTGGGTAGGCAATGCCGCCCTCGCCATGGGCGGCAGCAACCAGATGATCTTCATCATCACGGCGCTGTTCGTCGGCCAGGGAGACATTCTTGGCCAGGGCAGCGCGGCCGTGCCGTTGCTCATGGTCGGCGTGCTGCTCGGCTGGGCGGCGGCGCCGGCGTGGACCGAACTCGTGCTGATGTGGCCCAACCGCGTGGGCGGCATTTCAGCCGCCTGCGCCGAGGCCTTCCGCCCGTATAACCCGGTCCTCGCCTCGCTGACGGGCACTTGTTACTGGTGGGGCTGGATCCCGACCTGCGGCCTGACCGCGCTGCTCTCGGCCTCGGCGCTGCAGCACTGGTACTTCCCGAACCTGCGCGTCGAGTTGGTCGCCATCGCCATTCTGTGCACGTTCACCTTCGTGGCGCTGTGCGGCATCAAGTGGGTGGCGCGCCTTGCCATACCAATCGCCGCGGCGTCTGCGACCCTCGCCTTCCTGTCGGCCTTCGTTCCGATGCTGACCGGCGAGGTCGATTGGCATCAGGCGTTTTCCTACAGCCTGACCACGCCGTTCGAAGGCTGGTTCGGCAATTTGACCTCGGTCATGGCGGGACTCTACCTGATCGGCTTCACGGCACCGGCGTTCGAAGCCGCGGCGTGCCACGTGGGCGAGACCAAGGACCCGAACCGCAACATTCCGCGCGCCATGCTGGCTGCGGCCTTCATGGCCGGCATCTACTTCATCGTCCTGCCGCTCGTCTGGCTCGGCGTCCTCGGTCCCGACAAGCTGGGGCAGGATCTCGCCACCGTCCTTGGACCGACGTTCGCGCCGCTGCTCGGCAGCCTCGGCAAGGCTGCGGCCGTCGGCTTCATCATGCTCAACATGTTCCACGGCACGCTGCAGCCTCTGGCAGGCGCCGCGCGGACCATGTCGCAGCTAGCCGACGACGGGCTGCTGCCGCGCTTCCTCTCGCTGCGGCTGGCGAGCACGGACTGCCCATGGGCTGCGACGCTGCTCACGGCCGGCTCGGCCATCATCTTCCTGCTCGCCGGCGATCCCATCTGGATGATCGCAGCGGCAAACTTCACCTACCTCATCGGCATTTGCATGCCGAACATCGCGGCGTTGCTGTTGCGCCGTGACATGCCCGATGCGGCGCGCCCGTACCGCGCCCCGCGTGGCACCATCGTGCTCGGCGTTGTGGCGGCGTGCATTTGGCTGCTGTCTGCCATTCTCGGTTTCCAGCAGTTCGGCCTGCCGACCGTGCTGTTCGGTCTCGCGCTGGCCTATTCCGGCGCCGGCCTTTACTTGTGGCGGGTGATGGAGGATCGCAAGCGGCTCGGCTTGCCGATGATCGCCAAGACGCTGCACGTCAAGCTCACGGGCGCGATGCTGTTCGTGCTGGTGCTCGACGGTATCGCGTACCTCATGGCGGTGAATACGGTTGCCGACGGTCACACGGTGCTGGTCACCGTGCTGGAGGACATCTTCGTCGCCGTGGCACTGCTGACGATCAGCGTCGGCCTCGTGCTGCCAGGAATGATCACCTATTCAGCGCAAGAGGTGAGCGCCGCAGCCAAGCGCCTGACGTGGGGCACGCTGCGCGATTTTTCCATCGCCATGCGCGCGCTCGGCCGCGGCGACCTCGATGCGGCGCATGCCTCGGTCAACATCGTCCCCGTACGACCGAACTCGCGCGACGAGCTGGGCGAGATGGCCGACAGCTTCAACCTGCTGCAAGAGCAGGTGCGCGACGCGGCCCACGGCCTCGACGAGGCACGCGAGAACATGCGCACGGCACGCGCCGAGCTGTTGGCCCGCCACGCCCAGATCGCCCATCTCGCCCATCACGATCCACTGACCGACCTTCCCAACCGCACATTGCTGGCCGCCAAACTTTCCGAGGTATTCGATCGAGCCTCCACGCGGGGTGAAACCTTCGCCGTGCTCGCCGTCGACCTCGATGACTTCAAGGAAGCCAACGACGTGTTCGGCCATACGGCCGGCGATGAGCTCTTGAGCGCCGTCGCGCGGCGGCTCGAAATCGCGGCGGAAGGCGACTTCATCTCTCGCATCGGCGGCGATGAATTCACCCTAGTGTGCGCCCAGTCGCAGCAGCCGCACGCCGCGGAGCTGCTCGCGAACCGCCTGCTGCAGGCCGTTGCGCAGCCGTTCGAGGTGCAGGGTCAGCGAATCCCCATCGGCCTCAGCATCGGCGCTGCAGTCTATCCCAACGATGGAGCTGACATCATCGCTCTGCTCGCCAACGCCGACGCTGCGCTGTACCGCGCCAAGGAGGACGGGCGCAAGACGGTGCGCTTCTTCAACCACGACCTCGATCGCCGCCTGCGCGATCGCTTTGCGCTGCAGATCGATCTGCGCTCGGCCGTCAGCCGCAACGAGCTGCTGCTCTACTACCAACCGCAGGCGAAGATCGACGGCACGGTCTTCGGTTTCGAAGCGCTGGCGCGATGGCAGCACCCTGTGCGCGGCTTCGTGCCACCGGCCGAGTTCATCACGCTTGCCGAACAGAACGGCATGATCGTCGAGATCGGCGCCTGGGCACTCAAGGAGGCGTGCCGCGAGGCCGCCTCGTGGACCGTGCCGCTGCAGGTCTCCGTCAACCTCAGCCCGGTGCAGTTCCGCTATGGCGACTTGGCCGGCCTCGTGCACCTCATTCTGCTTGAGACCGGCCTGTCGCCCGGACGGCTCGAGCTGGAGATCACCGAGGGCGTCATCTTCGACGATCCGGTGCGGGCGCTGTCGATTCTGCGCCGCCTCAAATCGCTCGGCGTGAAGATCGCTATGGACGACTTCGGCACGGGGTATGCGTCCATGTCGTCGCTGCAGTCGTTCCCCTTCGACAAAATCAAGATCGATCGCAGCTTCGTTTCCGACGTGGAAACCAACGCGCAGTCAACCGCCATCGTGCGCTCCATCATTGGGCTCGGGCAGGCGTTGAAGGTGCCGGTCATTGCCGAAGGCGTCGAAACCGAGAGCGAACGCTCGTTCCTCTGGCAGGAGGGCTGCACCGAAATCCAGGGCTTCCTCATCGGGCATCCGCTGCCCATCAGCGGCTACGCTTCGCTCGTCCAAGGTTCCTCCGGATCGCAGCAGGCGGCGCTGACCGGGTGACCGCCCTCGCACCGTTCGGCTGCGGCGTGTGGCCCAGGGGCACTAGGAATCGACGGAGATCACAACGACATTCCGCTTGTTCCATCGGGGCCAGGACCGGCCGGCGATCGGCGATCAACACTGCGGGCCGCGTACGACAATGAAGCCAATCCATCTTTTTCTCGCCGGCCTACTCTGCCTTGGCGGGGCTGCTGCCGCCCAGCCGGCGCCCGGCACCTCGAAGGGCGACGAAATCGTCGTCGAGGAAGACGCCGGTGGAACCGTCGAAGAAGGTCCTGTCGATGCGCCGCGCCCTGCCGCGGTGCAGAAATCGGCGCCGTTCAAGGCTCTGCCCGGCCGCTGGGTCGGCGAAGGGCGGCTCGGCCTGAAAGAGGGCAAGACCGAAAAGGTCCAATGCCGCGCCACCTACTTCGTCAACCCGGCCGGCAACGAATTGAAGCAGAACATTCGCTGTGCCTCAGCCAGCGGCAAGATCGAGGTGAAGAGCCTCGTCAACGCCACTACGGACGGCAAGCTCAACGGCACTTGGAACGAGCTCGTTTACAATCTCGGCGGCGAGATGACCGGCGAGGTGACCGAGCGCGGCTTGCGCATCGTCGTGCGCGCCGGCGACCTGACGGCCAACATGGACGTCATCGTCATGAACGATCGGCAGATCGTCGAGATCCAATTCTTCAACAGCGCACTGCGCGGTCTGACGCTGATCCTCAAGAAGGGCTGAGCGCACTCAACGGCGGCCGAACAGCTTCTCGATGTCGGCAAGTTTCAATTCGACGTAGGTCGGGCGCCCGTGATTGCACTGCCCCGAATAGGGCGTCGCCTCCATGTCCCGCAGCAACGCGTTCATCTCATCGGGTGTCAGGCGCCGGCCCGAGCGCACGCTGCCGTGGCAGGCGATCGTCGCGCAGATAGACAGCAGCCGATCCTGCAGGGCGGTGCTCGTTCCATCACGAGCAATGTCGGCGGCAATATCTTTGACGAGCCGCGTCACGTCGCCGTCGCCGAGCAATGCAGGCACCTCGCGCACGACGATCGCCCCGGCACCAAAAGCATCCAGCACCATGCCGAGAGCCGCCAGTTCGTCCGCCTTGTCGGCGAGGGCCGTTGCCTCATCGTCACCGAGTTCAACGACGACGGGCACTAGCAGTCCCTGGCGTGCCACGCCGCCGTCCGCCAGCATCGCCTTCAAGCGCTCGTAGACAAGCCGCTCGTGCGCCGCATGCTGGTCGACGATGACGACGCCGTCGCGCGTCTGCGCCACGATGTAGTTCTCGTGCAGCTGCGCGCGGGCAGCGCCAAGCGGGCGGTCGTGCAGCATCTCGCCGACAGGAGCGGTGAAAGCGCGCGCGTCGGCGCTAGGTGAGGCCATGACGTCCAGCGGTGCCTGCATCGCCTCGGCAAGTCCGAAGGCAGCCGAGCTGCGCGGCGCAAAATACGATGGCCGCGGACGCTCGAACGGCACGATGTTCGGCCGCAACTCCTGCAACGCCGCAACGCCGTTGGCGGCCGAGGCGCGGTGGCCGGCGGCGTGCAGCGTCGCTGCCAGCGCATTGACCAGCAGCGACCGCACACGGCCCGAGTCGCGGAAGCGCACCTCGACCTTTGCCGGGTGCACGTTGACGTCGACCTCCTGCGGCGGCAGCGACACGAACAGCGCCAACAGCGGATGGCGACCACGCGGGATGAGATCGCCGTAGGCGGCGCGCACGGCGCCGATCAGCAGCTTGTCCTTCACCGGCCGGCCGTTGACGAACAGGAATTGCTGCGCCACGTCGGGCCGGTGCAGCGTCGGTAGGCCGGCGAATCCCAATACCGATACGTCCTCGCGCTCGCCCGCGACCGGCACCGCGTCGTCCATGAAGTCGCGACCCATGATGCGGCCGAGGCGCTGCAGCAGGGCATCGGGGCCGGTGCCCTCGCGCGGATAGCGCAACCCGGCGCGCTCACCGGTCGTCAGGGTAAACCCCACTGCCGGGTGCGCCATGGCGAGGCGCTTGACGATCTCCGAAACCGCCTGGTTCTCGACCCGCTCCGACTTGAGGAATTTCAACCGTGCTGGCACGCTCGAGAAAAGATCGCGCACCTCGACACAGGTGCCGGTGTTGCCCGCGGCCGGCTTCACTGCACCTTTGGCGCCGCGGTCGACACTCAGCGCGAACGCGTCGGCAGCACCGCGGGCGCGCGACAGGATGGTGAGACGTGCGATCGAGCCGATCGACGGAAGCGCCTCGCCGCGGAAGCCGAGCGTGCGGATGGCAAACAGGTCTTCTTCGGACAGCTTGGAGGTGGCATGCCGCTCGACTGCCAGTGCGAGGTCATCGGCCGGCATGCCGACGCCGTCGTCGGTAACGCGGATCAGCGACAGGCCGCCGGACGCGGTGACCACCTCGATTTCCGTGGCGCCGGCATCGAGCGCGTTCTCCACCAGCTCTTTGACGACGCTGGCCGGCCGCTCCACGACCTCGCCGGCGGCGATGCGGTTGATCGTCTCCGGCGATAGCTGGCGGATAGGCATCTTGCGGGCTCCCCACGCGAAAGGGTGAGGCTAGACCATCCGCCGATTCGCTACGACGCGCCTTGGCGGGCGGGTTGCAGATGCCTGTGTACTAATGTCCCAGGAAGCCCCGCGGCTTGCGGCGCGACGGGCGGCGGGCACGCTGCTATCTGATGAGCGCAATTCATCCATTACTTTGCGGGATGACTTGCCGGTACGCGTTCGGCGGCAACGGCCGGTGTGAAGTCAACCAATTGGAGCAACGATGCGGCTCGACGCCATTGCGATCGGATTGAACCCGCCCCTCGACATCAACGTCGTCATCGAGGTGCCCGTGGGCGGGGAGCCCATCAAGTACGAGATGGACAAGGCGTCGGGCACGCTGTTCGTGGATCGCTTCCTCTACACGCCGATGCGCTATCCGGGGAATTACGGCTTCGTGCCGCACACGCTGTCGCTCGATGGCGACCCGATCGACGTCCTCGTTTGCAACACCCGCGCCATCGTGCCCGGCGCCGTCATCAACTGCCGCCCGGTGGGCGTGCTCGTGATGCGCGATGAGGGCGGCGGCGACGAGAAGATCATCGCTGTGCCGAGCAGCAAGACGACGATGCGCTACGACAAGGTGGCGAACTACACCGACCTGCCGCAGATCACCGTGCAGCAGATCGAGCACTTCTTCGGGCACTACAAGGATCTGGAGCCCGGCAAATGGGCGAAAATCGACCACATGGGCGATTCGGGCGAAGCGCGCCGGCTGATCACCGAAGCCATCGAGCGCGCCAAGAAATCCAACCGCTGAGTCTACCCGCACTAACGCATCACGCACAAAAAAGCCGGCAGTGGCGACCGCCGGCTTTTTGTTGCGCGCGCTTTAGTACGCGCTAGCCCTTCTTGGCCTGCACCAGGGTCGGCTTGCCGACGATGGTGACGATCAGGTTCTGCGTGTCCAGCAGGCGCTTGGCGACGCGCTTGAGATCGTCGAGCGTCACCGCCGCGATCATAGCGTTGCGGTTGTCGACGTATTCCGGCCCAAACCCTTCCATGCGCAGCCCCAAAAGCTGTGAAGCGATTTTGGCGTTGGTGTCGAAGCGCAGCGGATAGGAGCCGATGAGGTAGCTCTTGGCGTTGTCGAGATCTTCCTGCTTCACGTCCCCAGCCGCCATTTTCTTCAGCTCATCGCGGATGATGTCGAGCGACTGCCCCATCATGTCGTTGCGCGTGGCAACGCCGCCCGAGAAAATCGAGGTGTGCTGGTAGGGATAGACGTAGGTGTAGACGGAATAGGCGAGGCCGCGCTTTTCGCGCACCTCCTCCATCAGCTTGGAGGCAAAGCCCCCGCCGCCGAGGATCTGGTTGAGCACGAAGGCCGCCATAAATTCCGGGTCCTTGCGCGGCATGGCGCCCATGCCGAACACGGCCACCGACTGCGGCACGTTCATGTCGACGACGGTCTGACTGCCGCCGGTGACGGGATTGGTCTTCGAGACGGGCGTCAGCTCGGCCTTGGCCGGCAGGTCGCCGAATACCTCGTCGAGTAGCTTGCCCAGCTGCTCGGGTGTGATGTCGCCGACGGCAACGACCTTCAGCGTGTCCTTGGCGAACACGCGCTTGCGGTAGCTTTCGAGGTCAGCGCCCGACATCTTGCCGATTGTGGCCTCGGTGCCGTTGGCCGGGCGGGCATAGGGATGACCGGCAAAGGCGGTGGCGTACCACTGGTTCTGCGCCACCTTATCGGGATCGCGCGCCGCATAGACGAGTGACGCCAGAAGCTGCTGGCGGATGCGCTCGACGGCGTCCTCATCGAAGCGCGGCTTCGACAGCGCCAGCTTCAGCAGCTTGGCCGCCTCGTCGCGGTTCTCGGTGAGCGTCTCGAAGTTGCCGTAGAAGGCGTCTTTCGCCTCCTCGTAGTTCATGCGCATGGAGAGATCCTCCATGCGTTCCTGGAATTCGCGCGATTTGAGATCGCCGGCGCCTTCGTCGAGCATGGCCGTTACGAAGTTCGCTACGCCCTCCTTGCCGACCGGATCCTGCGAGCTGCCGCCCTCGAAGGCGAAGCGCATGGCCATCATCGGCACCGCGTGCTCTTCGACCAGCCAGGCTTCGATGCCGCCGGGACTCTTCACGGTTTGGATTTTCATGGCGTTTGCAGGGGGGCTCAAGACGGTTAGGAAAGCCACGGCGAGTGTGGCGAGCGACGCGGCGAGGGCCGTCGGGCGGAACGCGGCGCGGTGAGACGCTGCGCGCAGGTAACCGACTGCGAACATATCATAGCCTTTTCGCATGAGGGGCATCAGGACCGCGAGTGCGGGGCGGGCTGCGCGACGCGATCGCCGGGGCCCTTGGCATCGTCGGGCTCAGGCAGCAGCCACCCGGTCACCGAATGGCGTGCGTCGAGATAGCTGTCGGCGGCTTTCTTCACGTCGTCCGCGGTGACCTTGGCGATCGCCGCCGGCCAGCCTTCGACGTCGGCGGGAGAGCGGCCGATAGCGACGGCCCAGCCGTAACGGCGGGCGAGGTTCGCCTGGTTGTCGCTCTCGTAGATGTAGTCGGCAAGCAGCGATTTCTTGGCGCGCTCCAGCTCGAGCTGGGTGACGCCGTTGGTGCGAATCTCATCGAGCACGCCGTCGACCGCGGCCTCGATCGGGGTGAGGTCGTTGCCGCTGCCGGACACCGCGTAGAGCGAGATGGCGCCGCCGTCGAGATTGTAGCCCGAGTAGTCGCCGCCGGTAGTCGCTGCGACCTTGTCCTCAACGACGAGCTTGCGATAGAGGCGGCTCGTGGAGCCATCGGCAAGGATCTTCATCAGCAGGTCGAGCGCTTCGGCTTCGCCGGGCTTACCGGTCACGTAGCTGGGCGCCGTGTAGTAGCGGTGGAACGAGGCATTGCCGGCGCGCGGATCCTTCAGCGCCAGGCGGCGTGCCGCGATGTGCGGGGGCTCCTGCGGGCGCGAGCGCGTGTCGACTTCCGGATTGGCCGGCAGCTTGCCATAGGTTTCCTCGGCGAGGCGCTTGACCTCATCGACCGTCACGTCGCCGGCGACGACGAGGATAGCGTTGTTGGGGGCGTAGTAGCGCTTGTAGAAACGCAGCGCGTCCTCACGCGACAGCTTCGCCATCTCGTGCTCCCAGCCGATGACCGGAATGCCATAGGGATGCGAGAGGTAGAGCGCAGCGTTCATCTGCTCGTCGAGGCGGGCGCCCGGGTTGTTTTCGATGCGCGAACGGCGCTCCTCGATGATCACCTGGCGCTCGGTGGCGACTTCATCGTTGGTGAGGCGCAGGTGCGTCATGCGATCGGCCTCCATCTCCATCAGGGTGCGCAGCTGCTCCTTGGCGATGCGCTGATGGTAGGCGGTCACGTCCTGGCCGGTGAAGGCGTTGTCCTGGCCGCCGAGCTTGGAGATGATCTTGGAGAAGTCGCCGACAGCGATCTTGTCCGTCGACTTGAACATCAGGTGCTCGAGGAAGTGGGCGATACCCGACACGCCCTTGGGCTCATCGGCGGCGCCGACCTTGTACCAGACCATGTGGGTGACGACGGGTGCGCGATGATCGGGGATCACCACGACGTCCATGCCGTTCGACAGCTTAAACTCGGTGGCACGCGGTTCGGCGGAGGCGGTCTGTTGGAGTGCGAGCATGAGCATGGCCATTGATAAGAGTGCGGGACGGCTGGCGCCGAGCTTGAACATCGATTGAAACCCCGATTGATTCCGGATGGGTGACCGGATGTGAACCGCTATCGCAGTCGGCTCGGCGAAACCGCGCGTCGGCCGTCATCTTCGGGTTCGCCCCCCTCATGTCAAATGACATCGTGTTCATCTCCCCGGCGTCCGCGGCAGGCCCACCCGGCCTGTTGGCGGAGCTGCACGCGCCTGCCTGCGGCGCTTGAACGCTCCGCATCCGTCGCCCATATGTTCTCCACAAAACCAGCGCCCTCATTGGCGGGGCTGGGAGGGTCGGAGGCCAAGGTTAAGACGGCTCCGGCGGTACACGCGTTGAAGGTCGCTTAAGGAAGGGCTTTCGTTCGATGTCACGCATATCCATGCTCTCGAGTCCGCTGCTTCTCGGCTTCGAAGAGATCGAGCGCCTGATCGATCGCGCTAACAAAGGATCGGGCGACGGTTATCCCCCATATAACGTCGAGCGCATCGGCGCCGAGAACGGCGAGGGCGATACTCTTCGCATCACGCTGGCCGTCGCCGGGTTCACGCGGGATCAACTCGAGATCACGCTGGCCGACAGCCAGTTGATCGTCCGCGGCAAGCAGGCCGACGAGAAGTCCCGTGACTATCTCTATCGCGGCATCGCGGCGCGACAATTTACGCGCACGTTCGTGCTGGCGGAGGGAATCGAGGTAAGGTCAGCTGACTTGTCCGATGGACTGCTCGCCATCGATCTGAAGCGCCTGGAGCCGGAGCGCCTGGTGCGGACGATCGAGATAAGCGACAGAAAATAAGATGCGTCAACGTTGCATCGAGACAGCCGTGCCGTGCGTTTTAGCGGTGGGCGCAGATCCGGGATGCCGCTACGCTCGCCGCCAGCCACGTTCGGCGGCAAGTAGGGCCCGGCTTGCAGGAGGAGTGCGTCATGATGGAAGCCAGTAAGAATTCAGACCCGCGGAATGTCATGACCGAGTACGAGCTTGCCACTCTCGGTGGAGGTGTCGTCGCCTACATCAAGACGCTCACCACCGATGAAGCGAGCCGTATGTTCCCGGCCATCGAGGGGCTGCCGAAAGGCATCAACCTGTTCTCGTTGCACGCGGCCGACGGCACCCCCTTGGCGCTTACCGACACGCGGCAGGCCGCGATCGGCCACGCCATCGACGACGACTTGGAAATCGCCAGCGTGCACTAGTGCATGAACCTCATGAACCGGTGCATGCACCGGTATGCACCTGTTACGCCCGCAGTTAACCGAACCGAGGGCTCCGGAGATTTTCCGGAGCCTTTTTTATTCCCGAGACGAATTCATCAGGTGCGGTAGCTGGCGAACTGCCCGCGCGCGCGGAAGCGCTCCAGGTAGGTCGGCACGATGGCGGCAACGCCATGCGGAGCATCAACGCCGAGGTCGGCCAACGTGCGGCCCTCGCTCTTCGCCGCGGCGCTGACCGTGTTGTCGCGCTGTAGCATGCGCACCTGGTCCAGCGTCACCGGCCGCAGGCTGTTGGGCAGCGGCCATGTCAGCAGCGCCTGCAGCTTCGCCAGCCAGAACGGCATCGGCAGGTAGCCGCGCGACCGGCCGGTCCACTCCTGCGTCAGGTCGAGAAGCTCGCGGAAGGAGAGCACCTCCGGACCGCCCGCCTCGTAGACGGTGCCTGGCTTGCCGGCACCCGACGCGATGGCGGCGATCGCTGTCGCGAGATCACCGACGAACACCGGCTGAAACCGCGTACGTCCGCCGCCGATCAGCGGCAGCAGCGGCGACATGCGCGCCATGGCGGCGAACCGATTGAAGAACTGGTCCTCCGGACCGAACACGATCGACGGACGCAGGATGATGGCGCCGGGGAACTCCTGCAGCACCGCGGCTTCGCCCTCCGCCTTCGAGCGCGCATAGCGCGACGGCGACTTGGCGTCGGCGCCGATGGCCGAGATGTGCACGAGATGTCGCACGCCGCTCTCGCGCGCGGCCTTGGCGACGGCGCGCGGCCCTTCCACATGGACGGCGCGAAACGTCTGCTTGCCGCCGCTGGCGAGGACGCCCACAGCGTTGACGACGAATTTGGAGCCGGCGACCGCCCGCTGCACCGATGCCGGGTAACGCAGGTTGGCCTGTACCGGGGCGACCTGCCCGACGAAGCCGGCCGGCTGCAGGAAGCCGGCAAGATCGGGACGCCGCTCGGCCGCCCGCACGCGCCAGCCCTGCTTGGCCAACGCCGCCACGGCATACCGCCCGACGAAGCCGGAGCCGCCGAAAACGGTCGCTATGCCCTGGTTGTCGAGACGATCCGCCATCGCCGGTCACTCCTGATTGGCCGGCCGCCCGCGCGACCTGCGATCCCCCAGGAATACACGAGCGGCGGTGGCCATGGAAAGGATGCGCGCGGCCGCACGAGACTTAATTGACAAGCGGCGCGGCGCTCTCTAACTCATCGGCCCGTGCCCAGGTGGCGGAATTGGTAGACGCACCAGCTTCAGGTGCTGGCGCTCGCAAGGGCGTGGGGGTTCGAGTCCCTTCCTGGGCACCAGCCGCTTAGCGGCATTGCATCAACGCCACACTCGCCAAAGAGATTTCACGCGCGCGAGAGCCGCGAACCGCGCAAGTGCCGTTGTGGCGCGGGTCTCCCGCGCGACCGCGCGCCAATGTGTCAGATTCGTTAGTCAGAGTTGATCGAGCCAGCCCAGAGCTTGCCCCATCCGCCGTGTTGCGTGCGCCCTGCATAGCGGAGGGGAAGCATGCTGAAGAACCACAAGCAGGATAGTTTCGACGGTGGCCGCGCGGCGAGCATCGACAGCGGACCCGAGACTGCCGCCGAGCGCGGCAAGAGTCTCAAGCTGCTCATCGAGCAGCGGGCCCAATCGCCGGACGAGGACGCGCGCGCCCTCGCCTTGGCGATCCTGGCCCTGACAACGGACAACGACTGAGCGATCAGTTAGAGGCGGGCGCCGGCAAGAGCCGGCCCCGCCACGCTACGGACGAGCTTAAGCCTCGACGAAAGCCTTCTCGACGACGAAATCGCCGGCTTCGCCGGTGTTGCCCTCGGTGAAGCGGCGCGCCAGGAAGAACTCCTTCAGCTGGCCAAGCATCTCCGGTGAGCCGCATAGCATCGCGCGGTCCTCGTCCACCGACAGATCCGCCAGACCCAGGCCCGCGTAGAAATCCGATTGCGCCATGAGTTCAGTGATGCGGCCGCGGTTCTTGAACGGCTCGCGCGTGACCGTCGGGAAATAGATGAGGCGCGAGCGAATGAGCTCGCCGAGATACTCGTCGGCCGGCAGCTCGCGCATGATCCTGTCGCCGTAGGCAAGCTCCGAAACGAGGCGGCATCCGTGCACGAGCACCACCTTCTCGAATTGGTCGTAGGTCTCGGGGTCACGGATGATGCTCATGAACGGAGCCAGACCCGTCCCGGTGCCGAGCAGATAGAGATTGCGTCCCGGCCGCAGGTTCGAGATGACGAGAGTGCCGGTCGGCTTCTTGCCGACGAGGATGTTGTCGCCTTCCTTGACGTGCTGCAGTCGCGACGTCAGCGCGCCGTCGGGAACCTTGATGCTAAGGAATTCGAGGTAGTCGTCGTAGTTGGCGCTGACGACGCTATAGGCGCGCGTCAGCGGGCGGCCCTCGACCTCGAGGCCCATCATCACGAACTGCCCGTTGCTGAAGCGCAGGCTGGCGCTTCGGGTCGCCGTGAAACTGAAGAGCGTGTCGGTCCAATGCCGCACGGAGAGGACCACTTCGGTCGTAAACGCAGCCATTGTTATTCCTGCCAAAACCCAGGGCGCGAAGGCCGGACGACTAGATGCCCATCCGCAATCAACCGCGCAATCCGATTTGTTGACCTTGCCCAGCCACTAAAGCTGCTTCCGGGCTGGAAAGGGGCGTAACACCGGGGTCGGCGCCCCCAGATAGGTTTTTTGCCGCATCTCGATCCGGTTCGGCTCCCGCAGGCGCGTACATGGACGCTTGCGCTGGCGCCCTCAAGTTCGATAGGTGAACCGAACTTAAAGCAATTGAGCGTATAGCGGACGGCTGCCCACCGCAGCCGCAAGACGAACGCAGAGCGCCAGCCGAGGGCACCGACACGATGGCCAAGACCTCCATCACGCTGCACAAGAACGACCTCCCCGCCGGACTGTCTTTCGGGGACGCCGTCGCCGTCGATACCGAGACGCTCGGCCTCAACGTCAACCGCGACCGTCTGTGTCTCGTGCAGCTCTCCTCGGGCGACGGCACCGCGCACCTCGTGCAGTTCGACGGCCGCGACTACGCGGCGCCCAATCTCAAGGCGCTGCTGACCGACCCGGCCGTGCTGAAAATCTTCCACTACGCGCGCTTCGACATCGCCGTACTGGAGAAGAACCTCGGCGTCGTCACGGCGCCGATCTACTGCACCAAGATCGCCTCCAAGCTGGTGCGCACTTACACCGACCGCCACGGTCTGAAGGATCTCGTCGGCGAACTGGTCGGCATCGAGCTGTCGAAGCAGCAGCAGAGCTCCGACTGGGCGTCGAGCGAACTGTCGCAGCAGCAGCTGGCCTACGCGGCGTCCGATGTGCTCCACCTGCACGCCCTCAAGACGCGGCTCGACGCCATGCTGGAGCGCGAGGGCCGCGCCAAATTTGCACAGGCGGCGTTCGGCTTTCTCTCAACGCGCGCCAAGCTGGATCTGGCCGGCTTCGGCGAGGACGACATTTTCTCGCATTGAGGTTAGCGGCAGATCCCGAGTGAAGCCGTTGACTTGTCTGGGTGATCGGCACCCTGCGGCGCGCCATTGTCAGCCAGCCCAGTCCCAATATAACCCCAATTGACGGCGAACTACCTAGCAGCGGCCGGCTGGCTGGCCGGTAGCATGATCAACGGCATGGCAACGACGACCAATTTCGCCTCCGGGCAGGAATGGACGGGTGGCGACCCCTTCGGCGGCACGACCGCGGCTGATCGGGCGCGCAATTTTGCGCGTGCGCGACGCCATACGCGCTACGTGCGTCTGCTCCGCTTCATGCTGCCCGGCGCCACCGCCGGCGTCGTGGCGCTCTATTTCGTCATGATCATGGACACCACGGGCTGGTCCGGCAGCTTCCCGAAGCTGGAGTTGCCGCGCATCATTCCCGACAATCTGACGATGGATAATCCGAGCTACGAGGGCTTCAACAAGGACGGCGGCAAGTACGTCGTACGGGCCAAGACGGCCATCCAGGACCTCGTCAATACCGAGTTCGTGCGCCTCAACGACATCACCGGTGACATGACCGACGCCAAGAAGTCGAAGACCAACCTCACGGCGGCGAAGGGCGAGTTCAATACTAAGACCAATCAGCTCGAGCTGACCGGCGGCATCGACATCGTCGCCGAGAGCGGCCTCAAGGCTAAGCTGTCGAGCGCCACCGTTCTCACCAACGACAACATCATCAGCTCCAAGGAGCCGGTGCTGGTCGAGATGCCCTCGGGCACCGTTCGCTCGAATGAGATGCGCATCCTCAGCAAGAGCCGCGAGATCGCCTTCGTCCATGACGTGAAGGCGCATCTGGTGCCGGAGAAGCCGGATGCGGCGCCGACGGCTGCGGCAGACGGAGCCAAGAAGCCGGCCACGCCCATGTTCGGCGGTGGCGAGGGCCCCATAGACATCACCGCCAATCGCCTCGATGTCGACGATATCGACAAGACGGCGATCTTCACCGGCAACGTCAAGGCGCGTCAGGGCGACGCCGCCATGGAAACCGCCGCACTGGAAGTGCAATACGAAGGTGGCGACACCGGCGCGGCAAGCACCACGCCCGCGGCCACGACTCCAGGCGCCGGCACCAAAATCAAGCGCATCTTCTCCAAATCGGCCGTGGTGATGACGCGCGCGCCGCAGGATCGCGTCACCGGCTCAAGCTTCGACTACGACGCTGTGGCCCAGGTAGCGGTGATCGACGGCGACGTGGAGATGACGTCCGGCACCGATCGAAAAGCGACAAGCGCCAAAGCGACCGTTGACCAGCAGGCTGACACCATCCTGCTGACGGGCGATGTCGTCGCCATCCAGGGGCGCAACCAGCTGAAAGGCGAGCGGCTGTTCGTCGAGCGCGCTACCGGCCGCACGCAGCTGTCGTCCCCGGCGGCCGCCGGAGAGGAAGCGGGCCGCATCTCGACCCGCTTCTATCGCGGCGAGGAGGGCGAGCAGACGGCCAAGGATAAACTGAAGCAGCTAGCGGGCGACGCCGCAGCGGCAGCGCAGGGCGGCGCCGCAATGTTCAAGACAGACCCGACGGCGCCGATCGACGTCGAGGCCGGCCGCCTCGATGTCGATGACCGCTCCAAGCAGGCCGTGTTCAAGAGCGACGTCCGCGCCGTGCAGGGCGACTTCGTCGTGCGTACATCCGAGATGCGAGCCTTTTACAACGGCGCGGCCGGTCTCGCCGAAGAGAGCACGCCGGGCGAGAAGAAGCCGCCGGCCGAGATCACGCGCATCGAGGCGCGCGGGAAGGTGATCGTCACCTCGAAGAACGGTCAGAACGCCACCGGCGACTGGGCCGACTTCAACGTTAAGGAAAACCGCGTGGTGCTCGGCGGCGACGTCGTTCTCACGCAGGAGAAGAACGTCGTGCGCGGATCGAAGCTGACGATCGACATGGTAACCGGCGAGAGCGTGATCCAGACCGATCCCGGTGCGGCATGGTCGGCCACAGCCGCCCCCGCCGGCAGCCAGGGCCCCGGCTTTAACGCCGAGCCAGGTGTCGCCAAGCGGCCCAGCGCAATTTTTTACCCTCGCGACAAGAAGGCGGCCGAAAAGAAGCCGTCGGCCGGTGCTAGCGATGGTTCAAGGGCCCCCGCCAACGGTGGCGGCTGGAGCGCCTCGGAGCCCGGGCGCTAAGGTTAAACAGCGGCCAATACGCAGATTGACAGAGCCCCCGATCGGCGCACCATGGCGCCGCGTCCTGCTGCAGAGCGCAACCCGAGGTTTCCAGGACCGTGTTGAAAATACTT
This sequence comes from Hyphomicrobium sp., assembly GCA_039933175.1. GTDB lineage: Bacteria > Pseudomonadota > Alphaproteobacteria > Rhizobiales > Hyphomicrobiaceae > Hyphomicrobium_A. The sequence continues at coordinate 17,603 of JBDTOR010000006.1, read as the reverse complement.
TCTTTCGGCAACAAGCGTGCCCAGCCCGAGCCGCGCAACGAGTGGGGCGGCGAAGTCAACGGCTATGCCGAGCAGCCAGCCTATGACGGCGGCCAGGAGCGGCTCGGCGCCGAGGGCTGGCTGACGATCCATCACGTGCGCAAGAGCTACAAGAAGCGCCTCGTCGTGCGCGGGGTCAGCCTCGCGGTGGGGCGCGGCGAATCCGTCGGCCTGCTCGGTCCCAACGGCGCCGGCAAGACGACCGTCTTCTACATGATCACCGGCCTCGTGCCCGCCGACGCCGGCAACATCACCATCGACGGCATGGACGTGACGCGCCTGCCCATGTACCGGCGCGCCCGCCTCGGCATCGGCTACCTGCCGCAGGAAGCCTCCATCTTCCGTGGCCTGACGGTCGAGAAGAACATCATGGCCGTGCTGGAGATCGTCGAGTCATCGGCCAAGAAGCGGCGCATCAAGCTCGACAGCCTGCTCGAGGAGTTCCGCATCAGCCATCTGCGCAAATCGCCGTCCATCGCCCTGTCGGGCGGCGAGCGGCGGCGCTGCGAAATCGCCCGGGCCCTGGCCTCCGGGCCGTCGTACATGCTGCTCGACGAGCCATTCGCCGGCATCGATCCCATCGCCGTCGGCGATATTCAGGAGTTGGTGCGGCACCTGACGGAACGCGGCATCGGCGTGCTCATCACCGATCATAACGTCCGCGAAACTCTAAGTTTGATTGATCGGGCCTACATCATTTACGACGGTCAGGTTCTGACACAGGGTAAGCCTGAGGAAATCATAGCCAACGACGACGTGCGGCGTGTGTACCTCGGAGACATGTTCGTTAACGCGCGCTGACTAGACAGTACGCGCATCCGTAGCCGAGACACTGGACGCGCGCATGGCGCTTTCGACAAGACTGGAGCTCAGACAAGGCCAGCAGCTGGTGATGACACCCCAGCTGCAGCAGGCCATCCGTCTGCTGCAGTTGTCGAACATCGAGCTGGCGCAGTACGTCGAGAGCGAACTCGAACGCAATCCGCTGCTTGAGCAGGACGAAGGCAACGAGGCGCCGCTCCGTTTGGAAGCTGCCGACGCGGCCGAGTTCACCAAGCCCGAGGAGACGGCGCCGGCGAGCGAGACCGATTTCGTCGACCTCGACAAGCCGGTGGCCGATCCCGAGAGCACGTTCGACACCGAGCAGTACGATAGCGCCGACGGTCCCTCCGCCGGTCCTGCCAATGGGCAAGATGATTCCGGCTGGGCGTCGCTACGCCAGCGCGCGTCCGCCGGCGGCGACGACGTCAACATCGAGGCCTATCTCGCCAACGATGTCTCGCTGCGCGAGCACCTGAGCGCGCAGGTGCCGCTCGTGTTGAAGGATCCGGTCGAGCGCCTGATCGGCCAGTACCTCGTCGACATGGTCGATGACGCGGGCTATCTGCCGGGCGCCGATCTCTCGGCCATCGCCGAGAAGCTCGGGGCGCCGCTGGAGGTGGTCGAGAAGGTCCTCGCCGCGCTGCAGACGCTCGATCCGCCCGGCGTGTTCGCCCGCTCGCTGGCGGAGTGCCTGGCCCTGCAGCTGAAAGAGCAGAACCGCTACGACCCCATCATCAGCCGCTTTCTCGAAAACCTTCACCTGCTCGCCGGGCACAACTTCCCGGCGTTGCGCAAGGCGGTGGGATGCGAGATGGACGAGCTGCTCGAGATCATTGCCGAGATCAAGAAGCTCAACCCCAAGCCGGGTCTCAAGTTCGGCACGGTGCAGTTGCAGCCCGTCGTTCCCGACGTACTCGTACGCGGCGCACCGGACGGGTCCTGGATCATCGAGCTCAACGCCGACACGCTGCCGCGCGTGTTGGTCAATCGCACCTACCTGTCGACGGTCTCGAAGTCGACCGGCTCGGCCGCCGACCGCAACTACCTGCTCGAGTGCCTGCAGACCGCCAACTGGCTGGTGAAGAGCCTCGATCAGCGCGCCCGCACCATCATGCGCGTCGCCGAGGAGATCGTGCGTCAGCAGGACGGCTTCTTCACGCACGGCGTCCAGTACCTACGCCCGCTCAACCTGCGCACCGTCGCCGACGCCATCTCGATGCACGAATCCACCGTCTCGCGCGTGACGTCCAACAAGTACATGGCGACGCCGCGCGGCATCTTCGAATTAAAGTACTTCTTCACGTCGGCCATCAACTCGTCCGACGACGAAGCCGAATCGCATTCCTCGGAAGCGGTGCGGCACCGGATCCGGCAGATGATCGACGGCGAATCGCCCGCCAGCGTCCTGTCGGACGACAAAATCGTCGAAAAGCTGAAATGCGACGGCATCGACATTGCCCGCCGGACGGTCGCCAAATACCGCGAGGCGATGCGCATCCCCTCATCCGTGCAGCGCCGGCGGGACAAGCGGCTGCTCGAGCGCGTCGGGCACGCCTGAGGGCGAGGGCCGCTGGCTCGGACTTGTGTGCCCCCGCCTACTGCTTTATAGGCACGCCTGCATGGGACTGACCCTGCCGCAGGCGCGGTGGCGGCCTCATCGACCTTCACAGAGCAGGGGCCATGGCCCCTTTCTTGCACCGCACCGCCTGGGGATAACCTTGGGTAAACCGGCGTTCGGAGGGCATTTTCGGTGAAACGCGCGGGCGCAGGCCGCTGGGGAGCCTAAAATTATCCCTCGTGACCCGTACGTTAGCTGGGCTTGGGGTTGTGAGAGCTGCAAATTTCCTGTGCAGCCGACCTTGCGAGTGCCATCTTTTTGGTTTCTCAACGGGGCGGCGGACTTAGCGAGGGATACGGTAGCCGAAGGGCGCACAGGGTACGTGCAGGGGCACGCGGGTAAAGGTAGAATTGTGAGAATCGCCGGTCGTGACCGCGCCGCAAATGGGGCACGTGGTACCTGGCGCTTCGCAACAGGTTGGAACAGGATTTGACGATGGATCTCTGCGACCTGCTGGCTCCCGACGGCATCATTGCGCCGCTCTCGGTGACGAGCAAAAAGCACGCGCTGCAGGAACTGGCCACGGTGGCGGCCCAGCGAACGGGTCTCGACTCCCGAGAAATCTTCAACACGCTGCTGCAGCGGGAGCGCCTCGGCTCAACGGGTCTCGGGCGCGGCATCGCCGTGCCACACGTGAAGCTCGCCGGCCTGCGCAACATCCTGTGCCTGTTCGCACGTCTCTCCGATCCGATCGACTATGAATCGCACGACAACGAACCGGTCGATCTCGTCTTCCTACTGCTCGCGCCCGATCACGCCAGCGGCGATCACCTCAAGGCGCTGGCCAGCATTTCGCGCGTGGTGCGCGAGCCGTCGGTTCTCGACGCGCTGCGCGGAGCGCCCGACGTCTCCGGACTACGGCTGGCGCTGACGCGCCCCATTCCCTCGCACGCCGCCTAAAACCTCGACCTGCGATCAGGGAAGCGCCGGGCAGCCCGTAGTCTGCCCGAGCACGAGCATGGCGCCGAGCGCAATGCCGCCGACGATGATGCGCCACCAGCCGAACACCGCGAAGCCGTGACGGCTGACATAATCGAGCAGATAGCGCACGACGAACACGGCGGCGATGAAAGCGGTGATGAAGCCGATGACGATGTTGGTGACGTCGGTGGGCTGTAGGATCGACCAGTTCTTATAGAGGTCGTAGGCGAAGGCGCCGCCCATCGTGGGCATCGCCAGGAAGAACGAGAACTCCGCCGCCGAACGCTTGTCGGCGCCGAGCAGCATGGCGCCGACAATGGTGGCGCCCGAGCGCGACACGCCGGGGATCATGGCGAGACACTGGATAACGCCGATCTTGAAGGCCAGCGACGGCGGATAGTCCATGGCGTTGTCGTAGTGGACCGCCAGCTTCATACGATCGACGAGTATCAGCACCACGCCGCCGATGATCAGCATGACGGCGATGAGCATCGGGGATTCGAACAGCACCGTCTTGATGAAGTCGTGCGCCATGGCGCCGATCACTGCCGCCGGCAGGAACGCCAGTAGCACGCTCAGCACGAAGCGGCGCGCGCGCGGATCGTAAGGGATGGCCATGGCGATGCGCGTCAGCTTGACGGAGTAGACGCTGAGGATGGCGAGTACGGCGCCGAGCTGAATAAGCACCTCGAAAGTCTTGCCGGGCGTGCAGATGCCGAGGAAGTGCTCGGTGAGCAGCAGATGTCCGGTAGAGGAGACGGGTAGGAACTCGGTCAGTCCCTCAATGAGGCCAAGGAGGATCACTTCCCAGATCGGCATCGGCGGTCCCGTAGGTTGTGCGCGCGAGTTTTTTTCTGTGCGGCGGCGAGGATTAGCAGGATTTGGCTAAGCGCGGTGCCACTTCCCCGCCACACGGGGCGATTGTCTTATCGGGCGCCGGGCCTTAGGAGCGTGCGGATGCCGGCATCCCAATAACAAACCGACAGTTTGAGCAATGCACACGTTGACACAGTTCCGGCTCTGCCCCTTCTCGCGCGCCGTGCGGCTGGCGCTCGCCGAGCAGAACATCGAAGTCGAACTCATTGAGGAGCGCCCCTGGGAGTGGCGTCCGGAGTTCCTCGCCCTTAACCCGGCGGGCGAGCTCCCGATCCTGCAACTCGAAGGCGGGCCAGCCCTGTGCGGCGTTTACGCCATCTCCGAATACCTGGCCGAAGGCACGCCTCCCGCCCCCGAGACGGACGAGGATGAGGCGTTTCCGCTGTTCCCCGGCGACCGCCTGCAGCGGGCCGAGACACGCCGCCTGGTCGATTGGTTCAACGGCAAGTTCAATCGCGAGGTGACGCACGAGCTGCTGCAGGAAAAGGTTTACGCCCGCCTGCAGCCGGCATCATCGCCAACGCCCGACGTCGACTTCCTGCGCGCCATCCGCACCAACCTGCGCTACCATATGAGCTACATCAGCTATCTGGCGGACCGCCGGCGCTGGCTGGCGGGCGAGGATCTGTCGTTCGCCGATCTCGCCGCCGCCGCACATCTGTCATCGGTCGATTATCTGGGCGAAGTGCCATGGGAGGAATTTGCCGTCGCCAAGGTCTGGTACGCACGCCTCAAGTCGCGGCGCGCGTTCCGCACGCTATTGGCCGACCGCGTCCCGGGTGCAGCGGTGTCAACTCACTATGCCAACCTCGACTTCTGACGGCCGCCTCATGACGGCGGCGCTCAAGGACACCATCGTTAGCGAGGCGCGCGCGCTCGGCTTCGACGCCGTGCGCGTGACGACGCCGGACGCGACGCGGGCAGCCGGCGGACGCCTGGCGGAATTCCTCGCAGCGGGGCGCCAGGGCGACATGGGTTGGATGGCAACGCACGCCGACCGGCGCGGCAGCCCTAGCGCGTTGTGGCCCGAAGTGCGTTCGATCGTGATGCTCGGCATGAGCTACGCGCCGGAAACAAATCCGCTCGAAGCGCTCGACCACCCGACCCGCGGCACCATCTCCGTCTACGCGCAAGGCAAGGACTACCACGACATCCTCAAGGGCAAGCTGAAGCAGCTCGCCGCGCGCCTGGCCGCCGAGAGCAGCGCGGACGTGAAGGTGTTCGTCGACACGGCGCCGGTGATGGAGAAGCCACTCGCCGCGGCGGCCGGCGTCGGCTGGCAAGGCAAGAACACCATGCTGGTGTCGCGCGAACACGGCTCGTGGCTGTTCCTCGGCGCCATCTTCACCACCGCCGCGCTGCCGCCCGACGATGCCGAGCCCGACCATTGCGGCAGCTGCCGCCGCTGCCTCGACGTGTGTCCGACGGCAGCCTTCCCGGCGCCTTATCAGCTCGATGCGCGCCGCTGCCTCGCCTACCTGTCGATCGAGCACAAAGGGCACATCCCGGCCGAGTTCCGCCGCGCCATGGGCAACCGCGTGTTCGGCTGCGACGACTGCCTCGCCGTGTGTCCGTGGAATAAGTTTGCCGCCACGGCACGAGAAGTCCGCTTCCATGCGCGCATCGAGACCGACAACCCGCCGCTCGACGAGTTGCTGCAGCTTGATGACGCCGCGTTCCGCGCGCGCTTTGCCGGCACGCCCGTGAAGCGCACCGGGCGCGACCGCTTCGTGCGCAACGTGCTGATCGCCGCCGGCAACTCCGGCGACACGGGCCTGCTGCCGCGCATCGAAGCGCTGCTCGGCGATCAATCTCCGCTGGTGCGCGCCATGGCCGTGTGGGCCATGCGCCAGCTTTCCGGCGACGATGTCGGCGAGAGCATCCGCCATCGGCATCTGGCGCGCGAGGGCGATAGCGACGTGCGCGCCGAGTGGCAGACGGCATGAGCCGCTTGTTCTGCTTTGGGCTTGGCTACAGCGCCCAGCGCGTCGCGCAGCATCTCGCTGCGCAAGGCTGGCACATCGCCGGCACGGCGCGTACCCCCGAGGGCGCGCAAAAGATCGCCGCGCAAGGCTATGACGCGTTCGTCTTCGACGGCTCGGCGCCCGGCGCCGGCGTTGCACAAGCCATCGCGAAAGCCACGCATGTCCTGGTCTCGGCGCCGCCCGACGCGGCCGGTGATCCGGCCCTGCGCCACCACTCCGCCGACCTGACGCGTGCGCCGTCGCTGGGTTGGATCGGCTACCTGTCGACAGTGGGCGTCTACGGCGACAGTCAGGGCGCCTGGATCGACGAGACGATGCCGACGGAGGCCACGTCGACGCGCGGGCGGCGGCGCATCGACGCCGAGCAGGATTGGCTGGCGCTCCGCGCGGCCCGCAATGCGCGCGCGCAGGTCTTCCGTCTGGCCGGCATCTACGGGCCAGGGCGCAGCGCCATCGATCGGCTGCGTGCGGGCACGGCGCATCGCATCATCAAGCCCGGGCAGGTGTTCAACCGCATCCACGTCGATGACATCGCCGCTGCCGTGCTGGCGGGCATCGGCGGGCGCGGCGCGGAACAGATCTACAATGTCACCGACGACGAGCCGGCACCGCCGCAGGACATCATCACCTACGCCGCCGAGCTGTTGCACATGCCGCCGCCGCCGCCGATTGCCTTCGAGGATGCGCAACTCTCCCCCATGGCCGCCAGCTTCTATGCCGACAACAAGCGCATCCGCAATGCGCGCATGCGGGAAGAGCTTGGCGTAGCTCTGAAATTTCCCACTTACCGCGAAGGTCTGCGCGCCATCCTAGCCGGCTAGCCCAGCGGCGGCGCTATCCACAGCTGTCCCAACTTGACCGTCGCCGTTCAGCCGCCGTTCAAGCGCCCCCCGCTTTATTGGCGAAATCCAGTCGCGCTTTTGCCGCGACTTGGGGGCGCCCGGCTCCCAGACGATTTTGAATGGCGAGGACGTTATGCGATCGGCAGGAAATGGCCTCAGTCGTGGCGCGGTATGCGCCGTGGCGTTGATCAGCTTGATGTACAGCCCCAAGCCGGCGGTCGCCGCCGACGATGCCGCTCACGCCCTCGCTGAAAAGTTCTCCCACGCCGGCGAGGAATCGCAACGCGCCGAGGATGCCAAGGCCGCAAAGGTGCGCGCCGAGGCGCAGGCCGCGGCCAAGAAGCAGGCGGAAGCCGCCAAGCGCAAGGTGGCCGACAAGCAGCGCGCCGACGACGAAGCCGAAATGCTGCGCGCCGCCAAGCAGGAGGCGGAAGCGCGCCGTCAGGCCAACGAGGCGCGTGAGCAGCAGATGATCGAGACCGAGCGCCAGGCGGCGCGGGCCGATGCGCAGCGCCTCACCGAGGAGGCGCTGAAGCAAAAAGCGGAAATGGACAGCAAGGCCGAGGCCGAGCGCAGCGCCGAGGCGGCACGCCTGCAGCGCGACGTCGAAGAGCAGCGCGTCGCCGAGGAAAAGCGTCTCGAAGACGAGCACCGCATCGCCGCTGAGAAAAAGGCCGAGGCCGAACGGCTGGCGGAAGCTGCGCGCGCCCAGCGCGAAGCGGAGGAACGCCGCGTCGCCGAAGAAAAGAAAGCCGAAGAGGCGCGCATTGCCGAAGCCAAGCGGCGTGCCGAAGAAGCGCGCGTCGCCGAGCTGAAGCGGCAGGCCGAGGAAGCCGAAGCCAAACGCCAGGCCGAGGAAGCGCGACTTGCTGCAGCACAGCGCCGGGCAGACGAAGCGCGCGTTGCCGAAGCGCGCCAGCGCGCCGCCGACGAGGCGCACGTCGCCGAGCAGGCCCGCATCAAGGATATCGAAGAGACGCAGCAGCGCTCCGTACTCGAAGCAAAACGCGAGCAAGAAGCCAAGCGCATCGCCGAGAAGTTCAGGCTCGCCCGTGAAGCGCGCGAGCGCGAGCATGAACGCGACACCGAGGCGCGCTCGGGCCTCGGTGGTCCGCTCCCGGAGCCCGAGGTTGCTTCGCCCTTCATCGACCCGCCCGCCACCGCGTCAGCCACCTACCCGCAGCGCGTGACGGTGCTCGTAATCATGCAGCCGCGGCGGCATGGATTCGGCGGCCGGCGCATGACCGCCAACCCGGTGCTGTGCGTCGGTCAGGATTGCTACGTGAGCAACGGCGCCGGCGCGCCGGCAACGGTCATGCGGCGCGCCCAGGCGCTCGGCCCCGGCAACACGCTCGGCCGCAATGCCGGACCGTGCCGCAATCAGACGACGTGCGTATTCCGCGGCATCACGCTCTCGGCGCCGATGACGATGATCCAGCCGGTCGACATGGGCTTCCTGCGCCATGACCGGCGTGAGACGCGCGCCATCGAGGCGGACCGCTCGTGCGACGCGAACGGCGGGGTGCTCGCCTGCGCGTCCGCAGTCATATCGACGGGCTATCGCGCCTGGGTCGTTCCCGAAATCGTCGCCGTCAAGGCCGGCGCCCTGGCTCTGGAACGGGCGCTCGACGACGGCCTGCCCGCCGCCCGCTCGGCGTCATATGACGGCTGGGGCTCGACCGTTCAGGCTTGGCCCACGAGATAGCCGATCTCGCCGTCCGAGGCCTGCCGCTTGCCCTCGAGGAACTCGTAGACCTCGCGGGCGTGCAGCGGCCGCCCCGTGCGATCGATGCTTCGGCGCTCAAGAATCTGCAACTCCGTCAGCAGCGGCTCTGCTGTACGATGCAGCATGGCGACGGCCTGGATGGTCGACCGCTGCATGTTGGGCGGCACCTTCGGCACGACGTCGGCAATGAGATCCTTGGCGCGCGTCGACAGCTTCCCCGATAGCTGGCCGAGATAGCCGATCAGCTTGATCGGCAGGTCTTCCTTGAAGCGGTAGTCGTGCTGCTCCATCCACAGGAACAGGCGATCCATCAGCAGGTCCTGGAGACGAAGGCGCGACGTCACGCGGTAGTCCTGCCATTCGGCAACGAGGTCGAATGCCGGTTCGAGCTCGATGTCGGCCGGGGCGAACGTCTCGCGCGCCGTGACGCCGATGCGCTCGACGAAGTCGCGGTTCTTCATGTCGAAGCGCGTTGTGAAGGTCGGCAGCAGCGTCTGATCGTTGCTCGCCAGGCGATAGGCTTTGCGCACCAGCTTGGAACAGAACAGCTCCTTGTCGCCGGCCAGTTCCATGGTGAAGTCGTACCAGATGTGCTTGCCCTTTTCGTCCGAGCGGCGGACGACATCGTGGATCAGCGCCGCGGCGCGCGCGGCGAGGCTCTTGTCCTTGTGGCGGAAGAGGACGCAGCGCCCGAGCCCATGCTCGAGCGTATAGGCGAGCGGATTGATCACCGCGCCGGCCTCGATGAGGGCTTCGACTACCCAGTGCTTGCCGTCGGCATCGGTATGCACGATGGCGAGGTGGCTGAATTGGCTGTCGACGTCGCCGATGCGCGCAATGGCGGCACTGTTGTGATGCATGCCACGCATCAGCAGCAGGTCACCCGAGCGAAAGTCGAGGTCACTGCCGGTCTCGAAGGCGGGATTGACCAGCGTATTGATGTTGCGTCCGCTGAACCCGCGCAGTGTTTTCTCGCCGGGGCCGAGCTGCGCGTAGCGGATGTTGAGCTCGCCCAGCGCGTCGGTTGCGTAACGGGCGATGCGCAGGGCGTTGCGGAGGGCGCGCTGACCGGCGAGCGTCAGAAATCCGCGCGCGTGCCAGTCGGCGATCTGGCTGCGTAAGCGAATGCGCATGGCGAAGATCGAGCGCGCGATGTCCGGCGCCGAGCGCAGCAGCGTCGCCATGTCATAGCGGTCGAGGCTGACGTTGAACGTCGCCTCGTACAATTCGGTGAGGTTGGCGGCGAGCTCCTTGGCGGTCGTCGCCGGGCGCGCGGCGATCGACTCGACGGCGGCAAGATCGTCCTCCAGCCGCCGGTGGGGCGTAGTATGCAGCATCCGATCCTCCCCCGTTTAGTCTTTGCACCTCATTAGCATGCCAGGGGTCTACGACGGATGCATGTTGGCAACATCATGAAAGCTACGAGGTGGCGCCCATTAGCTTGACGGAGCTCGCCTGCGGCCCCATCGGCCCCTCGCTTGTGGCACGCGTCACGTGCACCAGCGAGCCGACCTTGATGTGCTCGAAGCCGCCATTGCCCACGACTTCGCGCGAGAAGTAGAGATCAGGGGAATCCCTCATCTCGATGAAGCCGTAGTTCTGTTCGGGAAAAATGCGCACCACCGTGCCGGTGTCGCCTGCCGAGCCGTGCAGCTTCACTTCGCCCTTGCGGATGGCCGAAATCTGCTCGAGCTGGCGCTCGGCGGCCTCGAAAACGCGGTTTACGATGGCGCTGCGGTCGCCCTTCAGCTCACGACGGTCCTGGTCGCCCTTGGCGATGACCGTGTTGCGTCCCGGAACGTCGATCTCGACGGCGATGCCGAGCGGCAGCTTGCCGCTTTCCGGACTGCGGTGCGGCACCTCGACGACGACGCGGGCGCCGGTTATGTGCGGATGAAAGCGCTGCAGCCGCTCCACCCTTTCGCGTATCAGTGTCTCCAGCGAAGCCGAGCTTTCCACATTCTTGAAGGTGATCTGCAGGGGTCTTTCCATCGTTCTCTCCGGTTTCGTGACGTCACGTGACGGGTCGGAAGTGCGAATGGGAATTTAGGCCTCCGCGCGTGGCGTTTCCTTGACGTGCCTCATCGGCAAGCTGACGCGGGAAGCTCCTGATTTTGGCTGATCTCCTGTGATTTGAACGGTCCCCGAGTTGGCCAACGCGTCAGATCGCGAGTAGTTCACGCAACGCGGCTCGTGCCGCATGCGCAAGACTAATCCGGGTCGATGGGGCTGAGGTTGTTGTTGAGGGTGTCCGAATTGGCGTCGACCTCGGCCGGATTGAACGGGGTCGGATCGTTCTCGATTCCCGGCTCGGTCGGCTTGGCGTTCGGATCCGCCCAGCGTGGGCGATAGCCTGCGTCACTTTCGGCCGGAGCTGCCGCCGGCTTTTCGACCTCGGCGTTGTTAGCCGGGTCAGCCCGTGCTCCGGTGGCGGCGGGAAAGGCAAACAGCAACGTCAGGCAGGCGGTGGTGAGGACGGGAAGGCCCGCTGGTCTCATGACGGAACTCACTTTTCATCGTCGGCCGACCAGCTTTCCACGGACCGGAGCGGCTGTCGATGGCTTCATTCGCGGGCCGGTAACTGCCCCGTTGCGACCTCATCTATTTTATTGAAAAGGAGCGACAAGTCCTGGGGTCTCGACAGCCGGTGCTCGCCATCCGGAATCTCGACCAATTGCGCCCAGCCGCCCTGCAGCAGCCCAAGCAGGGCGCGCGCGTGGCCCACCGGAACGGCCGTGTCGAGCCGCCCCTGCAATATGACGACCGGCCTTCCAGGGTCGAAAGGCTGCTTCGCCAGGAGGTGGCTGCGGCCCTCCTCGATCAACGCCCGCGTGATGGCGTAAGGCTCGCCATATTCGGACGGCTGCCGGAAAACTCCGGTGTCCTGTAGCTCGCGGCGCGCCTTGAGGTTGAACTGCTTCCACATCAGCTCTTCGGTCATGTCCCACGCCGGGGCGATGAGGACGAGCCCGGCGATGCGGGCGGCTTCCTCGGGGGCTGCCGCCAACAATCGGCGCAGCAGCAGCAACGCGATGTAGCCGCCCATGCTGGAGCCGACGATAATCTGCCTGCCCTCAGTGACGTTGCGGAACACCGCCTCCGCTTCCTCGAGCCAGGCGCCGATGGTGCCCCCCTCGAAGTCGCCGCTCGAATCCCCGTGCCCGGAATAGTCGAAACGCGTGCAGCCGTAGCCCTTGGTGCGGGCAAAGGCGGCGAGCTCCGTTGCTTTGGTGCTCGCCATGTCGGATTTATAGCCCGGCAACCAGAACAGCCCCATACCGTCAGCAGCGGCGCACTCGGAACGATAAGCGATGCGCCGAGCGGGGACGACTTCGCCCGGCCCGACCTCGAGGAATTGCGGTTCGCTCTCACTCAATCTAAACAACCCTTTCGCCGTCGGAGGACATCGCGTGGCCGAGAAGCGCCCGACCATATTGCAGATCATCCCCGAACTCGACACCGGCGGGGCGGAGCTTTCCACCATAGAGATTGCGGATGCGATAACGTCCGCCGGCGGCCGCGCCATCGTGCTGACCGAGGGCGGACGGCTGGTGCAGCGCCTGCGCGACACCGGCGCTGAGGTACAGTTCTTTCCGGCCGCCGCCAAGATGCCCTTCCGACTTTTGTGGAATGCGCACCGCATTGCCAATGTCATTCGCCGCGACGGCGTCGATCTGGTGCATGCGCGCAGCCGTGCACCGGCCTGGAGCGCGCTCATGGCGGCGCGGCACACGGGCGTGCCGTTCGTCACCACCTATCACGGTGCCTATTCGGAGAAGTCGGACGCCAAGCGGCTTTACAACAGCGTGATGGCACGCGGCGATGTCGTCATCGCCAATTCGCACTACACCAGCGATCTCATCCGCATGCGCTACGGCACGCCGCTTTCGAAGTTGCGCGTCATCTATCGCGGTGTCGACGGCCGCCTGTTCGACCCGGTCAACGTCGCCCCCGAGCGCGTCGCCGCCGTGCGCCAACGCTGGGGCATCGACGATAGCAAACGCGTCATCCTGCACGCTGCCCGCCTCACGGCGTGGAAGGGCCAGAAGGTGGTTATCGCAGCGGCAGAACAGCTGTCGCGGCAGCGCGACCTCGACGACACCGTGTTTATTCTCGCCGGCGACGCGCAGGGGCGCCGTACTTACCGGTCGGCGCTGGCAGCGCAGATCCACGCAGCGGGCCTGGACGAGCGTGTGCGCATTGTCGGCCACGAGGACGACATGGCAGCGGCCTTCCGCGCCGCGCACGTTGCCGTCGTGGCCTCGGTCGAGCCGGAAGCCTTCGGGCGCGCCGCAACTGAGGCGCAGGTCATGGCTACGCCGGTAATCGCCACCGACATCGGCGCCCCACCCGAGACAGTGCTCGGGCGCCCCGGCGTGTCCGCGCATCGCGCCACCGGTTGGCTGGTGCCGCCCGCCGATCCGCAACGTCTCGCCGAAGCGCTGGCCGAAGCGCTCGCCATGACGCCGGACGAGCACGCCCGCATGGGCGCGCGCGCACGCACGCACGTGCTCAACGCGTTTTCGCTCAAGCAGATGAAGCAGCAGACGCTGCAGGTATACGACGCGTTGCTCGGTACGCACCTCGCCGAGCCAACCTGACGCTCAGGTGCGCGTTTTCTTCGCCGTCTTGCCTTTGCCGCTGCGGCCGTTCTTGGCCGTCGCGCGATCGTTGCGTCCGTCGATCATCGCCTGCTCGACAACGACCTCACCGTAACGCGGAAGCGCAAACGCGGCGTTGTGCACGGCCGGGGTCCAATACTTCGTCTCGATGCCGCGACGCTCCTGGCGCTTGGCCAGCTTCTTCTCGGCGATGTCGAGATGCTCGTCCTCATCCGACGCCCAATTGAGCGCGAATGGGCCGCCGAAGTAGCAGGGCTGCGTGCAGAAGTATGGCGCCACGCGGTCGAACAGCGAGGCGAAGGCGCGCGTGGTATCGCGCAAGTGGTCGGGGAACAGGAACGGCAGGCCGTTCTGCGTGACGAGGATGCCGCCTTCCTTCAGCGCGTGCTTGCAGGAGGCGAAGAACTCCGGCGTGTGCAGCACGGCTGACGGCCCGATCGGTTCGGAGGAATCGACGATGATGGCGTCGAAGCGCTCGTCGGTCTCGGCGACGAACTTGCGGCCGTCGGCGATGACGACGACGGTGCGCTCGTCATCGAAGGTGTTGCCGGGGATCTCGGGATAGTACTTGAGCGCCGTGTCGATCACCTCGCGGTCGATCTCACACAGCATCGCCTTTTCGATGGTGGGGTGCTTCAAGACTTCGCGCATGACGCCGCCATCGCCGCCGCCGACGACCAGCACGCGCTTGGGTTTGTCGAGCGCCATCAGCGGCACGTGCGCCATCATCTCGTGATAGATGAACTCGTCCGAGGTCGTCAGCTGGCACACGCCGTCCAGCATCAGCACCGTGCCCCAAGTCTTGTTCTTGAAGATGACAAGGTGCTGGTGGTCCGTCTTCACCTCGTGCAGCACCTCATCGGCCTGAAGGCGCACGCGCCAATGAGGGTGAAACGTCTCTTCGACCCAGCGATCCATGGTGTCTCCTCCGCGAACGATTGGCCCGTCTCAGGGGGCCACCGGCGCGGAGGGCATAGCACGGGGGTGCGAAATTTCTAGCGTCGATTCATGACAGCTACTGGGGGGCGCGCGCGGCGTTGGAACGCAGGTGCGAAAGCGTCGCCTCAGTCGGCCAGCAGTCGATCTTGAGGCCTGCCGATTTCTGGTAGGTGCCGACCTGACGGCGGGTGTTCGAGCCGATCTTGCCGTCGATCTTGTCCATCGGGTAGCCAAGCTTCTGCAGCCGCTCCTGGATCTCCTTCACCTGCGCCGTGCGCGGTTGGGCGACCTGTGACGCCGGCACGTGGAAGCCCCCGGCGCCGGCAATGCGATCGGCCAGATCGCCGACGAACAGGGCGTAGAGATCGGAAGTGTTGTAGAGGCGAATGACCTTGAAATTCTGGGTTGCCAAAAAGCCGGGGCCGTAGGCGCCGGAGGGCATCATGAGATAGGCGCTGATGCCGGCCTCGGCGGGGGTGAACGGCTTGGCGCCGGTGCGCTCGAAGCCGAGTTTCTGCCATTCGCCAATGGTGCGCTCGCCGGGCGGTCCCTCCAGCGAGCAGTCGCCGCCGGCGGGCATGTGCACCTCGTATCCCCAGCGCAGTCCGCGCACCCAGCCCTTGTTGGCGAGCTGCCGCGCGGCGGAGGCGAGCGCGTCGGGCACGCTATCGAAGATATCGACCTTGCCGTCGCCGTCGCCGTCTTCGAGGTGCTTGAAGTATTCGGTCGGCATGAACTGCGTCAGTCCGACAGCGCCAGCCCAGGACGATTTCATCTTGGCGCGCGGTACGCCGGCCTGCAGCATCTTCAGAGCAGCAAGAATTTCGAGACGGAATTCGTCTTTGCGGCGTCCGGTAAATGCCTGCGTCGCCAACACGCGGATGGCGTCGCGCGAATCCTTATGGGTGCCGTAAGCCGTCTCGCGTCCCCAGATGGCGACCATGATGTAGCGGTCGACACCGGTCTTCTTCTCGATGTTGAGAATGTCCTTCTCGTGCTCCTTGAGGAACTTGCGACCCTGCACGGAGAGGGGCTCGAGATACTTCGGGTTGAGGTACTCGAGCGCCGATTTGGTGAACTCGGCCTGGCCGGCGCTGTCGTCGCGCTTGCGGCCGGCGACGATAAGGTCGGGCAGCGAGTAGTCGGGCTTCAGCCCACGGAAGGCGGCATCGAAGGTGGCGCGCGAAACGCCCTGTGCCTCGGCTTCGGGCCACAGTCCGGCGACGAAGTCGCCCCACGCATCGGCGAGCGCCGGCGCGGTGAAGGCCGCGAGCAGCGCCAGCGCGCCTCCCAATGCGGCCATGACGCGCGAGCGCGTTGCGTTGGTGCCAATGGTCAATCGAACCTCCTTGGAGCGCCTAACGCTGCCGCGCGTGGCAGGGACGCATGCGCCTGGGGCCCCTCGACATCGTAATTTCGGGGCAAATTTGCGACGCCGCGGCGATGGCGGGCTAACTCGCGTGCTTGAACTGCTGCAGATGCGCTTCCCACGCCAGGGCCTGCACCGTGATGGTGTCAAGGCTGTCGTTCTCGGGGCGCCAGCCGAGGCGCATGCGGATTTTGTCGGAGGCGGCGACGATGGCCGCCGGGTCGCCCGGCCGGCGCGGCGACATGCGCACCTCGAAATCGGCGCCGGATGTGCGCTTCACGGCGTCGATCACCTGCAGCACTGAGAACCCCTTCGAGTAGCCGCAGTTGAACACTTCGGAATCGCCGCCGTCGCGCAGGTAGCGCAGTGCCGCCATGTGGGCGCGCACAAGGTCGGTGACGTGGATGTAGTCGCGGACGCAGGTGCCGTCCGACGTTTCATAGTCGGTGCCGAACACCTCCATGTACGGCCGCTTGCCGAGCGCCGTCTCGCAGGCAACCTTGATGAGGTGCGTCGCATGCGGCGTCGACTGGCCGGAGCGGCCCTTCGGGTCGGCGCCCGCCACGTTGAAATAGCGCAAGGCGACGTAGCGGAAATTGTGCGCCCGCGCGGTGTCGGCCAGCATGATTTCGGTCATCAGCTTTGAAGAGCCGTAGGGCGACATGGGCGCCAGCGCGGCATCCTCGCGCACGGGAATTTCCTTCGGCATGCCGTACACTGCCGCCGTCGAGGAGAAGATGAAGTTCTCGATTCCCATCTCGACCGCGACTTCCATGAGGGCGCGCGACTTGACGGTGTTGTTGTGATAGTAGCCCAGCGGGTCGACGACGGACTCCGGCACGACGATCGAGCCGGCGAAGTGAATGATCGACTTCACGCCATGCTTGCGCACGATGCTGCGGACCAACTCCTGATCCCCGATGTCGCCGACAACCAGCGTGGCATTGGCCGGGACTGCCCAGCGGAAGCCGGTCGAAAGGTTGTCGAGGACGACCACGCTCTCCCCGCTGTCGAGGAGCTCGATAACCATATGGCTGCCGATATAACCGGCTCCGCCGGTGACAAGGATAGTCATCGCTGCTTCGAACCTTCCGGATATTTGCGATTGCTGGACGCACCTTACCATCGCAAGGGCTTAACTATGCATTGAATCGATTGTACACGGCCTCTGGCTGGCCCTCGCCATTCAAGCGGTATTCAAGAACTGCACCAGTTGCAGCCTCACGAAATTATCAATCTTCAGGCTCGGAGTTGACCATGCCCGCCCCCCACAAGCGTATCCGCAAGGCCGTGTTCCCCGTGGCGGGTCTAGGCACGCGTTTTCTGCCCGCGACCAAAGCCATTCCGAAGGAGATGCTGACGGTCGTCGACCGGCCGGTCATCCAGCACGTGGTGGACGAGGCGCGTTCGGCGGGGATCGAGCATTTCGTTTTCGTCACCGGACGCAACAAGCCGTCGATCGAGGAGCACTTCGATCGCCAGCCGGAGTTGGAAGCAACCTTGGCTGAGCGCGGCAAGTCCAAGGAGCTGGCCGAACTCGCCAAGGATCTTCCCGCTGCCGGCGCCACGAGCTTCACCCGCCAGCAGGCGCCGCTCGGCCTCGGTCACGCGGTCTGGTGCGCGCGCGATATCGTCGGCGACGAGCCGTTCGCGCTGCTGCTGCCCGACATGCTGCATCACGGCGGCAAGGGCTGCCTGGCGGAAATGATCGAGGCCTACAACGAGCACGGTGGCAACCACATCGCCGTGTCGCCGGTGCCCGACAGCGAGACGCATCAATACGGCATCGTCGGCGTCGAGAGCCGCGAGGCCAAGGTTTCGCGCATCACGCAGATGGTGGAAAA
>JBDTOR010000005.1:0-35156 GCA_039933175.1 Hyphomicrobium sp. | reverse complement strand
CGCCCGCCCACAGGCATTGGCCCTCGCGGATGATCGAGGCGGTGTCGGTGCCGTTGACCTTGCAGGAGAGCAGGCTGTTGGAAAACGCGAGGCTGGAATAGAGGGCGGCGATCTCGGCGTCGGAATAGAGCTCCGGCGAGAGCTGGTTGAGGGCCGCTTTGAATTCGTCGAGGTCAGTGACGTTAAGTAGGCCCAACATAGCTGGACCGAGGGTGCCGACGCCGGAGTTAAAGACGTCGCTAAGGTTCGTGGCGATCGCACGCTGGTTGGGATTAAGACCATCGACGGTGAAGTCGACGGCAACGCCGAGAACGACGTCAGTGGCGTTGGGGTATGTCAGCGTCGCGTGCAGCGCCGGGCTGGCCGTGAGCGACAGTCCGTTGTCGGTGACGCCGCTCAGCGCCTCCAGGATGAGGTAAGATTGCACCGCGGTCGTCGGCAGGCTCGTCACCGTCACCGCGACTTTTCCGGCGAGATTGGCCGTATTGGACACGAAGATCTGGTCGGAGGTACTGCCGCTGACGTCGACAGCGAAAATGCCGCCCGCATTCTGCACGAAGCTGTCGCCGAGCGCCGTCGACAGCACGACTCCCGCGCCGCCTGGATTGAGCGTGCCGTCGTTGGTGACGAGTCCTGCCTCGACGGTGTCGCCAGCATTGAACAGCGCACCGGCGTGATTGTTGAACTCGCCGCCACCCATAACAAATTCGACGTCGCCGGTGATGGTGCCGAAGTTGTCAATGAAATTGGCCGCGCCAGCGGCCTCGATGGCGAGCCCCGTCGGCACGGAAATGATCGAGCCGAAATTGGTGAGCTGATTGGTGCCGTTGCTCATCAAGACAACTCCGGCACAGGGGCAGCCTTCGATGGTGCCGAGATTGAGCACCACGTTACCGGCTTGACCGCCGGCGAAGATCCCCGCCGATCCCGAGCCGGTGGCCGAAATGTTGCCGGTGTTGACGATCGTGACCGTGCCGAAGGACATCGCTGCAAGAGCGTCGGCGACATCACCCGTCGTCGTGATGTTGCCTGCGTTGAAAACGTAGGCGCTGGCGTAGCCCATGGCCCTTATGCCGTAGGCCCCCGTTCCCATGGTGGTAATGTCACCGCGCGAAACGATGACGAGCTTGCCGGTCTGCGACAGGGCCGAAATGGCGTCTAGGCTGTCGGGTCCGGCGGAGATGTTGCCGAACGACGTGATCGTAACGTCGCCGTTGGTCTGAGCGTTGATGCCGATAGATCCGGCACCCGCTACGGCAACGTCGCCATATGACGCGATGGAGATCGCCCCGTAGACGCTGCTCGCGTTTATACCAATGGCATTGGTGCCCGCCGTGGCGATGTTGCCGTACGAGTTGATCGTAATGGCGCCGTCGTCGGTGCCGACGTTGATGGCGGCAGAATTGGTGCCTTCAGTGGCGATGTTGCCGGTCGAAGTGATGGTCACTGAACCTGTGATGCTGCCGGCCGCGATACCGAAGGAGTTGTTGCCCTCAGTCGCGATATTGCCAAATGACATGATCGTTAGCGGATCGCCTTGCGCGCCACCGAAGATGCCGGAGGCGGAGTTGCCCGAGGTGGCGATATCGGCATTTGACGTGATGGTGACGGGGCCGCCATTGCTCGTCGCCGCCACGCCGTCGGCGTCATCGCCGAGGGTGGCGATGTTTCCCGACGAGCTGACGGAAACGCTGCCGGTGGTGGATGCGGCAAAGATACCTGTCGAACTGGCGCCGCCGGTGCTGATCGTGCCGAGCGAGTCGATGGCTACGTCACCGTTGGCGGTGGCTTTGATGCCGTAGGAGGTGTCGCCGAAGGTCGCAATGTTGCCGAACGAGGCAATGGCCACGTCGCCGCTGCCGTCGACATCGACGAGGATGCCCACGGCACCGGTGCCCCTAGTGGTGATATTTCCCGTTGAGGTGATGGCCACCTCGCCGGCGCCGCTGACGACATGGGCATAAATCCCGTGCGCGTTAAAGCCGCCGGTCGTTATGTTTCCCGAGGAGGCGATTGCCACGTCGGCGAGCAAGGAGTAGGCCCCTATGCCCCTGGCGTAGTCGCCGGCCGTCGTTATGTTGCCGAACGATGCGATGCCGGTGGCGCCGAGACTGCCAAAGCTGCGGATGCCATATCCCCCCGCACCCTGCGTGGTGATATCGCCAGTCGATGCGATGGCGATGGTGCCGTTGTACGCGTAGGCGTAAATGCCATCGGCGATGGCACCCGTCGTGGTGATGTCGCCGGTGCTCGCGATCGCCACGTCGCCGCTACCGGATCTGCCATCTATCCCATCGCCCACGGATACGATATCGCCGTTGCTGCGGATCGTCACAGGTTGGCCGCTGGAGCTATTGGCGTAGATGCCCCTTGCGGTGGAGATGATAGCGAACGGCCCGGTATCGCTGTTGATGGTGATGCCGCCGAGACTCGTGAATCGGATACCGTCGACGCCCGAGGCGGGCGTTATGTCGTCGGTCAGGTTGACGATGTTGAGAGTCGTGAACGGGCCTCCCCCATTGTTGAGGAGGACGCCCGTTGACACGTCGCCCGTGCAGGTGACGGTCGTGCCGCCGCCGCTCACCTGATTGCAGGGCGCGGCGGGTGGAACCGTCTGCGCGCGCACGGGACGGCCGCTGTAGGCGAACAGCGCCGTGCTGGCGACCGTCGTGGCGAGGGCAGAGCGCCACCTGCCGATCGCAGGTCGTTGGTCGTCGTGGTGCGCCAAGCGCGTGGTCCTGCCGCTGTGCTGGAGCCGGACGCAAAACACGATGACGCAAACCGCCTGCTCGGGATGGCCACGCCACCCCGACTGCACATCGTTCTGCTGGCAGAATCGGTCTTATGTCAAAGTCGGGAATAGTCGGGCTGCGATCCGCAACTTCATCGCGCGTGGAATTTACTTCGCGCGTGTCGCGAATCGCACGGCTTCCTCGGCGGCGCGGAACAAGGCCTGAGCCTTGTTGATGCACTCCTGCTGCTCCTTGTCGGGCACCGAATCGTGCACCAGGCCGGCTCCCGCCTGCACGTGCATGACGCCGTCCTTGATGAGCGCGGTGCGGAGCACGATGCAGGTGTCCATCTGGCCGCTGGCCGAGAAGTAGCCGACGCAGCCGGCGTAAGGCCCGCGCTTCGACTTCTCCAATTCGTCGATGATCTCCATGGCGCGCACCTTCGGCGCGCCGGAGACCGTGCCTGCCGGGAAGCCGGCCATCAGCGCGTCGACCGCGTCATGCTTCTTGTCGAGGCGTCCCGCAACGTTGGAGACGATGTGCATCACGTGGCTGTAGCGTTCGATGAAGAAACGCGCGGTAACGTCCACCGAGCCGATCTCGGCGACGCGGCCGATGTCGTTGCGGCCGAGGTCGAGCAGCATCAGGTGCTCGGCGCGCTCCTTGGGATCCTTCAGCAGCGCTTCGGCCAGCGCCTGATCCTCGGCGTCGGTGGCGCCGCGCGGGGCGGTGCCGGCGATCGGGCGGATGGTCACTTCGCCTTCGCGCACGCGCACGAGGATCTCGGGGCTGGAGCCGACGAGGGCGAAGTCGCCGAAGTCGAGGTGGAAGAGGAACGGCGAGGGGTTGGTGCGGCGCAGGGCGCGGTAGAGCGAGAATGACGGTAGCGAGAACGGCGCCGAGAAGCGCTGCGAGACGACGACCTGGAAGATGTCGCCGGCGACGATGTACTCCTTGGCGCGCCGCACCATGTCCATGTACTCGGCCGGCGTGGTGTTCGACATCGGATTGGGCGCGGCGATTTTGCGCGCCGTGACCGAGGGCGAGTGCGGCAGCGGCTGGTCGAGCGCCGCGACGATGCCTTTGAGGCGCTTGCAGGCCGCCTTGTAGGCCTTCTCGGCGGGAACGCTCGCATCCGGGCGCACCGGCGTGACGATGGTGATCTCGTCCTTGATGATATCGAAGATGGCCATTGCCGTCGGCCGCATCAGGATGCCGTCGGGGATGTGCAGAGCGTCGGGCGGCACGTCCGGCAGGCGCTCCATCAGGCGCACGGTGTCGTAGCCCATGTAGCCGAAAATGCCGGCCGCCATCGGCGGCAACTCGGCCGGGAGCGCGATCTGCGACTCGGCGAGCAAAGCACGCAGCGAGGCGAGTGTGGGCAGCGGCTCGGGTTTGAATGCGTCGGGCTTGCCGACCGGCGTGCGATTGACGGACGCTTTGTCGCCGGCGGCGCGCCACACGAGGTCGGGCTCTAGGCCGATGACGGAATAACGCCCGCGGGCGGCGCCGCCCTCCACCGATTCCAACAGGAAGCACATGGACTTGTCGGCGGCGAGCTTGAGGTAGGCGGACACCGGCGTTTCCAGGTCGGCCACGAGGCGCGTCCACACGACCTGCGACGCGCCCGCGTCATAGCGCTCGGCGAAGCTGGCGAGCGTCGGCATCGCTTCCATGTGACCGGGCCTTGTTCTCTTGGCGCGCTCTACTGCGGCACGGTTTCGTCGGTGGCGCGCCCGGTGGCCCTCTTGAACTCATCCTCGAAGATATGCGCACCGAGCCGCTTCTGCAGGGCCAGCACGTAGCCGCTGAGGGTCTCGTCGGCGAGCGCGTTGCGCAGGTCGGAGGCAACGGTGATGCGCTGCGCATCGGTCAGGGCCGGTGCCGGCGTGATTGCCGTCACCTTGAAGACGATGCGTGTCTTGTTGTTGGAATCCGGCGCCGAGCCGGCCTGGCCGTTGGCAAGCGTGAAGGCGCGGGCGACCGCGTCCTTGCTCATGCCCTGCGGCTCGGTGGTACGGTTGAATGCCGGTGTCGTTTCGACCTTGGCGGCGCCCGCGGCCGTAGCGAGGGTGCTCATCGCCTCGCCCCTGTCGGCGCGCTCGACCAGCTTGTTGGCCAGCTCGCCGATGAGGCGTGCGCGCTCCGTGGCGATGGTCATCTGCTTGACCTCGGCCTTCACTTCCTCGAACGGCTTCTGCTTCTGTGGCGTGATGTCGAGCACGTCGAACCAGGCATAGCCGCCGTTGCTCAGCTCGATCATGTCGTTCTCGACGCCGACGCCGCTGGCAAATGCGGCGCTAAGTAGCCCCTGCGTGTCCTGGATGATGATCGCCGGCTTGCCTTGCGCATCCTTGTTCTGGCGATCGGTCTGCGGGACTTCGTAGAACTGCATCTTCAACTCGGTGGCGATGTCCTTCAGCGACTTGCCGGCCGAGCGCTGGTCCTCGATGTGGTCGACCTGCCCCTGCATCTGGTCGGCGGCCTTCGTCGCCGCCGCCTTGTCCTTCACCTGATCCTTCACGTCGGCGAAGGTGCGATTGACGGCCGGCTGGATGTCGGAGACGCGCAGTAGCACGGTGGTGAAGCGGCCCTCGACAGGATCGGACACCGTGTCCTTGGCGAGGCTGAAGGCGGCGTCGGCGATTTTCGGATCGATCAGGCGGTCCTTGGAGATGAGGCCGAGGTCGATGTCGGAATCCTTGGCGCCGGCTTCCTTGGCGGCTTCGGCGAACGACTTGCCGCCGGCTATCGCCTTCTTCGCCGCCTCGGCAGCCGCCTTGTCCTTGAAGGCGATCTGCTGCACGCGCCGGCGCTCGGGCGTGTTGTAGGTTTTTTCCGAGTCCTTATAGGCGGCCTGCGCTTCCTCGTCGGTCACCGTCATCGTCTTCTTCAGTTCGTCGACCGAGAGCACGAGCAGGGCGAGCTTGCGGTACTCGGGCGCCATGAACGCCTGCTTATTGGACTCATACGTCGCCTTGATCTTCGCCTCGTCCGGCTCCGGCACCTTGACCGCCTTGTCGGCATCGATCGTAAAGTGCTCGGCGACGCGCGTCTCGCCGCGCCATTGGTTGATGAGGTCCATCGTGGCGTCGGGCACGGCAACGCCGTTGATCATGGCCGAAGTGAGCTGCTCGCGCAGCTCGTCGCGGCGGCGCAGCTGCAGGAAGCCGCGCTCGCTCAGGCCAAGCCGATCAAGGACGTTCTCGAAGGCGAGGCGATTGAATTTGCCGTCGGGGCCCTTGAAGGCCTGATCGTTCTTCATCGCCTCGGCAAGCGTCGTGTCCGACAGCGCCAGGCCGAGCTCGTTGGCGTGCGCCTCGACGGCCGACCAGCCGATGAGCTGAGCGAGGACGCGATTGTCGAGCCCGGCGGCGTGCGCCTGCTCGGTCGTGATGCGGCGCCCGGCCTGCTGCGAGATCTGGTTGATCTCGTTCTGGAAGGCGCGCTGATACTCCTCGAGACGGATCTCGTGGTTGCCGACCTTGGCGATAGCACCGCGGCCCCAACCCTTGAATACGTCGGCGACGCCCCAGATGGTGAAGCTCAGCACGAGCATCGCAAATAGGAGCTTGGCAATCCATCCAGTGGAGCCGCGTCGCAGGGCGTCGAGCATAGTGGTGATCGTCCGTGGCTGGTGGCCCATGGCGCCGCGCAAGGCATGCCCTGCGTGCTCAAAGGCGTGTTAGCGGCCCGCGAAATCAACGCTTGGCCGGGGTTTGGGCGTGATATGAAGCGCAGCCGCTGCGGCTTTGCAAGTTTGCCGTGCGGCCGCCGCGCATAGCCCGGCCTTGCGATGCTTAATGTGGACCAGATTTCATAAAGAGGATGCGATGACCGAGGCCCCGCGCGCCGTCCGCCCGCTTGTTGCCGGCAACTGGAAGATGAACGGCCTCACAGCGCAGCTGGGGGAGGCGCAAGCGGTGCGCGATGCGCTTGCCCAGTCGCCGGGCGCTGCCGTCGACGTCATGATTTGTCCGCCGGCGACGCTGCTGGCGCAAATGGCGTGGGCCATCAAAGGGTCGAGCATCCTTCTTGGCGGCCAGGATTGTCATGCCGAGGCGAGCGGCGCCCATACCGGCGATATTGCCGCCGAAATGCTGGCCGGCGCGGGGGCGACAGCCGTCATCGTCGGCCATTCGGAACGGCGCGCGGCACATGGCGAACTCGACAGCAATGTGCGCGCCAAGGCGGCGGCGGCGCATCGGGCCGGGCTCACCGCCATCGTGTGCGTCGGCGAGACAGCGGGCGAGCGCGCGGCGGCACTGACCGAGACCGTGGTCTGCCGGCAGCTGGCCGGGTCGCTGCCGGATGCTTCGACGGCGGCCAACACTGTCGTCGCCTATGAGCCAGTTTGGGCAATCGGCACCGGGCTGACGCCGACCGCCGCGGACGTGGCTCGCGTTCACGCCGCGATCCGCCAGGCGCTGGTGGCGCGTTTCCCATCCGCTGGCGCCGGCATTCGCATTCTGTACGGTGGTTCGGTGAAGCCCGCCAATGCCCGTGAGCTGCTGTCCATTAAGGATGTCGACGGGGCGCTGGTTGGGGGGGCGAGCCTCAAGGGATCCGACTTTCTGGGTATCATCGCTGCCTACGGAACTTGACGGCTCGCCACGGGGTAGGAATCACGGCAACTGATGCTAGAGTTCGATCCGTCCACGACGTAGAAACCGGTCATGATGATGAGATTTCCTCGATGAGCCGAGGAGGCCGAGTAGCACGGAGCGTGGTGGCGGCGGCAGTTTGGGTCGCCGTGCCGTCGATGGCGTTCGCCGCCAAGCTCGAAAAGGCGGCTTGTGCCGAATTGTCGACCGAGCTCAGCGCGCTAGCCGGCACCGGCATCAAGGCCGAGATGGAACGGGGCCCCGAGTGGGCCCAAGCCAACATGCCTCCCGAGCGGCTGCAAAGCGCGCGGCGGCTGCTCGAATTGGAAGATCAGCTCGAATTTCGCTGCGGCGTTCGCGGCAAAGGTAAGCCGGCGGAGCAGACCGCCGCACCAGCACCGGGCACGCCCCCGTCAGCGGGCACAGGCGCTAAGCCGCCGCCCAACGCCGTGCAGGACAGTACCACCGTTGCCAAGCAACCGGCGCCGGGCGTCGTGCCCGAGACACGCCCCACGGTGCAGCGCACCACCGCGCCGGCAATGCTGGCGCCGGTGATCAAGCCCCCCGTCGCATTGAAGCCGGCGCACGTCGTGCCGGCCCCGCCGACACAGCGGACATCGATTGCTCCTGCGGTCATAACCCCGGCGGCTGCCGAACCTGTCGCCAAGCCAGCCGCTGTTCCCCCGGTCGCGCCTGTCGCGGTGAAGCCGCCCGCGACCGCCGCTGCACCGCCATCCGCCGCCAAGCCCCAACAACCGGCGCCGACCACCCCAGCCACGCCGCCGGCGCAAACCGCGGCGACCGCGCCGATCGAGGACAACGCACTGCCGGCGGCCGCATCCATCGGACCGACCCCGGGTGGGCCTGCGCCTCCGGGCGGGCCGCTTCCCGCAGTCAAAAAGCCGGGCGATCCGGCGGCGCTTGCGAAAAAGAAGAACCCGCGCCGCAATCCGAGCAGCGCCTACGTGGCGCCGGGCGACGTCACTCCATATGCGCTTCCCGGGCTGCGGTAGGGCTGCCGATCCACTGGGACGGTCCGTTTTCCGGGGCCCCTAGCCGCCGCTCCCTATCTGCGTTAGAACGCCGCCAACGCCCGTGCCGGGCACCCCCTCAAGCTGCCAGAGATTGCCATGCAGACCGCCCTTCTCGTTCTCCATCTGATGATCGCCACGGCGCTCGTGGCCGTGGTGCTGTTGCAGCGCTCCGAAGGCGGCGCCTTGGGCATCGGCGGCGGCGGTGGCGGCGGCTTTCTCACCGGGCGTGGCACGGCCAACCTGCTGACTCGCACGACCGCCGGGCTCGCCGCGGCCTTTTTCACGACCAGCATCCTGTTGACGCTCCTCGCCCAGCATTCCGCGCCGTCCCGCTCGATCTTCGACGGAGCGCCGGGCGCCACGGCACCGGCCACGACCGCGCCAGGGACGGCTCCGGGGACCGCACCGGCTCCCGCGACGGCTCCGCCGGCCAACAGCGGTCGCGGCGGCATTCTCGACAAGCTGCAGCAGCCGGCCGTTCCGCAAAACCGCTAAGGCGAGCGACCGTTCGCAGAGTGCGTGCGTCTCCGGGCGCTCGAGCGAACTGTTGACTTGTGGCATTCCCGCACTAGGCGGCGGCGTGCCGGGCGCTAGGATCGTTGGTAGATTCCACACCAACGAGCACTGGAGCACGCATGCAGCGGAGAAATGCCGGGGGCTCCCTGCTCGTGATCCCTTGCGTCGTCCTCTTGGGCGCGTGCGCCGGGGTCGACCTGAAGCCGGTCGCGTCGTTGAGTGCCGCCAACGCGTTGGCGCCGTCGGGCTACTCGGAAACCAAGGTTAGCGATTCGGAATATCAGGTGCGCGCGACCGGCACCGAGGCGACGCCCAAGGCGCGCATCGAGAAGATCGCCCGCGCCCGTGCCGCGCAAATCGGCATGGAGCAGAGGCTGAAATACTACAAGGTCGCCAGCGTCGAATTCGGCATCGTCTGCAGCAAGAAACACGAGTTCTACAAGGGTGGCACCACATCGGCGGGCAGCCGCCAGACCGCGCTCATTAATGTCGTCTACGCCAAGGAGCCCACCGACCCTTCGTTCGTCAGCGCCAAGGAGAGCTACGAGACGCTGAATAGCGAGCTCGATAACGAGGTCATACCGGCCGAGGCCAAGGCGGCCGCCGAGCAGGAAGCCCACGCCGGCTGTCCCCAGGGTACCTGACGCATTTGCGGCACGGCGGGCCCGAAATTGCCGTTCCTGTCCTTCGGGCGGGGATGAGGCGATAAAGCCCCTTCGAATCGTCCCCCTCCTCGTGTAAGCCTCAAAGCCCATGCAGCAACGGTACATCTTCATTACCGGCGGCGTGGTGTCGTCACTCGGAAAAGGCCTCGCATCCGCCGCCCTCGGCGCGCTTCTACAGGCGCGCGGATACTCGGTGCGGCTTCGCAAGCTCGATCCCTATCTCAACGTCGATCCCGGGACGATGTCGCCGTATCAGCACGGCGAAGTGTTCGTGACGGACGACGGCGCCGAGACTGATCTCGACCTCGGACACTACGAACGCTTCACCGGTGTCCCGGCGCGCAAGTCGGACAACATCACGACGGGCCGTATCTATCAGGACATCCTCGCCAAGGAGCGGCGCGGGGCGTACCTGGGTGGAACCGTGCAGGTGATCCCGCACGTCACCGACGCCATCAAGGAGTTCGTGATCAGCGGCAACGAAGGGATCGACTTCGTGCTGGTCGAGATCGGCGGCACGGTGGGCGACATCGAGGGCCTGCCGTTCTTCGAGGCGATCCGCCAGCTCGGCAACGACCTGCCGCCGCTCGCCTCGATCTTCATCCACCTGACGCTGATGCCGTACATTCCCTCGGCCGGCGAACTGAAAACCAAGCCGACGCAGCACTCGGTGAAGGAGCTGCGCTCGATCGGCATCCAGCCGCATATCCTGCTGTGCCGCTCCGATCGCCCGGTGCCGCCGTCCGAGCGGCGCAAGATCGCGCTGTTCTGCAACGTGCGCGAGGAGGCGGTGATCCAGGCGCTGGACGTCGCCTCGATCTACGACGTGCCGCTCGCCTATCATACCGAGGGCCTCGACGAGCAGGTGCTGCGCGCCTTCAATATTTCCGGTGCGCCCAAGCCCGACTTGACGCGCTGGGAGACGATCTCGCGCGGCGTCGACACGCCCGAAGGCGACGTGACGATTGCGGTCGTCGGCAAGTACACGGGGCTCAAGGACGCCTACAAATCGCTGATCGAGGCGCTGGTGCACGGTGGCATTGCCAACCGCGTGCGCGTCAAGATCGAGTGGATCGAAAGCGAAATCTTCGAGCGAGAGGATCCCGCGCCCTACCTCGAGGGTGTCAACGGCATCTTAGTGCCGGGGGGCTTCGGCGAGCGCGGCTCGGAAGGCAAGATTCTCGCCGCCAAATTCGCGCGCGAGCGCGACGTGCCGTACTTCGGCATTTGCTTCGGCATGCAAATGGCCTGCCTTGAGGCGGCGCGTAACCTCGTCGGCATCAAGGGCGCCAACTCGACCGAGTTCGGGCCGACCGCTGAGCCGGTGATCGGCCTGATGACGGAATGGATGCGCGGCAACGAGCTGGAGCAGCGGCGCCAGGGCGGCGACCTGGGCGGCACCATGCGCCTCGGCGCCTATCCGGCCCAACTCGCCGATGACAGCCGCATCGCCGGCATTTATGGGGCCAAGCAGATCTCCGAGCGTCACCGCCACCGCTACGAGGTCAACACCAAGTACCGTGAGCGCCTGGAGGCAGCGGGGCTGCGCTTTGCCGGTACATCGCCGGATGGGTTGCTGCCCGAAACCGTCGAGTATCCGAACCATCCCTGGTTCATCGGCGTGCAGTACCACCCCGAGCTGAAGAGCCGGCCCTTCGAGCCGCACCCGCTGTTCCGCTCCTTCATCGCCGCCGCCGTCGAGCAGAGCCGCCTCGTGTAAGGACGCTATCGGTGGTTCCGCAGGGAACGGCGCGCGCCCGATTGGTCGGGCAGGTTGGCCGCGAACATGTCCGCAGCCACCACCGAGTAACCCTTATGCAAGACCTCAAGTCCGGATTGATCGCCGTCCTGCGCAAATACATGCGCGAAGCGACCGCGCACGTAGGCGCCTCGACGCCCCTCTGCGAGCTGGGCATTGACGATCTCGACGTTCCGATGATTTGCCTCGACATCGAGGATCTCTACGGCGTGCTGATCAGCGGCGGAGACACGCTCATCGATCTCACGGCGCGGGTCATCGCCGGCCTCGCCGCCAAGGCTCAGCCGCGCACACGTCAAGCCCGGCGCAAAAGCAGCTGGATGTCGACCGCCGCCTAGCGTCGTGCGTCTGTAGCTTCAGCCAATAACTCGACTATGCTGCGGGTGACGCTGTGGGTCTGCGCTGGGGCGCGTCCCGGATATTGCGGTCATTTTAGCCATAGGAGATTTCATGCAGCGGTTGTTGGCTTTCTGCCTCGTCGCGACTTTTTCCTTACCGGCCCGCGCGGCTGGCAATTGCAGTACGGCAGGAGACGAGTTGCTGTCTGCAATGCAAGCCGTCGTCGACTCCGACGCGATGGAAAATGCGCAGACCGCCGAGGCATGCGTCCTCGAAGCTCAGAAATTTCGCGATGACGTAGCCAAGCTGCGCGATCTCAATCGCAAGCTCGAAGGCTGTGCGAATGCCCTTACCGACGCTCACATGCAGGTAATCGACGGGGTCGTGGCGGACGTGGAGGAATCGATCAAGGGATGCGCCGAGGTAGCGGCGGCGAAGGCGGCGCGCGGCAAGGCGGCCGACTAGCGCCGGGACGTGCCGCGGGCTCATCCCTGCAGTGCGTCAGACCCGCTGCGGTGCGGTCGGCGACTTCTTTCCTCGCCACTCGGACGCCTAAAGTTTAAGCATTCGGGCGTCAAACCATCTTGTGCGACCGCCTCGTGACAGGCGGAATTTTCGCTATTCGTATAGCAAAAACAATCGACTAAGCGCAGTTGTCGCGGGTTGGCACGCTATTTGATTACCTCTGTGGGGGTTAACCAATCGTCGGGTGTGAAACTCCGGCGGGGAATGCCCGAAAGGGCGATAGGGACTTACACAAGGAGTGCTCCCCATGAAGCTCGTTACCGCCATCATCAAGCCTTTCAAGCTGGACGAAGTTCGCGCTGCCCTGACCAAGCTCGGCATCAACGGCATGACCGTCACCGAGGTTAAGGGCTTCGGCCGTCAGAAGGGCCATACCGAGATCTATCGCGGCGCCGAGTACTCGGTGAACCTGCTGCCGAAGGTCAAGATCGAGCTCGCCGTTTCCAGCGCCCAGGCCGACGGCGTCGTCGCCGCCATCCGCGCTGCCGCCAACACGGGCGCCATCGGCGACGGCAAGATTTTCGTCTCGCCGATCGAAGCCATGGTGCGTATCCGCACCGGCGAGACTGCCGAGGCCGCCATCTAATTGCGTATTCGCGGCATCCTTGCCGCCTCCTCGCCGGGTCCCACGTCGCCTTAACGGCGCGGGTCCCGGCGGGCCTTAAACTCCCTCCCAAAATACGATCCCGGGTAGATGTGGCCCGGCTGACACGCGCGGGACCGCAGTCCCGGCGGCCTCCTATCGTGCCGGTGCAACTCGATGTACACAGGAAGCGGGGTCCTTAGCCCGAATCGGGCGATAAGGAGAACGCGGAGGACGTCGCCGCAGGGGCTCCAGTAGACGTGGATTTTGGCACGTCCTCCTCAAACGACGCCGCGGCATGATCCGCGGTGCAAAAGCGCTCGCGCTCAGGGGAGTCAGATGACTATGGACCTTCAAGCACTCATTCTTCTGCTTATCATCGGCGCTATTGCCGGCTGGTTGGCCGGCACGCTTGTCAAAGGCTACGGCTTCGGCCTTCTCGGCAACATCGTGATCGGTGTTATCGGAGCCTTCGTCGGAGCGTGGCTCATGCCTATGCTCGGTTTTGGGTTGGCCGGCATCGTCGGTCAGATCGTATCCGCCACGATCGGAGCGATCGTACTGCTGCTGCTCATCGGGCTCGTTCGCAGGGTCGCCTAGCTCTAAACGAGTAAATCTAGCGGTGGCCGCGCCAAACCAGGCGCGGCCATTTGCATTAGGGGAGGGTTGTTGAACCTCCGCCCGACCGCCGTGATATAGAGCGGCCATGAGCAAGCATGAATCCCTGCAGCCCAACTCGCGCGTTGCCATCGGTAATTTCGAGGTGGCGAACGACGCCCCGCTCGCCGTTTTCGCCGGCCCTTGTCAGATGGAGAGCCGGGCGCACGCGCTGGAGATGGCGGCGGCGCTCAAGGAGGAAGCTGCCCGGCTGGGCTTCGGCCTCGTCTACAAATCTTCGTTCGACAAGGCGAACCGAACCTCGCTTTCCGGCAAGCGCGGCATCGGGCTCGAGGCATCGTTGCCGATTTTCGCGGAGATCCGCGAGACGTTCGGGCTGCCCATCGTCACCGACATCCACGATGCTGCGCAGTGCGCGCTGCTGGCGCCTTACGTCGACGTGCTGCAGATCCCGGCGTTCCTGTGCCGGCAGACGGACCTTCTCATCGCAGCCGCCAGGACGGGCTGCGTCGTCAAGGTGAAGAAGGGGCAGTTCCTCGCTCCGTGGGACATGAAGAACGTCGTCGCCAAGATTGTCGCCTCGGGCAATCCCAACGTGCTGCTCACCGAGCGCGGATCCTCGTTCGGCTACAACACGCTCGTCACCGACATGCGGGGCCTGCCGATCATGGCGGAGACGGGCTGTCCGGTGATTTTCGATGCCACGCACTCGGTGCAGCAGCCGGGCGGGCAGGGGACCAGTTCGGGCGGCGACCGGCGCTTCGTGCCGGTGCTGGCGCGCGCAGCCGTGGCGGTAGGGGTCGCCGGTGTTTTCATCGAGACGCACGAGGACCCCGACCACGCGCCCTCCGACGGGCCGAACATGGTGCCGCTCAAGGACTTCGGCGTGTTGATGGCAGAACTGATGGCGATCGATGCCGTCGTCAAAAAGCAAAAGAGCGCGGCCACAGGCACGCGCTCCTCTTGAAGTTGCCGGCTTTAGGCTGCTCGCCGCTCAGTCCATCGACAGGAAAGTCGCCGCCGTCCACAGCGGGGCATCGTCGGACGCGTAAGCGTAGCGCGCTCCGGTATGCTGCCTACTGGCGACGGTGACGCAACCGCTCGGGCCGCACATCGGGCCGGAGTTATAGCTGACCCCATTGAGCGCGGCGACGCTCATGGTGGTGACGAAGTAGGCGACGGTATAGAGGCACGTCAGTACCCCCAGTGTGCGCATGACGAGATCGAAAGACATTGGCGCGACCCCCTTATCGTGAAGCTTCTGGCTCATCGACCGCGCCGCTTGTCCGAGCCGTGAAGCGGACGAAACGGCCGACACGTTCACCTTATGGAAAGAGCGCTTAACGTGGCGTTAAGGTTAGGGCCCCGTTAAACGCGTCCTGATTCGACTGATTTTCCCCTTCCGCAAATCAAATCACCACCACGGATAAGTATCGCAGATTCCGGCTGCTTCGACGAGACGTTCCACGCACTGCGTTGAGCGCCGCGTGCGACGCAAGAGCATGGGGCGCACCTGTTTTGGCAGCGGCGATGTGGCGGCGCGCCGTGTTAGACCTAGCGCCTAGGATGCAAGCTAGCGTGCGGCGCACTACATGGCTGCGTGGGCGCACTTTTGGGTGAGGGGGAAGTCAGGCAATGGTCGGCGTGTCATTGAACGAGGTGGCGATCCTTCTTGCCGCCCTCGCCATCGCCGGGCCGCTGGCGCGCTGGCTCGGCATCAGCGCGGTGCTCGGCTACCTCGTTGCCGGCATGCTGCTCGGCCCCAACACGCTCGGCTGGTCGTTCTCGAACTACAAGGCGCAGGAAATCCTGCATTTCGCCGAGTTCGGCATCGTGCTGCTGCTGTTTCTGATCGGCCTTGAGCTGCGGCCGAAGCGACTGTGGGCCATGCGCAATGCCGTATTCGGCCTCGGCAGCGCGCAAGTGCTGCTGACCGGTGCGGTGCTCTCCGGCATCGGCTTGCTGATCGGCTTTTCCTGGCAAACGGCGCTGTTCGCCGGCCTGGCGCTGGCACTGTCGTCCACCGCCCTGGCGCTACAGGTGATGGAGGAGACGGGCGATCTGCCGACGCGGCACGGGCGGCTCGGCTTCTCGGTGCTGCTGTTCCAGGATCTCGCCGCTATCCCGCTCATCGCCTTCGCCCCGTTGTTCGCGACGGCGGCGGTGGCCGCGACCGTTGCCTCGAGCCCGCAGATGGATTTCATCACCGTGCTGGAGGGGCTCGGCCTTATCGCGGTGATCGTCATCGTCGGCCACTTCGTGCTCGATTATTTCCTCCGTCTCGTCGCCCTGACGCGCGTCAAGGCGGCGATGACGGCGGCAGCACTTCTGACCGTCGTCGGCGTGACCATACTCATGCAACAGGCCGGGCTCTCGGCCTCGCTCGGTGCTTTCATCGCCGGCGCGCTGCTGGCGGAATCCTCCTATCGCCACCAGCTCGAGGCCGACATCCAACCGTTCGAGGGGCTGCTGCTCGGCCTGTTCTTCACCGCCATCGGCATGTCTATTGACGTGCGCCTGCTGCTCGACGAGCCGATCATCATCCTCACGCTTGTGGCCGGCCTTATAGCCATAAAGGCGCTGATCCTCTACGCGCTGGGCCGCTGGCAGGGACTTGAGCCGGGGCCGGCGCGGCGCCTCGGCATCGTGCTGTCGCAGGGGGGAGAGTTCGCCTTCGTGCTTTTCACCGTCGGCTACGCGGCGGGCGCGCTGACCAGCGAGAACACCGAGCTGCTGACCATCATCGTCGCGTTGTCGATGGCGGCGACGCCGATCTTGCTCAAGATCGAGAGCCTGCTGTCGCGCCGCCGCAAGGGTCCGGCGCCCATCTATGACGCGCTGCCCGACAACGACGGTCACGTGATCATCGCCGGGTTCGGCCGCGTCGGGCAGATCGTCGCCCGCATCCTCACTGCAAAGCGCATCCCGTTCACGGCGCTCGACATCAGCGCCGAGCAGGTGGAGTTCGTCCGCCGCTTCGGTGCCCAGGCATTCTACGGAGACGCCAGCCGGCCGGAAATCCTCGAGGCGGCCGACGCGCACCAGGCGCGCGCCTTCGTGCTGGCCATCGACGACGTCGAAGCCTCGTTGCGCACAGCCGAGCTGGTGCGCTCGACCTACCCAAACCTGCCCATCTACGCCCGAGCGCGCAACCGCAACCACGCGCACCGGCTGCTCGACCTCGGCGTCACCTACCTGCAGCGCTCGACCTTTCTGTCGTCGCTCGACATCACCAAGAACCTGCTGAAGGGGCTCGGCGTCTCGGAGCGCGAGGCAGGTCGCATGATTCATACCTTCCGCACCCACGACGAGCGCCGTCTCATCGAGGACTACAAAGTGGCGAGCGATGTCGAGAAGCTGAGCGAGCGCGCCCGCAGCGACGTAAAGACCCTGGAAAAGCTCTTCGAGGAGGATGCCGCCGAGGAAGAGCGGCTGCGTGATGCCGCGCAGCCTGAGGAGGTCTCGCGGTGAAGCCGGTCATCTGTGTCGGGCATGCGGCGCTCGACTACGTCTACCGCATCGAGGCGTTCCCGCCCGCGCCGACGAAAGTGCGCTCGTACGAACACATCGAGAGCGGCGGCGGCATGGCGGCCAACGCGGCGGCGACCATCGCCCGGCTCGGCGGCGATGTGGAGCTGTGGAGCCGCACCGGTTCTGACAGCGCCGGCAAACGCATTCACGCCTATCTCGAAGCGGACGGCGTCGACACGCAGTTCGTCCGTACGTTCGACGGGGCGCGGTCGTCGACCTCTGCGGTCATCGTCGATAACGGCGGCGAGCGGCTGATCATCGGCGAGCGCGATCATGCCATGTCCATGGATTCGAGCTGGCTGCCCCTGGAGCGGATCGCCGGTGCCGCGGCCGTGCTAAGCGACCTGCGCTGGCTGGAAGGCACGCGCGATGCATTCAAGGAGGCTCGGACGCGCGGCGTGCCGACGCTGCTCGATGCCGATCTGGGTGGTGGCGTCGGGGCGCTGCTCGCCGAATTCCTGAGCCTCACCGACTACGCGATATTCTCCGGACCTGCACTCGACATCTTCGCCCCCGACATGGACGAGCGCGCGCAGCTCGAAAGCGTCCTGGCGCTGGGTGTCCGCCACGCCGGCGTCACACGCGGTGCCGACGGGTACGCCTGGCTGTCGAAAAGCGGCGCCACTGGCCATCAGCCGGGATTTGCCGCCGAGATCGTCGACACGACGGGCGCCGGCGACGCGTTCCACGGGGCCTTCGCCTGGGCGCTGGCCGATGGCCGGTCGGTGGGCGCCAGCGCGCGCATCGCCGCGGCCGTCGCTGCGCTCAAATGCCGTAAGCTGGGCGCGCGCGCCGGCCTGCCGACCCGTGCCGAACTCGACGAATTCCTGGCCGAGCGTGTGGATTGAGGCGGCCATCCGGCGGCGCTTTCCCCGGACAAGGCCCGGACAAGGCATGGACGGCGGGCGGCGGCCTCGCTAAACGTGCCTGACCAAAGGGGACGCCCTGCCGCTGCGGGCCGAAACAGGCGTCCCGGTGCGGCCACATGGGCCATTCAGGGATGGATCGATGACCGAGGCGCGCGAGACGATCAGCGAGGCGAAGGCGGTCGCCCATAACGACATGGCCAACGCCATCCGCGCCCTTGCCATGGATGCGGTGCAGGCGGCCAAGTCGGGCCACCCCGGCATGCCGATGGGCATGGCGGATGTCGCCACTGTGCTGTTCCGCGAGGCGATGCGCTTCGACGCCGCCGATCCCAATTGGCCGAACCGCGACCGCTTCGTGCTATCGGCCGGCCACGGCTCGATGCTGCTCTATTCGCTGCTCTATCTCACCGGCTATCCGGGCATGGAAGTGAATGAGCTGAAGCGCTTCCGCCAGCTCGGCGCCAAGACGGCCGGCCATCCCGAGCACGGGCACGCTGCCGGCATCGAGACGACGACCGGTCCGCTCGGCCAGGGCCTCGCCAACGCAGTCGGCATGGCGCTGTCGGAGCGTCTGCTGAACGCGCGTCTCGGCAACGACGTTATCGACCACCACACGTACGTCATCGCCGGCGACGGCTGCCTGATGGAAGGCATCAGCCACGAAGCGATTTCGCTGGCCGGCCACCTTGGGCTCGGCAAGCTCATCGTGCTGTTCGACGACAACGGGATTTCGATCGACGGGCCTACCAGCCTGACGGTGACCGACGATCAGGTCACGCGATTCAAGGCTTCGGGCTGGAACGCGGTGGCGATTGACGGGCACGATCCGGCGGCCATCTCGGCGGCGTTGGCGACGGCGCGCGCCGATTCATCGAAGCCGTGGCTTATCGCCTGCAAGACGACCATCGGCTACGGCGCGCCGACCAAGGCCGGCAAGTCGTCGACGCACGGCGAGCCGCTGGGCGATGAGGAGATCAAGGGCACGCGCGAGAAACTCGCGTGGCCGCACTTGCCCTTCGACATCCCCGAGCCGGTGCTGCTCGCCTGGCGCGCCATCGGACAGCGCGGCGGTAAGGAGCGGGCGAGCTGGAAGCAGCGACTCGACAAGGCCGGCCCCGCCGCCGCAGCGGCCCTGGCCGAGCCGGCCGGATCGACGCGCAAGGCCGAGGTCGACAAGGCCATCGCCGCCGCCAAAAGCGCGGCACTCGGCGATGAGGCCAAGCGCGCCACGCGCGTGTGGTCGCAGTTGGTGCTCGATCACCTCGTGCCCGTGCTGCCTGAACTTATCGGCGGCTCCGCCGATCTCACAGGCTCCAACGGGACGCGCACCAAGGACCACGTGCCCGTCGGCAAGGGCAGCTTTGCCGGCAACTACATCCACTACGGTGTGCGCGAGCACGCGATGGCCGCCGCCATGAACGGCATCGCGCTGTCCGGCGGATTGATCCCGTATGGCGGCACGTTCCTCGTCTTCAGCGACTACTGCCGCGCCTCGATCCGCCTTTCGGCACTGATGCGCCAGCGCGTCATCTACGTGATGACGCACGATTCAATCGGCCTCGGTGAGGACGGTCCGACCCATCAGCCGGTCGAGCACCTCGCCGCCCTGCGCACCATTCCGCACCTGCTGGTCATGCGCCCGGCCGAGGGTGTCGAGACGGCTGAGTGCTGGGAGGTCGCGCTGAAGCACGACGCCAATCCGTCGGTGCTGGCGCTGTCGCGCCAAGCGGTCGAGAACCTGCGCAAGACGCCGTCCGACGAGAACCTGTCCGCCAAGGGCGCTTACGTTCTGGTCGAGCCCGAGGGCGGCCGGCAGGTGACGCTGATCGGCACCGGCTCGGAGCTGGCGTTGGCGGCGGAAGCCGCCAAGAAACTGGAGAGCGAGGGCATCCGTGCCGCTGTCGTCTCCATGCCGTCGATGGAGCTGTTCCGCGCGCAGTCCGAAAGCTATCGCCGCAAAGTGCTGGGTGACGTGCCGCGCGTTGCGGTGGAAGCCGGCATCGCGCAGTGCTGGTATGAGTGGCTTGGCGATAAGGGACGCTTCGTCGGCCTCAGCGACTTCGGTGCCTCGGCACCGGCGCCGCAGCTCTACAAGCACTTCGGCGTGACGGCCGATGCCGTCGCCGAAGCCGCCCGCGGCCTCCTGGGCAAGTGAGCTGCAGCGGCATGGACCTTTCCAAGCTCAGACCGATCTCCGCCGCCGACGTCGCAGGCAAGCGCGTGCTCGTGCGCGCCGATCTCAACGTGCCGGTGGCCGACGGCAAGGTGTCGGACGCGACGCGTCTTGAACGCATTCTCGCCGGGCTCAAGGACCTCAGCGCGCGCAACGCCCGCGTTATCGTCATCTCGCACTTCGGACGCCCCAAGGGCGCCCCCGATCCGACGATGAGCCTTGCTCCCGTAGCCGCCAAGCTGGGCGAGCTGCTCGGCAAGCCGGTGCAGTTCGTCGACGCGTGCATCGGCGACAGTGCCGAGGACGCGGTGTCGCGTCTGGCGCCCGGCGAGATCGCCGTGCTGGAGAACCTGCGCTTCCACAAGGGCGAAGAAAAGAACGATCCGGACTTCGTCACCGCGCTAGCGCGCTCGGGCGATGTGTTCGTCAACGACGCCTTCTCGGCCGCGCATCGCGCGCACGCTTCGACCGAGGGACTGGCGCGCGTGCTGCCGGCCTACGCCGGCCCGCTGATGCTGGAAGAGATTGCCGCGTTGTGCGCCGTGCTGGAGAATCCGCAGCGGCCGACCGCGGCTCTCGTCGGCGGCGCCAAGGTGTCGAGCAAGATTCCCATCCTTAAGCACCTCGCCGCCAAGGTCGATAAGCTGATCATCGGCGGCGGCATGGCCAACACGTTCCTGCTGTCGCACGGCGTCGACATCGGCAAGTCGCTGGCGGAACCCGATTTCGTCGAGACGGCGCGCGAGATCATGACCGAGGCCAAGGCACGCGGCTGCGCCGTGGTGCTGCCGGAGGACGCGGTCATCGCGCGCGAGTTCAAGAGCGGCACCGCGCACGCCATCGTGCCTATCCTGGCTGTGCCGAGCGACGCCATGATCCTCGACGTCGGACCGAAGACGGTGGCGCACATGTCGGACGTGCTGAAGGAGTGCCGCACGCTGCTGTGGAACGGCCCGCTTGGTGCCTTCGAGGTGGCGCCCTTCGGGGACGGCACGTTCAAGCTGGCCCGGGAGGCGGCACGGCTGACCAAGGAAGGCAAACTGGTCACGGTTGCCGGCGGCGGCGACACCGTGGCGGCCTTGAATGCGGCCGGCGTTACCCAAGATTTCACCTACGTCTCGACGGCGGGCGGCGCCTTCCTCGAATGGCTCGAGGGGCGCGAATTGCCCGGCGTCGCAGCGCTGGTTCGTGCGCAAGCCTAGAATTCGGCACGGCAACGAAAGTAGCGCGTGGTCATGTTGGTTGATTTGCAGATCTATCTCGGGGTGGCCCTCGCCGGACTGGTGAGCTTCCTGTCGCCGTGCGTGCTGCCGCTGGTGCCGCCGTATCTCGGCTATCTCGGCGGCACGACCATCGACGAGCTCAACGCCGAAGGTGGCGTGCCGACCCACGTGTGGCGGCGCGTGATCCTGGCTTCGATCGTGTTCGTGCTCGGCTTCACGACGGTGTTCGTCGGGCTAGGCGCCGGCGCCTCCCTGTTCGGCCAGCTCATCCAGACCTACAAGCGCGAACTAGAGATCGTCGCCGGCCTGGTGATCATCCTTTTCGGCCTGCACTTCCTCGGCATCTTTCGCATCGGCCTCCTCTACAAGGAGGCGCGCTACCACGGCACGCACCACCACGGGGTGAGCTACCTCGGCGCCTATGTCATCGGACTCGCCTTCGCGTTCGGCTGGACCCCATGCATTGGACCGATCCTGGCGACGGTGCTGGCGCTCGCCGCCAACGAGGGCAGCCTCGCCACCGGCGTGAAGCTGCTGTTCGTCTACTCGCTGGGGCTTGGCATTCCGTTCATTCTCGCGGCGGTGGCGATCGGTCCGTTCCTCGGCTTCATGCAGCGCTTCCGCCGCCACCTCGGCGTCGTCGAGAAGGCCATGGGCGCGTTGCTGGTCATCACCGGGCTGCTGTTCTTCACCGGCTCGATCAACTGGTTCGGCAGCTGGCTGCTCGACCACTTCCCCGCGCTGAGCCGCATCGAGCAGGCGGTGACACCCAAGGATCTCGGCGACGAGATCATGCAGCGCGGGGCGCCGCAGCAGTAACCGGCAGGTGAACATGGCGGAGCACGACCAGACGCCCGTCGCCTTGACCATCGCCGGCTCGGATTCGTCCGGCGGCGCCGGCATCCAGGCCGACCTCAAGACCTTCACCGCGCTGGGCGTCTATGGGGCCAGCGTGCTGACGGCGCTGACGGCGCAAAATACGCGCGGCGTCACCGCCATCCATGCTGTCCCGGCGCAGTTCGTGACGCAGCAGATCGATGCCGTCGCAAGCGACCTGCGGGTGGCCGCCGTAAAGACCGGCATGCTCTACGACCGCGACACGGTGCTGGCGGTGGTCGCGGGTGTGCGCCGGCATAAGCTGTCGCCGCTCGTCGTCGATCCGGTGATGGTCGCCACGAGTGGCGACATGCTGCTTGAGCCCGACGCGGTTGAGGCGGTGCGCCGAGAGTTGCTGCCGCTTGCCGACATCGTCACCCCCAACCTGCCGGAGGCGGCACGTCTGCTGCATCTCGCCGAAGCGGCCGATGAGGCGGAGATGGAGGCGCAGGCGCGCGAATTGCTCGCGCTGGGCCCCAAGGCCGTGCTGCTCAAGGGCGGCCACGGGAGCGGGCACGAGGCGGTCGACATCCTCGTCACACGCGAGGGGCTGGCGGTGCGCCTGGCGCTGCCGCGCATCGATACCCGCAATACCCACGGCACTGGTTGCACCCTATCGGCCGCCATTGCGGCTGGCCTGGCCCAGGGCGAGTCGCTCACCGACGCCGTCGGCACCGCCAAGCGCTTCGTACACGCAGGTTTGATCGCGGCGCGCACCCTGAAAATCGGGGGTGGCTCAGGTCCGGTCGATCATCTGCAAGCGCTGCGCGACCGCGGCAAATCCTGAATTTGCGGGCCCCGGTTTCACCAACGTGTGGCCACGTTGCACCGTCGGTGACTGAATATAGTTTTGCCCACTTGCGGGCGGCACGGGCTTCTGTAACAAATTCGGGCAACGCGATGCCACGGCATCGTTTTCAAGCTCCGGGGGGAGCGTCGGGCTGGCGATTAGGGGCGCCTACCCGACTTGGCTGAAGAACCGGTCCGGAACTCCCGGGCCGGTTTCTTTTTGTGCCCATCGCATGGGCTTTTCCCAGCCGACCCATCTTCCAGTAGAACGTCGCGTTGGAGGCCCGGAGCGTCGCTCCCGGTCATAGAGGCAGGCGCTGGGCACGAGGCATGAGCGCGCTCACCTATCTGCTGGGCAACGGCCCGACGGCGAGCCCGCTGGGGCTGCGCATCTCCTTATTCTTCGGCGCGCTGTTTCTCGCCTACGGCGTCGTCGTGCCCTACTTTCCGGTGTGGCTCGACGCGCGCGGCCTCGATCCGCTGCAGATCTCGACCGTGACGGCGCTGCCGCTGTTTGTGCGCCTCCTCGTCACCCCGTCGATCGGTCTGCTGGCCGACCGGCTGGGCAATTACCGGCTGGTCATCGTCACGCTCGCCTGGAGCGCAATGGCGCTGATCGGCGGGCTGAGTCTTGTCTCGGGCTACGCGCCCATACTGCTGATCGGTGTTGCCTTCCTGCTGGCCAACGGAACCATGCTGCCGCTGATCGAGACCATCGCAGTCGGCGGCGTGCGCACGCAGGGTCTCGACTACGGCCGCATGCGACTGTGGGGATCGATCACCTTCATCATCGCCAACTTCGTCGGCGGCATCGCCATCGAGGCGTTGGGCGGCAGCTTTGCGCTGTGGCTGATCGCCATCGCCGGCGTGGCGACCATCGCCGCGGCGCATGCCCTGCCGCCGCCGCCGGTGACAGTGCGGGCGGCCGCGCCGATCCAGCGGGCGAACTGGCGAACGTCGTCGCCGGCGCGGCTTTTAGGCTCGCGCCCGTTCATTCTGTTCCTCGTCGCAATCGGCTGCACGCATGGGGCGCACGCCACGTTCTATACGTTCGGCGCGCTGCAGTGGCAGGCGCAGGGGCTGTCCGCCGCCTGGGTCGGCACCCTGTGGGCCATCGGCGTCTTCGCCGAGGTGGTGCTGTTTGCGCTTTCGGCGCCGGTGGTGCGCCGCTTCGGCCCGGCACAGCTGATCGTCGCCGGCGCCGGCGCGTCGGTGGTCCGCTGGGGCGTGATGGCGTTCGATCCGCCGCTTGGGGTGCTCATCCCGTTGCAGCTGCTGCACGCGCTCACCTACGGGGCCGCGCATCTCGGCGCTATCCTGTTCATCACGCGCGCCGTGCCGCACCAGGGGATGGGCAGCGCGCAGGCCTTCTACGCCACCATCGCTGCCGGCCTGGCGCTGGGCATCGTCGGGCTCGTCTCGGGGGCGCTGTTCGCGCAAATCGGCGGCGCGGTTTATCTCGTGCCAACCGTGGTCGCGATGATCGGTTGCTGTGCCGCCGTCATGCTGTGGCGCGGCTGGGACGGGCGGGCGCTATGGTCGGGTGAGGCCGGCGGGGAAGACGCCTCTAGCCCCAAAGCTCTCGCGTCGGCGGGCTGATCCAGCCGTCGCTGATGTCGAGCGGCGGGTCGCGGTCGCGGGCGAGCAGTAGCGGGCCATCGAGGTCGACCCAGTCGGCGTATCCGGACAGCAGCAGCGCCGGAGCGGCGGCGAGCGAGGTCGCTACCATCGAGCCGACCATGATCCTGAAGCCGGCCGCTTTGGCCGCCTGCGCCATGGCGAGGGCCTCGGTAAGCCCGCCGGCCTTGTCGAGCTTGATGTTGACGGCGTCGTAACGCCCCTTGAGTCGAGGCAAGTCGGCGCGCGTATGGGCGCTCTCATCGGCGCACACCGGAACGGCGCGCGTGATGTCGGCCAGCGCCTCGTCGGCGCCTGCGGGCAGTGGCTGCTCGATCAGCTCGACACCAGCGGCGAAGGCCGCGGCGAGAAACCGCTCCAGCTGCTCGGGCGCCCACGCCTCATTGGCATCGGCGACGAGGCGCGCATCGGG
Organism: Hyphomicrobium sp.; assembly: GCA_039933175.1. Classification (GTDB taxonomy): domain Bacteria; phylum Pseudomonadota; class Alphaproteobacteria; order Rhizobiales; family Hyphomicrobiaceae; genus Hyphomicrobium_A. Next base: position 10,270 of record JBDTOR010000005.1, on the reverse strand, counting down.
GCGGGCGGCGCGCACCGCCGCCATGCGGGCGTCATCGCCGTCGCCGCCGAGCTTTAGCTTGAGCAATTTCAGGTGTGCGACGTCGCGCGCCGCGGCGGCCATCTGCGGCGGATCGCCAAGGCTGAGGGTGTAGCAGGTCATCGCCGGCTGCGGGGCCGGGAGCCCGGCGAGATCCCAGGCGCGTTTGCCCGCCAACTTCGCCTCGAGATCCCAAAGTGCGCAGTCGAGCGCGTTGCGCGCCGCACCGGCCGACAGCAATTCCGGCAGACGCTCGCGGGTCAGCGGACCGCGCAGGCCACGCAGTGCGTGCAGGGCATCCTCGACGGTCTCGCCGTAGCGCGCGTAGGGGACAGCCTCACCGCGGCCCTCGTGGCCGCTGGCGCCAACGCGGGCCACGACGACATGCGCCTCGGTCTTGGCGCCGCGCGCGATGACAAACGGCTTGGCGAGTGGCCATGTCTCGGCCTGGGCTTCGATGAGCTGCGCTTCGCCGGGCAGCGCCATGGCGCTCAGCCGAGACGGCCGGAGGCGTGGGCGAGGAACAGGTAGACGCGGCCGGTGTCGGAGACGAGCTGGCCGTGCGACAGGCGCCCGCTCGGATCGCGCGCGTCCGATTCCGAAACGATGCGCTCGAAGTCGGCGAGATAGCGCCCAACCGTGCGCGACAGCTCGCCGTCGTTGCGGCAGCGATGGCTGATGTCGTCGAATACGGCGCGCCCTTCGTTGCCGTAGATGCTGCGCACCATGACGCCGCGCTGGCCGGAGCGCAGTCGCTGCCAGATGGCGGCGGCGGTGGCCGGATCGAGCGCGCGGGCGATGGCTTCGAGGTCGAGGTTGAAGGCAGCCTGCGGCGGACGCTGCGGGGCAGGGGCGGCGGCGCCGTTGGGTTGACCGTGGCCTTCCTCATCGCGCGAGGCGCGGGCCAGCAGATCGCCGAGCGACCAGCCTTCGCGGTTGTCGGGCGCCGGGCCGCGCTGGCGCTGCCGGTTGCCCATTTCCTGCGCGATGGTCGAGGACAGCGAGGTGAGCGAACGGGCCGGCGCGTTCGGGCGCGGCTGCGGGTTGGGCGCCATCGTTTCGCTTTGCAGCGGCGCGTGCGGCTGGATGACGTCGCGCTGCACGGCGGAGCGGGCGGCAAGCTGCGATAGCTGATCGAGCGCCTTGATCTGATCGTGCAGGGCGCGACGCATGCCTTCCGAGCTTTCATGCGCGGTGACCGGCAGGCGTTCTACCTCGGTGCGCAGGCGGGCCTGCTCGGCGGCGATGTCGGCGGCAGCGCGGGACGCCTGCTGGCGCATCTCCTCGGAGGTGGCGGCGAAGCGATTCGACAACGAACCGAGCTCGGTGGTCATGGTCGTCGACACCGAGGTCAGGCGGTGGCGAAGATCTTCCAAGGTGCGCTCGCTCTCGGCGCTGGTGTGGGCGCGCATGCGCTCCAGCTCGCCGCGGGCGCGCACGTCGGCTTCAGACAGCGACCCTTCCATGGTCGAGGAGTAGTCGCCGACGAAAGAGGAGAACTCGTCGGCCTTGCCGGATAGCCGATCGAGTGTCTGGGCCAGCTCGGCGTGGCGGTTCTGCAGTGTCTTGTCGATCTTGAAGTTGGCGGTCTCCAGGGCGTTGGCCGCCTTCATGATCTGCTGGCCCTGATTTTCGAAGCGTCCGGTGACGCCGCTGATCTGGTTGAGCAGGTTCTCGGAGATGTTCTTGAGAAGGTCGGACTGGCCGGCGAGGCCTTCCATCGCCTTAATCGACTGGCGGGTGATGTTCTCGGAGGCGCGGCGCACCGAGTTGATGCCGTGCATCAGCGATTCATCAAGGTCGCTCGCCTGCTTGCCGATGGTCTCGCGGAAGCTGATGGCGTGTGCGTCGAGCGCGCTGGTGAGCGCCTCCGTCTTGTCGACGACGGCCGTGTCGATGGCCGTGGTCGAGCGCATGATCGACTCATCGAACAGGCGCAGACGCTCGCCGAAGGCTTCGTCCAGCGAGCGGGTGCGCTCGACGAGCTGGTAGTCGAGCGCCTGGGCGCGATTGGCGAGCGCGGCATCGAGGGCGCGCGCGTACTCTTCGAAGACGGTCTGCAGGTTCTCGGTGCGGTTGCCGAGCGAGCTGTCGAGCTGCTGCAGCTGATTGTCGAAGGTGATCTGCATCTGCTCGGCGCGGCTGCCGAGCGCGGTGCCAAGTGCAGAGGTGTAGTTCTCGAGTACGTTCTGCAGGTCCTGGGTGCGCCCGCCGACGGCGCTCTCGAGACTGCCGACGCTGGTGGCGAGCGAGGTTTCGAGGGTCGTCAGGTTCTCGCCGGCCCCTTCGATGACCTTGGCCAGCTTCACCTGCTGGTCGGACAGCTTCTCGATCAGTGTCGGAATTTCGCTGCCGAGCCGCATCAGGCTTTCGGTGACGCGGTCGGACGTGTTCACCAGCGCATGGCGCTCTCCGGAAAGTTCGGAAATGAGGCCGCGGATCTTGCGCTCGTTATCCTCGTAAGAGCGTTCGAGAACGCTAACCTCGTTGTGCACCATGGCTTCGAGCTCGCCGGCGCGACCCAGGGCACGCGAGACGGCGTCGTTCATGAAGCCGACCTGGCGGCGAACGGCCTGGCCGAGCGAGGCGGCGTTCTGCTCGGCGAGACGGTCGGGCTCGGCCAAACGGATGGCGACCTCGGTCATGGTCGAAGAGCGCAGGCGCAGCTCCTCGGTGCGCCATGCGAGAATGGCCATCAGCCACAGCAGTGCAATCGGAACGATGATGGCGGCGATGGTGAGGAATGTGGTCGGGCGGGCGAGCAGCTCGAGCCAGCCGACCATCGGGGCGGCGTTGGTGATCGAGGCGAGGATGAAGGCAACGCCGAGGGCACCCCAGACGATGCTCGCCATGCCGGCGAACTTGTACGGTGCGTTGGACGGCTTCTGCTGCAGGGCGAAGATCAGGCCGCCGATGCTGGGGCCGTCGTCGTTGGCGGCGATGCGGTTGCGCGAGGGACCGGCGGCGCGGCGGCGCGCCATGCGGCGGCGGGGCGCGACCTCGGTGGGCTCGACATCGTCCTCGGGTGTATCGAGGAGCGTTTTTTCCGCCGCCGGCAATTCAGGCGCTGGAAGCGGCGGCATGGCGGGCGCGGCGCTTGTGGCGGTCGACATGAAGCCGGTGGCCGGAATGAAGCCGCCCGGGATGAATCCACCCGGCGATGTGCTTGGTGATGGTGCGGCGGACAATGGGCTTGGGATCGGCGGCGGCATCGCAGGCGGCGGCGCGGTATGCTCGAACGGCGGCTCGCTTACGTCATCGTCGGACGCGCTCGGCGAATTCCCTGGGCTCGGCGGGGAAAGCGTCGGCTCGGACCGAGCAACGCCTTCCTCTTCGTCGAGCAGGTTCTTGTCTTGCGCCATTGCCCCGTCCATGCGTGACGCGTCTCCCCCGTCATTGTCTTCAGAGCACGCGACTGAACGGGAAATCGGTCAGCAAATCGAACGGCGCACGGCCTCCCCACAAGGCCAACTTCAACGCCTGCCGTCAGAAATGCTAGTCCACCCGTCTCCCAACGCTTGGCCGGTGTTTGGGGCAAAAGAAAGGTTCCACAGCCTTTGCCCCGCGGCATCGCAGCGAGTGAGTCGGTCGAAGGTTAATGCTCAAGTTGGCGGGGCGCAATTTACCGGCATTTATAAGCTGTGTGTGAGGGTTGTTGCCCATCCGGAAGTTGTGCGGAGTTACGATTTTGCCCCCTGCCAAGCCCCGTTACGCGACGCACCCGGATATGCATGGTGATTCCCTCCCCGAGACGGCCATGCCGGTCGATCTCGCCCACCTGCGCCGCTACACCTTGGGCGATCGCGGGTTGGAGCTGGAAATCCTCGGGCTGTTCGTCGGCCAGTTGCCGATCACCATCACCGCGCTGCGCGAGGCGCCCACCGAGAAGGATTGGGCGATGGCAGCGCACACCCTGAAGGGATCGGCCCGCGCGGTCGGCGCCTGGCCCCTGGCAACAATCGCCGAGGATGCCGAACGGATGCACGGCTTGCCGGCTGCGACACAGCGCGGCGCCGTCGTCGACCGCCTCGAAGAAGCAGCGCGGGCGGCACGCGATTTCATCGCCGCGCTGCCTGCGACGTGACCTGAGACGCACCGCCTCACCGACCTGCAAGGCTTGAATTTGCTGGCTGCGCCCACTATTGGTGCGGGGCAAACGACTGCCGGCAGCCGGCGTCCGTGCCCGGCCGCCCGCGCGCGTCGGCCTGCCACCCGGAGCCGCCAGACGAGATGGTCAAGATCACGTTCATTCAGCCTGACGGTAGCGAGCAGGTGGTTCAGGCGGATCCGGGCGTTACGTTGATGGAATCCGCCAAGTTGAACGATGTCCCCGGCATCGAGGCCGAGTGTGGCGGCGCCTGCGCCTGTGCGACCTGCCACGTCTACGTGGATGATGCTTGGCGCGAGAAGACCGGCGCGCCGGCACAGATGGAAGAGGATATGCTGGACTTCGCCTTCGACGTGCGAGAGTCGAGCCGCCTTAGCTGCCAGATCAAGCTGACGCCAGATCTCGATGGCCTTGTCGTCCGCGTGCCGGCGAAGCAGTTCTGAGAATTCGAAAGGGTTAGGGCATGAGCTCCGAAGTCAGCTCGGCCGCCGCTGCGGCTCCTATCGAGACAGATGCAGTCATCATCGGCGCCGGCCCCGTTGGTCTATTCGCCGTGTTCGAGCTCGGGCTTGTCGACGTCAAGGCGCACGTCGTCGACATCCTCGACAAGCCGGGTGGCCAGTGCGCCGAGCTGTATCCGGAAAAGCCGATCTACGACATCCCGGGTCTGCCCATCGTCACCGGCCAAGAGCTGACCGACCGGTTATTGAAGCAGATCGAGCCGTTCGGGGCGCAGCTCCACCTCGGCGAGCGGATCGATGAGTTCGAGCGTCTGCCCGACGGCCGCTTTCGTCTCAAGACCGATGCCGGCACGGAGTTCATCTGCAAAGTGGTGGTGATCGCCGCGGGTGGTGGCTCGTTTACTCCGAAGCGGCCGCCGCTCGAAGGAATCGAGGCATTCGAAGGCAAGTCGGTGCTCTATTCGTTGCGCCGCATGGAGACGATGAAGGGCAAGTCGGTCCTCGTTGTCGGCGGTGGCGATTCCGCGCTCGATTGGACGCTGAGCCTGCAGCCGCTGGCCAAGAGCATGACGCTCGTCCACCGGCGCGACGATTTCCGCGCCGCGCCGCATTCGGTCGAGAAGATGCGCAAGTTGGTCGAGCAGGGCCTTGTGCGCCTAATGATAGGTCAGGTGGGCGCCCTGCACGGCAGCGGCGATGCGCTGCAAGGCGCCACCATCAAGACCAAGGACGGCGAGGAGCGCATCGACGTCGATGTGATGCTGCCGTTCTTCGGCCTGACGATGAAGCTCGGGCCGGTGGCCAACTGGGGCTTGGCGCTGAACGAGAACCTCATCCCCGTTGATACGGAAAAGTTCGAGACGAGCATCCCGGGCGTCTTCGCCGTCGGCGACATCAACACCTATCCCGGCAAGCTGAAGCTCATCCTGTCGGGCTTCCACGAGGTGGCGCTGATGGCGCAGCAGGCGGCTAAGATCGTCTATCCCGGCAAGAAGCTGCTGTTCCAGTACACGACGTCATCGTCGAGTTTGCAGAAGAAGCTCGGCGTTCACTAGGCGCTAGGCGATGTAGCGCCTAACGAGAAACCGCCGCACTGGGCCCGGCAAACGCCCGAACAGCGATTTCATCAACGGCCGGATGCGCATCAAATGGATGTGCGTGTAGGCGGCGCCTTTGCCGGTCACCGGCAGCGCCCAGTCGGTGACAGGCACCATCCCGTCTGCCCAACGCAGCTTGTATTCGTCGGCCGGCGCCAGCAGGTCGAAGGTGCGGTAGCCGTCGGCGATGGCCTGCTCGATGGCGTGCTCCAGCAAGTGCACTCCGACGCTTTCCTTCTGGAACTTGGCCGCGTAGGTGAGGATGTGGGCGGCCACGCGATCCTTGCAGCGGAACAGAATGTCGAGTGCTGCCAGCTCGCCGTCGCATTTCAGTTCATACACCAGGGTGCCGGGCGAGCGACCCTGGCCGTCGGCGGCGTCGGCGAAAAAGCCGTCGATGCGCTCGTTGGCGAATGCCGGTGAGACGAGGCCGCGCTCCTTGAGTTGGCTGCGCTTCATCTCGACGGCCGCGCGCGCTAGCCTGGCGGTCTCGCGGCCTTCGACATGGCGCGAAAAGACGGGCGCGATCTTGGCCAGCCGTTTGGCGGCCGCGCGGCGCTTTTTGCGCGAATGGGACGAATGCCGCTCGATATACGTCTGGAAGTCGGGAGCGTCGGAAAGATCGAGGTAGGGCGCCTGCTGCTGGGCGGTGACGTGTGCGCCGAGCTCTCGCATGAGCGGGGCGATGGCGGCATCGTCGCGCACGCGCGCCAACCGCACGACATCGGGCTTGAAGCGATGGACGATGCGCGCCCAGGCGCCGGACAGCTGGGCCAGGCTGGCGGCGGAATTCTCGACCAGAACGTCCCCGTATTGCGTGACGGGCTCGCCCATCCAGGAAAGCTGCAGCAGGCCGCCGCCACGCACGGCGATGAGCGGCCATACCATGACCATCCGGCCAGACCGCCGCCCGACGACGACGGCGAGCGAACGGGGGCTATCGCCGCTGAGGTAGTGATTGCACCAGTGCCAGTTCCAATTGAAGGTCTGGAACAACTGGGTGCCGCGCCCGGCGCGATCGAACAGCGCATCCCATTCCGGCGCCAGGGCGTCGAAACCGGCGCGCGTCGTCACGAATTCATAGCGGCACGGTTCGGTATCGGCCGGCGCCTGCGGCTCGGCCAACGCGACCGGCGGCTCCTCTCCGGCAGGGTTGGATGCGGTCGCACTCACGCGCGGCAGGGCGGCGGTAGATGCTGAATTCATCCGTGCTTCCTGTGACGTGTCGGCATGGCTCCGCGTTGCCCGACGCTCCGCCTTTGCCCGAAGATCAGCAATCGGCATGCCACAGGACGTTAATGGGGTCAGAGCATTGCGATTTCGACAACGCTCAGAATGAAGAGGGCGCAAACGGCCAGCCAGACGACGGCGCGGCCGCGTGTTGACTGGGGGCCGAGGTCCAAAACGAGCAGCGCGGCGAGGACCGCTCCACCGCAAAGGTTAATGATAATGACGCCGGCAAGCCCCAAGCCGTGGCCGGTGGATGTGCCTTCGAGGAACAGCGCGCCGGCGATGCCGACCAGCATCGCGCCACACAGCCGTGGCCAGAAGCCGGTGTCGGGGCGCGGCAGTCCGAGGAGGCGCAGCGTGGTGAGCGGGGCAACCGCGAGCAGGATGCCGGGGACGAACTTCAGCAGTGTCTCTAACCACAGGAGCTGCTGCACTCAGACGATGCTCCCCGGCCACTGGCCATCGCGGGCAGCGTCGCGCCGGTGCCCGCGCATCAATCGGAGTTGTCCATGGGATGCTTGATTTTCATTCCCTCGCTGTCGCTGCCGCCTTGACCCCAGCCCGAGAGGAGGCCGTCTTCTTCCGCGGGCTTCGGCGGGTTCGGCGTGTAGTCGCCGGCGAGGTGGCGCGTGAGGTCGGCCTTGATCTGTCGCGTTTTGCCATCCGAGCAGTAGTCGCCCTCGGCGGCGACCGCCTTGGCAACGCCGTTGAATGAGACGTCGTAGATGCGCTCGACCTTGGAGACGTCCTGGCCGCCCGGCTGCTGCTTCTCGTAGGCAATGTAATTGGTCTTCAGCTTGGCGGGATCGAAATTGAAGCCGCATTTGACGGCGCGGGCGGAGGCCGTGCCGACCTGGAAGGCGCGCGAGGGGCCATCGTTGACGGGCGCCGCCGGTTTGTCCTCGCCGAGCAATGCGCCGGTGGTCAGCCCGGAGCCTGCCGAGCAGCCTGCTAGGGCTACCGCGACAAACGCCACGATCATGCCTGCGGCCTTCATGGCGCGCCCCTCATTCCCATCCCCGTTTGGCGGACCTTAGCGTCAATTTGAGTCCCGTCAATCGCAGCTCAGCGGCGTTGCAGCGGCTTATTTATGGCGGTCTAGACAACCTTGGTTACTTCCGAGGGGCTCGCCGTCAGCGCATCAGCTCGACCATCGCCTGATCCAGCCCGCCCAAGGTCAGCGGGTACATGCGGCCTTCCATCACGTCGCGGATCATGGAGATCGACGGCGTATAGCCCCAATGCCGCTCGGCCACCGGATTGAGCCAGACGCAGTGCTTGTAGGTTTGGGTCACGCGCCGGAGCCACAGGGCGCCCGGCTCGGCGTTCATGTGCTCCACGGCACCGCCGATATGGGTCAGCTCGTAAGGGCTCATCGCCGCGTCGCCGATGAAGATCACCTTGTAGTCGGACGGGTAGGTATGCAGCACGTCCCAGGTCGCGACGAGTTCGCTGCGCCGGCGCGCGTTGTGCTTCCAGACTTCCTCATAGAGGCAGTTGTGGAAGTAATAGTACTCGAGGTGCTTGAACTCCGAGCGAGCGGCCGAGAACAGCTCCTCGGCGCCCTTGATGTGCCAGTCCATTGATCCGCCGACATCGAAGAACATCAGCACCTTTACGGTGTTGTGCCGCTCAGGGACCATGCGGATGTCGAGGTAGCCCTTTTCGGCGGTGCCGCGAATGGTCCCTGCTAAATCGAGTTCATCGGCCGCTCCCGTACGGGCGAACGAGCGCAACCGGCGCAGGGCGACCTTGATGTTACGCGTGCCGATCTCGACCGCGTCGTCGAGGTCTTTGAACTCGCGCTTGTCCCACACCTTGATCGCGCGCTGATGACGGCTTTCGTTCTGTCCGATGCGCACGCCGGCGGGATTGTAGCCGTAGGCGCCGAACGGCGAGGTACCGCCGGTGCCGATCCATTTGTTGCCGCCCGCGTGCCGCTCCTTCTGGTCTGCCAGACGCTGGCGCAGCGTCTCCATAATCTTCTCCCAGCCGCCGAGTTCCTCGATGCGGGCCTTGTCCTCTTCGCTGAGGTGGAGCGCCGAGACCAGCCGTAGCCATTCTTCGGGGATCTCCGCTTCGATGGCGTCGGGCAATGTCGCGATGCCCTTGAACACCTCGCCGAACACGCGGTCGAAGCGGTCGAGATTGCGCTCGTCTTTGACGAGGCAGGCGCGCGACAGAAAATAGAATTCCTCGACCTCGCGTCCGGTGACGCCGGCCTCGAGGCCCTCGAGCAGGGTGAGATATTCCTTCAGCGTGACCGGGAGACCGGCGCGCTTGAGGGCATGGAAGAAAGTGACGAACATGCGTGCCTGCGATCGGTTGGCCGCGACCGCGTTACAATAGGAAAAACGATGAGGAGTTGAAAGGGCGCCGGCTACCGCAAGGGCTTGGCTATTGCGCGCTCTGGGGCGCGGCGGCGGTGGTGACGGGCGCTTTGCCGCCGAACAGAAGATCGCCGTCGTCGATGTACCACTTCTCGACCTCGGTGATCTCCGGCTGCTTGCCGCTGGCCAGCAACCAGCCGTCGACGGCGTACTTCTGCTTCGATTTATTCTCGACCAAGATGCCGGCGTAATGGGTCCAGCCGTCCCAGCCGCGCCGGATGTCCTCTTTGACGTAGATCGACCCGACGCTGTGGTGATGGAACAGCTTGTGGCTTTCCATGACCAGCATGTAGCTCGTCAGGTTGGTGGCGACGTCGACGCAATCCATCTGGCCGGGGTCGCCGTTACCCTGCATGTCGTCGCCAGGCCGGTCTCCGGCCGTGCCGACGGCCGTGTCGGCCCTGCGTCCCATCCAGGCGATCGCCAGCTTGGTTGCCTCGCGTTCTGCCGCGGGGGTCGCCGTGTGCTTGTCCGACATGAACTTCTTGACCTCGGCTATGTCGGCCGCAGTGAACCTGAACGGCGACTGCGTGCGGCAGCCATAGGCGCTGCACACGAAGACCTTGTCGCCTTCCGGCATGCCCGCCTTGTACTTCTGGTAGTGCACTTCGATCGGGCCGTTGCCGTGATAGGCGCAGCCGGCGGCAACGAACGATAGAAGCGCCACGCCGCACAGTCGCGCCAGCCTGGCGCCGAAGGTGGATTTAGCGTCGCGATTGATGTTGGCACCCGTGCGCGCGGTTGTTCCGGAAGAATGGTCGCTACCACGCACACTGAGTCGGCTCATGCAGGCCATGCCTGCGCAGTGTTTCCCTGTGCAGACCGCCAACCGCCCGCACTGAAAAGCGCCCTGGGGAGTCGGCAAAAAAACCGCTTCCAGCGAAGTTTGCCGGGAACGGGAGCGCAAGGCTGTGGGCCGCTTTTGATATTCCACCGCGGCTTCATCTAACGCTAGCGGTGCGGGTG
>JBDTOR010000004.1:0-35218 GCA_039933175.1 Hyphomicrobium sp. | reverse complement strand
CGCTCGCCGCCGCCATCGACAAGGTGAAGGCCGACACCGTCGCCGCGCTCAACGTGGAGAACTTCGCCGGCTCCATGCGGGCGCTGGCCGAACTGCGCGCCCCGGTCGATGCGTTCTTCGACAAGGTGACCGTCAACGCCGACGATGCGGCGCTGCGCCGGAACCGCCTGCATCTCCTATCGCAAATCCGCGCCGCCACCTTCGCCGTCGCCGACTTCACCAAAATCTCCGGCTAACCGCCCCCGCATTGGTTTGTCCCGACGATGACACGTATCTTTCCGTCATGCCGGCGCAGGCCGGCACCCACGCAAGTGTCGGCGTATTCGACGGTAGTAGCGAGAAACAGCTCGACCGAGAAATCCTCCCCGGCTGACGAATAGTAGATGCTGGCGTAGATCCCGGCCTTCGCCGGGATGACGGAGCGTGAAGCCGCGGCCGCCCTGTGATACGTCCGTCGCATGACCGCCAACACCAGCCGTTACCTTTTCGTCTATGGGACGCTGATGAGCGGCGCCAGGAGCGCGCTCGGCGTGAAGCAGCGCCTGCGCCTCGCCGAAGAAGCCGACAGCCTCGGTCCTTCCTCGCTGCACTTTGCCCGCCTCTACGATCTCGGCAGCTACCCCGGCGCGGCGATCTCCGACGGCGAGGAGGACATCGTGCACGGCGAGGTCGTGTTGCTCGCCGATCCTGATGCGGCGCTCGCCTGGCTCGATGACTACGAGGGCTATGTACACGGTGCCGGCGACAGCAACGAGTACGATCGCCTGGTGCGCGAGGTGCGGCTCGCCGGCGGCGAAACGTTCGACGCTTGGGTCTACCTCTTGCGCCGCGCGCCGGGCGAAACGCTGCGCATCGCCAACGGCCGCTGGATCGGCCGCTGACGCAGAGTTTTTTCAATATTTGAAGAAGTTGAGAGCTGGCCTGCGACCCCGAACGGCCCTCTACCGCGCAGGCACGGTCCCCGCTTAAGACCGAGGCGGCCAGCTCCCACACCTGCGGTCATACACCCGTCACGGAGTGGCCACTATTGGGGCAAGCAAAAACAAATATTCATGTGCAAATCGCGCAGATGTGACTTGCGACGAGATAGCTGCGCGAATTGCTCAGCTTACGCTTCAGCGGTGTCCGACACGTCGGTGTTCGCCGCCTCGTACGCTTCCGAGGCAATCAACCAAGCCTCTTCCGCTTCGCTCAATCGCTTCGCCAATTGTCCGCGCTCGATGGCGGCGTTCTGCGCTGCGGAAGGGTCTTTCGCATAGAGCTGCGGATCGCCGAGCTTGGCATCGAGCCGCGCAATGTCGGCGCCGAGCGTTTCGACTTTTTTCTCCGCCGCCTGCATCGCTTTCTTCAGCGGCGCGAGGCTGGCGCGCCGGTCGGCCGACGCGCGCCGCTGGTCGGCCCGCGCGCCGCGCGCCGCGTCCGCTTTGGCGCCGCTCTTGCTCTGCCCGCGCGTGCCGGCGCCGCGCTCGGCCAGCAGCTCGGCCCGATAGGTGTCCATGTCGCCGTCGTACGAGCGCACCGTGCCGCCGCGCACCACCCACAACCGGTCGGCGCACGCCTCGATCAGATGCCGGTCGTGGCTGATGAGGATGACGGCGCCGTCGTACTCGGCCAGCGCCTGGACCAGCGCCTGGCGGCTATCGACATCGAGATGGTTTGTCGGTTCGTCGAGGATCAGCAGGTGCGGCGCGTGGAAGGCGGCGAGCGCCAGCAGCAGCCGCGCCTTCTCGCCGCCCGACAGCTTGGCGCATTTGGTATCGGCCTTGTCGGCCGAGAAGCCGTAGGTGCCGAGCCGCGTGCGCCGCTGCGCCTCGGTCGCCTCCGGCATCAGCTTCAGCATGTGATCGTATGGCGTCGCCAGCGGATTGAGCTCATCGAGCTGGTGCTGAGCGAAATAGCCGACGTCGACGCGCCTGGCGCCGAACACCTGGCCCGACAGCGGCGCCAGCTTGCCGGCGATCAACTTGGCGAAGGTCGACTTACCGTTGCCGTTCTGCCCGAGTAGCGCGATCCGGTCGTCCTGGTCGATGCGCAGGTTCAGTCCCTGCAACACCGGCGCGTCGGCGGCATAGCCGATCGCCACATCTTCAAAGCGCATCAGCGGGCTGGGTAGCTGCTTGAGCGGCTGCGGCAGGTGGAACGGCTTGACGCGCTCGTCGACCTGCGCCGCGATCGGCTGCATCTTGGCCAGCGCCTTGACGCGGCTCTGCGCCTGCGCCGCCTTCGTCGCCTTCGCCTTGAAGCGGTCGATGAACGCCTGGATGCGGCGGCGCTCCTCGTCCTGATGTTTCTTCAGCTTCAGTTCGAGCCGTTGCTTCTCGCGGCGTGCCTCTTCGAAGTCGTCGTAGCCGCCGGAGTAGAAATTCAGCTTGCCGCGGTCGAGGTGGAGGATCGCCGTCACGGCGCGGTTCAGGAGGTCGCGGTCGTGGCTGACGATGACGACGGTGTGCGGGTAGGAGCGCAGATAGCTTTCCAGCCACATCGCGCCTTCGAGGTCGAGGTAGTTGGTCGGCTCGTCGAGCAGCAGGATTTCCGGCTCGAGAAACAGGATGGAGGCGAGGGCGACGCGCATGCGCCAGCCGCCCGACAGCGAGCGGCAGGGTCGCTTCTGGGCCGCCTCGTCGAAGCCAAGGCCGGCGAGGATCTGCGCCGCGCGGGCCGGAGCTGAATGCGCGCCGATGTCGTTGAGGCGCTCGTGGATGGCGGCGATGCGATGCGGGTCGGCGGCGTGCTCCGCCTCATCCAACAGGCCCGCACGCTCGGTGTCGGCGGCAAGCACCGTATCGAGAATGCTCTCGTTCCCGCCCGGGGCCTCCTGCGCCACGTGGCCGATGCGCGCGTTTCGCGCCATGGTGATCGAGCCCATGTCGGGCGATAGCTCGCCGGAGATGATCTTCAAGAGCGTCGTCTTGCCGGCGCCGTTGCGGCCCACGAGGCCGACCTTGTGGCCGGTCGGGATGCCCGCCGTCGCGCCTTCGAAGATCGGCCGCCCCTCGATGCGGTAGCTGAGATCGTTGATGTGCAGCATGGGTCGAGCACATACCCGCTCGCGCGCGCCCTGTCACCGGCCGCGCCGGTCAGATCGCGATGCCGAACCGGTTCAGGATCGCCAGCATGAGGAAATAGCAGGCAACGGTAAGCGCGCTGGCGGCCAGGAGGCTCGGCGCGAATCCCCAACCGGCACGCAGTAGCAGCGGCAGAGCGACAAATAGCACCAGCGACGGCAGCACGAGCCAGAAGATACCGGTTGCGAGTTCGGCCACCTTCTCCGTGTCGCCGGTGTCGGCATAGAGCCAGACCATCGCCAGCACCGACGTGATCGGTATCGAGGCGAGCACCGCCCCCAGCAGCGAGCTGCGCTTGGCGACCTCCGAGATGGCCACGACCAGCGCAGCGGTCACGGCGATCTTTATGGCGGTTGCCAGCAAGCCGGTTACTCGGATTAGCCGGAGACGACGGGCTTCAGGGTCTCGACCAGCAGGCGCTCCTGCGTGCCCTGGTCGCCCACGGCGAGATGCGCCGAGAACCAGTCCTGCACCATCTTGCAGACGCGCTCCGGCGGCTCGCGCGACAACATCGTCGGGTTGGAGAACACGATGAGGTCGTTCTCCTTCCAGCCGAGCTTGGTCAGCTCCTGCACCAGCACGTCGTAGTCAGTCTTGGCCGCCTTGTCGTGCGTGGTCGGCGATTTGCGGCCGTCGGCGATCGCTTCGAAGATGGCAGCCACCTGTGCCTGCACGGCGGCGCCCTGCTCGGGCGATTGCAGCACCTCCATCACGGCGGGCGCCGTTTCGCCCTGCGAGATGAAGCCGTAGCAGGCGCCGACGCTCTGGTTGGAGAGGCTCTTGAGATTTTCAAGGAAGCTCGCGGCTACTGCCTTCAGGCGCTCCGTGCTCGCCGACAAAGCCTCGTTGGCGTGCTGGCGGCGCAGGGCGACGAGCGCCTCGGCGAGGTGCTTGTTGACCTCGTGCTCGGGCTGGTTCTGTGCCGAGAGTTGCGCCGCCTGGCGCAGCTGCTCGCCGTACCAGTCGGGGAACTCGCGTTTGACGACACTCCACGCCGGCATCTTCTCGAACTTGGCATCAAGCGTCTGAGCCCCGGCGTCGATCACGGCGGATGACACCGCCGGTGCCGCAGGAGTCTCGACCGCTGCCGTCTGCGCACCGGCGTTGCCGTCGGGCGCCGCGACGGTCGGAACCTGCTCGCCTTCCTTCCCGGAGGAGAGCCCGTCGGTCACCGACGAGATGACGCCGCTTTGCCAAGCATACCAGCCGCCGCCGACGAGCAATGCCAGCATCACGACCAAGCCCAACGCGCGCCGCGACCCGGACTTACGGCTGTCATCAGATCCTTGCGCGACACGGATACGGTTCGGCTCAAAGGTACGCTCCGGCGCTCCGGGTCCTGCTGTCGGGGCCGGCGCTCGCGCCGGCTCGGGGCGACGGCCCTGGGTTGTCGGGCCCGGGCGCGGCGGCGCGGCTGCCGGCTGCTCAGGTTGTGGGAACGGAAACACCGCCGGGGCCGGCCGCCAGTCGGCGAAACCGGCGCGCCAGATGAGATCGGTCGGCTTTAAATGACCCTGCGCGACAAATGTGCGCATTTCGACATCGGACAGCGGGCCGTGCTGTTTGCCCTCGCGCGCGATGTACCACTGAATGTCAGCCTGCTGGCCAGTCATGGATTTCTCGTGTCATTGCGGGGAGGCGGCGGCACCAAGCGCGCAGCACCCTGCGCTTATCCTGGCCTTTTTGCATGGCGCCAATGTGGTTCGAGCGGGCCCGCTTCGTCAATTGGCCGCACTGGCGCGGGGCGGGATAGTCCACGGCGGCCTTTTCGTCGCCTTGTGGCCGGATGGGGCCTTAGTTATAAGGCGCCGCAATCCAAGAAAAATCTAAAACTCTTAATAGAGGTCGAGGGATGACCATCGAGCGAACGCTATCCATTATCAAACCTGATGCGACCGGCCGCAACCTGACGGGCGAGATAAACACGCTCATCGAGAAAGCAGGCCTGCGTATCATCGCGCAAAAGCGCGTGAGATGGACGGCAACCCAGGCGCAGAAGTTTTATGGCGAACACAAGGGACGGCCGTTTTTCGACGATCTGTGCGCCTTCATGACCTCCGGGCCGATCGTCGTGCAGGTGCTGGAAGGCGCTGACGCCGTCGCCAAATACCGCAAGATCATGGGCGCCACCGACCCCGGTGAGGCCAAGCGCGGCACCATCCGCAAGCGGTTTGCTCAGTCAAAGGGCCGCAACTCGGTGCACGGCTCAGACAGCACCACTTCCGCTGCGCGGGAGATTGCTTTGAATTTCAAGACCAACGAGATTGTAGGCTGAAGGGCCGCGCGTACCTAGCGCGGTCACGGGGGTTTCCTCCATGGCACGCGTTAGGTTCTACGTTGCCACCAGCCTCGACGGCTTCATCGCCGATCGCGAAGGAAGCGTCGACTGGCTGGCGCCGTACGATGCCCGCCTCTACGGCTACGACAAGTTCGTCGCCGAGGTCGGTGCGCTCATTATGGGCCGCCGCACCTACGAGATGATCAGCGCCATCGGCGAGGATTGGCCGTACGCCGGCAAGCCGGTGTTCGTCCTTTCCTCGCGATCGCTCGGCGACGTACCGCCGGGCGTCGTGCCGAATACGCGCGGCGTGCGGGCGGCGCTGCAGCAGGCGCGCGATACGACTCGCAACGACATCTGGATCGTCGGCGGCGCCGTCACCATGCAGTCGGCGCTGGAGGAAGGTCTCATCGATATGATCGAGATATTCCTCGTCCCGGTGCTGCTGGGATCGGGCCTCAACCTGCTCAACGATCTCGCTCGACGCCCAACGCTCATCTTCGACGGCATCGAAGCCTTCCCTGATGGCGTCGTGAAGCTGCGCTACCTGGTCCCCCGCCGCTAAGGACGCGCGTCGCGCAGCGTCAGGATGTAGGCGGCAACGTCGCCGATTTCCTCGCGTGTCAGTTGGATCTGCGGCATGGGTGGGTGCGGCACGACAATCGCCCCGGCGATTTCCTGGGCCGTCTGGCCCTCTATATTGGCGATGCGCGCGAAACTCGGCACGTCGGCGGCGACGGAAGCACCGGGCGCCTGCGCCCCGACGATATGGCAACCGACGCAAAGCTTCTCGGCGATCTGCCTGCCCGTCTTGGCGTCGGGATGTATCTGTGCCGACGCCGCGCCGGCCGACAGAGCAAGTGCGGACGCAGCCGCAACCGCAACCGCGGCCACAGTAAATTTGTTCGCCAGCATGCCATGCCCACCGCTCGTTTCCCTGATCTGCAGCAGAGAAAGCGCTAGGGGTGCCTCTGGTCATTGCGCCGGATCAATTCCGGACGAGCAGGGCTTGGTTGTCCCTTCTGGTAGGCGCGTGAAGTCTGCGCCGGCAGGCCGGGAGCAGCGTTGCCCCGACACGGCAGAACGTCACGCTCATTCTTGCGTGGGCGCGCGCTGCATGAGTGCCTGTGCAATCTTGCCTTGCGCACCGTTCATCGCCTCCGAGGCCGTGCGCATGATCTCGATCCCCTCCTGGCTCAGCCCGGCGAAGAGTTGCGAGGCGAGGCTTTCGCTTTCCGCCGTGCCGACCTGAGCATTGGCCTCGGCCGCGGCGAGCGCATAGGATTCCATGTTCTCCTCGACGTTCACCACTTTCTTTGCCGTCTCAATCAATCGCGGAATGTCTTTGAGCGGGCCGACCTTGGGGATGAAATCCTGCGGGCTGTTGCGGATGCGGTTCAGCATCTCAAGGCCGGCAACACCATTCGCCAAACCGTTCTCCTGCAGGATCGTCTCGATCTGGGGAGTCACCACCGCGTCTCTGACGTGCTCCCACACCACCGCCGCTGCCGCTAAACGAAGCACGTTGCCGGCCGACACCTTCTCGGCGATCTGGGCGGCGAGAAAGCGCTGCTCGGCCTCGTCGGCGAGCGCATTGGCCGTCTCGAGCGGCGACTCGATGGCGCTCAGCTGCTCCTTCAACGAATCCTGCTGCCGGCGCAGCTCTGCAACTTCCTCCAGCAACGCCGGCCGCCGCTGCTCGTGCGACGGCAACAAGCTCGAGGTGTAGGCCAGGTTCTTTTTAACGTCGTCGAAGGCTGCCAGCTTTTCTTCGATCGTTCCAGTGACCGGCTGCGGCCTCTGCCTGGGGCCGGTAAGGCTTTCATTGCTTTCATGGCTCATATTGAGCGGCGCGGGCTGCTGCGGCTGGGCCTCCGCCACTGCAGGCGGGCGCGCAGGTTCTTCTATGGCGTAAGCAGGGTCTTCTTCGTGGCGCGTTATTACGGAGCTGAACTGATCCTTTAAGTCGGCGGGTAGCAGCTCGAGTATCGGCCCTACCGCGCTTGTGCGCTTGGCGAGGGCGTCGCCCCGAATGGCGACTGCGTTGCCGCTCAGAACCCCCGCCGTCCGCTCCTCTGCCTCCGCTTTGGCCACTACCTCGTCGCGCCGGGTTTCTGCATCCTTCAGGCGTTCGGGTGCGCTTGCCAGTTTCGACTCGAGTAGCCCAATCTGTTCGCGTAGCTCCGGCATCAAGTAAGCTCGCAAATTATTGAACTGCTCATACTCCCAATAGCGCCTCTCCTTTTGGAAATAGGCTTCGACATAAACGCGGTCGATGCGCGAGGCGAGTTCGTCGAACGACGTCGGTGCGGGCGCCACATAGACATCGTCGATGTCGGCTATTTGGTACCTCTGCAGCTCGCCAAGCAGGATCGCGAATTGTCCGTTGAGGTCGGTCAGCAGCTGCACTTTAGGGGAGACAGAGGGTGGTCCGCTCGCCGGTCCGCGGGACGGTCCACTGCCACAGGGACCGCAGCCCTGCATGCACTTGTAGGCCGCCGTCCAATAGTCCTGGCAGTCCTGTGCGCGGCTTGCGGGGGCGAGCATGGCCACCGCAGGGAGGATCAGGACCGCAAGCAAAGCGTTCTTACGCATGTGCGCCGCCAATGGAGAAAATGACTAAATCAACGAGGCAGCAGCGTAGCGCTAACTCCGGACACAATTACGGCTGCGGTGGCGGAGATTGATGACGTGCAGGAGCGCCGGCGACGTTGAGCCGATCGCTGGATCCCGGCAACAAGTACCGGGATGCAAACGCGGTCTCTCACGAAATCGCCGGGCAGCGGATTGGTGGGGAACGGCTTAGCTCAGCTCACGGATCTTGAACTTGAGGCCGCCCTTAGGGGTCAACGTCACCGTGGCGTTGATGCCGGCCGGCTCGGGGCCGACGTACTCGGGACGGAAGCGGCGCAGCAGCAGCGACAAGGCGAGCGTGTTCTCGACCTGGCTCATGGCGCCGCCGATGCACGAACGCTTGCCGCCGCCGAAAGGCAGGTAGGAATACTTGACCTGCTTCTTCGCAGCGCCGGCCATCCAGCGCTCGGGACGGAACTCTTCCGGCGCTTCCCAGAAGCGCGGATTGTGATGTGCGCCATAGGCGAACAGCACCACACGGTCGCCTGGACGGATTTCCTTCTCGCCGATGATGTCGTGCTCGCTGGCGACGCGGATGAGGCCCCAGATCGGCGGGTAGATGCGCATCGTCTCCTGGATGACGGCGCGGGTATAGGCGAGGGATGAGTAGTCGGCGGCGGTCGGCTCGCGGTCGCCGTAGACGGCTTCGCCTTCCTTGCGGATGCGCTCGGCAGCTTCCGGGTTGCGCGCCGTCTCGTATAGCGCCCAGGCGAGCGTCAGCGCCGTCGTCTCGGTGCCGGCCCACAGGTACTGCTTCAACTCGTCGATTGCCTGCTGCTGATCGAACTCCGGCATGTTCGGGTCGGCGACGGCCGCCTCGATCATCTTCAGGAGCGTGCGCTCGCGCTCCTCGCGCGGATCGGCGGCGAACACGGCCGGCGGCACGCTGGCCCACGTCTCCATCGCCTTGGCGGCGTCTTCCTCGGTGATCTCGAAGATCTCGCCCGCCTGTCTCTTGAGGCGGATCTCCTTGTGGTTCATGACGTCGGTATATGTCTTCACGCACTTGAAGACGAAGTGCGGATTGAATGGCATATCGCGGTCAAACAGCGCCTTGCAGATCATGTCGGCGGCGAGCGTCCACGTCTGCTCGACCATCTCGATGGTCTCGCCCGACTTGGCGACCTGTGACCAGATCCCCATCTTGGTGCGGATCGCGTCCAGGAAGTAGGGGATGTACTCGGCGAACATGTCCGGGTGGAACGCCGGCTGCTGCGGCATGCGGATCTTCTGCCAGAGCGCACCGTCGTTGGTGATCATCGACTTGCCGAAGATCGGCTTCAGACCGTCGAAATACTTGATGTAGGCGTCGGCCTTCGTCACCAGCACGTGCTTGAAGTGCTCGGGCTCGCTCAACAGGATGATGCGCTGATTGGCAAGGTTAATGGGGATGACCGGGCCATAGCGCTCCGCCATCTGCATGATGATGCGCAGAGGATTGTCCAGCCCGCCCTTCAACAGGGGCGTCAGCTTGAACCAGATGCTCGACTCATCGCCCAGACCCTGGGCATGCGCGGGAGCCTCGGCGTCGGCTGCAGGCTGCTTAGCGGTAACGGTCATGACGTCTCTCCGGCGAGAAGGCCGTTCAAACGCACTTCTATGCCTAATCAAGCCAACGGGTTGTAAACTGAGTTACGGGCAAAGCCGCAAAAGCACACCTCGCACGGCAGAGCCGGCTCCCCAAGGCTGCAGAATAAGTACCACCCGGCGGACGCAAGTGTCCATGCGACCACGCGTTTCCGCTTCATTTTGGCGCTGCGGCGCTGATCTGCGGCAACGGCTGGAGCGCTAGCCCAGTGGTGGCCAATACAAGGGTTTTGCTTGGTTAACCGCAGCTTGCTTAAGGATTGTTCGCTCGCCTGACACGGTTATGGCGCCCGAGGCAAAAAGCGAAAGTGCATGGGGATAGAGCAGGTGCTCGGCCTCCAACACGCGGGCGGCGAGGGTCTCGGGGGTGTCGCCATCGAGCACCGGCACCGCCGCCTGCCCGATTATCGGGCCGCAATCGACCTCCGCGCGCACGACATGCACCGTGCATCCCGCAATCTTGACCCCCGCGGCAAGAGCACGTTCATGCGTATTAAGACCGGTGAACGCTGGCAACAGCGAGGGGTGGATATTCAGCATGCGGTCGCGCCAGCGCTCGACGAAGGCCGGCGTCAAAAACCGCATGAAGCCGGCACAGGCGACGAGCTCGACGTTGAATTCGCCGAGCGCCTCATCGAGCGCCGCCTCGAAGCCTTCGCGCGAGCCGAAGCTCTTGTGGTCGATGGCGCGTGTCGCCAGGCCCTCGCCCGAAGCCTTGAACAGCCCCTGCGCCTCCGGCCGGTTGGCGATGACGCACACGATCTCGACCGGATAATCCGGCTCACGCGCGGCGGCGATCAGCGACATCATGTTGGAGCCGCGTCCCGAGATGAGGATGGCGAGCCGCTTTTTCGTCTGGGCCATGGCGGGAGCCTTAGCACGCGGCCCGGCGAGTCGCACCCCGGCGCCATGCGGTCAGGTGCTGCTAGCACTGGGGAGGTCGAGCCGGCTCGGGGCGGGCGCCAGGCTGAGCCCGAGCGCCGCCGCCACAGCTATCTGCCAGGGCAACAGCAGGATGGCCGGATAGTCGTATTGATTGGTCGCCGGCAGCAGCAGTCCGAACAGCGCACCGGTCGAAACGATGAGGCCTGCGCTCGAGACTTGGCGGAGTGCCGGCGTCGTCGCCGCGGCGCCCACCCAGGTCAGCAGGGCACCGACCCCGCCGGCCGCGAACCCGGTAACGTAGCTCTTGAGGCCGTCGGGCACGGCCGTGCCGACCAGCCAGCGCTGGTCGAGTTGCAGTCCGACGTTGACCGCTACTTCCCATGCGATCCACGTGGCCGCGACGGCGATCGCCGCGGCGCCCCACGAATGGTCGCCCCATAGCCACAGGCCATAGCCAATCACCAGTCCGAACCACAGCCCGGCGAAGACCATGTAGATGCCGAGCTCGGGGGCTTCGCCGTAGTTGGCGCCGAGGCCATACGAGCCAAGCGTGCCCGACACCGCGCCGAGGGCGGCGAGGATCGTGGCGGGGTGATGCAATATCGATTTCATTTGGATGCCGACCGCCGGTGCACTGACCAGACCGCATCGATGCCCGATAACGGTGACGCCACCATGGTCGCGGCGTGACGCGCGCGCGGTGGTGCGGCGTTCAGATCTTGCCGGTGGCGGTGAGGCGCTTGTCGAACCAGCGCGAGAAGGAGCCCGACGCGAAGTAGAGAATGATCAAAGTCAGTAGCAGCACGAACAGGGTGATGAGCGACAACAGCACCGCATTGTCCGCGGCCCACGCCTTGGACTCGGCGATCAGCTGCGGCAGCTCGGCGGCGGAGAAGTATATCGGCGCGACGACCGCGACCTGGATAAGCGAAATGACCGCCATTGCGGCGGTGGCCCAAAGCGCGAACCGCACCTGCTCGCCGCGGTTCAGCGGCCGGCGGTGGTCGATGACGAACTTGCGCGCGGCAACGGCGGTGGCCGCCAAAAGCAGGCCGATGCTGACGCCGGTGCTCGAGTTGAGATCGAAAGCGATCAACACACCTGTGACGGCCGCCGACACCAGCAGATACGTCACGCTGAACAGCAGGACGGCGGACCACAGGCTCGCCTTCTCCTCGATGATCTCGCCGGTCATTTTCAATCCCTGGCTTTGTTGTGGTTGTTAGGCCGTCGATCGAACTGCCATAACACGCGAACGCGACGACTGCCTGGGCCGTCGTCCGACAAAATGAAGAGCCGCTCTTGCGGGTTAAACGCGGCTGCGCTTCAGCGCCGGTCCAACTGCAGCCACCAGTGATCGTCGATCCGCCGTTGCAGCAGGGCGTCCTTGCCGGCGGGAGTCGCCGCAGCTGCATCGAGGTCGCCGTCGATCACCGTAGCGTCAGGGTCGGCGCCCTCTGCATGCACAAAGCTCTTGCCGCTGCCGCTGATGGAGAGGCCCTGCGTCGAGACGATGAACTCGATGGTATCGCCGTAATGGCTGAACCCGTGCGCGATGCCGGCCTTCTCGAGGCGCTGGCGGTAGTCTGCCAGGCGTTCAGGCGAGATCGGCAGCGGCTCCGGCCGCGTGAAGTCCGCCGCCAGGCGCTCGACGGCGGGATCCTGCGCGGTCATGCCGACGATTTCCTCCAGCGACGGGCGCACGCGTGCGAACTGCGCCAGCATCACCGCGTCGGTCGGATGCGGCGCTCCGCCGAAAGGATCGGCGATGGCCAACAGCGCGATCAGTGCGACGGCGCTCAGCGCCACCACCGCCACTAAGGCCGCGGCGGCAACAATGATCCTCTTGAATAGTCGGCCCGTCGCCACGTCCTCCGCGCCGTTTGCTGGGCGGCCGGTTTAGAACCCGCCGCGGGCAAGACAGAGGCAATTGGATTTTCTTAGCGTCAGGCCGCCTGGAGTGCGGCCGCTTCGGCGAGCGCAGTGTCCAGGGCACGCTGGCGTTGCTCAGGGCCGACGTTGACTCCCTCTGCCCGCACGCACGTGACGTCGGTGACCCCGATAAAGCCGAAGAAGCCGGTGAGGTAGCTTTCCTGATGGTCGAGCACGGCGATGGGCGACGGCGCGCTATAGAAGTTGCCGCGCGATGACCCGATGATCAGTCGTTTCCCTCCGGCGAGGCCCTCGACGCCGCTTGCCGAGTAGCGAAACGTCTTGCCGGGCACGGCGAGGCAATCGATCCACGCTTTGAGCTGGCTGGGAATGCCGAAATTGTACATCGGGGCGCCGACCACGACGATGTCGGCGGCAAGGAACTCGTCGAGCGCGGCGTTGGCCGCTGCGAATTCGCTCTGCGTCGCGGCGTCGACGTGGGCGCCGTTGCGGATGGCGGCACCGACCATCTCCGCCATGTCGCCCGACAGCGCGCCGGCCTCGTACATGGCCTTCGTCTTGGCGAAAAGGAGGCCCGGCGACTGCTGCGGCACGGGCGCTGCCGCCAGATCCCGATAGGTGACTTCGAGGCCAGGGGTAGTCTGCCGGAGGCGGGCAATGATGCCGGCCGTGAGCTGCCGGCTGACCGACCGGGCGCCGGAAATGCTGGAATCGACGTGCAGGGCCTGCATGGCCACCTCCTCGTGGTTCTCTGTGTGCGAACCTCCAGGCGACCAACGACATTAGGAATTGCCGTTAGGCACTTTTTGTTCGCTACGCTAAGATGCATCGCGCCTGAAATCGCACAAGGAGGCACTTTTTTGAGCGATACGAACACGCTTGTGCCTGGCGGGCCCAATCTTGTCCCTGGCGGGAGCGACCCGCATGCGGACTGCCGCACGCTCACCGACGTGCTCGCGCGCATTGGCGACAAGTGGACCGTGATGGTGGTCGGGGTGCTGTCCAAGGGGCCGATGCGCTACAGCCAGATCCTGAAGGCGATCGACGGCGTCTCGCAGCGCATGCTGACGCTGACGCTGAAGGGGCTCGAACGCGATGGCCTCGTCACGCGCACCGTGTATCCAACCAACCCGCCGCGCGTCGACTACACGCTGACGGAGCGCGGGCATACGCTCACCGTGCCCCTGCATGGACTCTGGCTATGGGCGCGCGCCAATAAGTCGGCGATCGATGAGGCGCGCCGCAACTTCGATCAAGCGCGCCCGAGCGGGCCGCTCAGCGCGCTCTTGCAAAAGTTGCCGCGCGCCACCAATCGCAGCGACTAGCGAGGTCCGCCGAAGGCTCTACGCGTAGCGCAGGGCGCCGGCGTACTGCACGGCCCAGGTGTCGCCTTTGCCCTTGGCGTCGGTGCGCGCGCCGCCCGGGGGCACGATCTCGCCGATGACGTAGGGCGCCTCGCCCCATTCCTGCATCAGGCGCACCAAGCCGTCCGCGTCCGCCTTGGCGACGACCATCACCATGCCGATGCCGCAGTTGAACGTCTTCAGCATCTCGGCGTCCGGCAGCCGCCCCGTCTGCGCCAGCCAGCCGAACACCGGCAAGGCAGTGAACGAGCTAAGATCGATGCGCGCAGCAACGTTGTCCGGCAGTACGCGCGGCAGGTTCTCCGACAGGCCGCCGCCGGTGATGTGTGCGAGCGCCTTGACCGCACCCTGCGTTCCGCCGAGCGCCTCGATCACCGCCAGGACGGCCTTCACGTAGATGCGCGTGGGTGCCAACAGCGCCTCAGCGAGGCTCTTGCCCGTCTCGAACGGCGCCGGAGCATTCCAGGCGAGCCCGCTCTCCTTCACCAGGCGGCGCACCAGCGAATAACCGTTCGAATGCACACCCGAAGAGGCGAGGCCGACAAGGACGTCGCCGACCACGATATCGCCGCGCGGCAGGATCTCGCCGCGTTCGACCGCGCCGACCGAGAAGCCGGCGAGGTCGTAGTCGCCCGGCTGATACATCCCGGGCATCTCGGCGGTCTCGCCGCCGATCAGCGCGCAGCCCGCCTGCCGGCAGCCGTCGGCGATGCCGGCAACGACCGCCCTGGCGACCTCCACGTCGAGCTTTCCGCAGGCGAAATAATCGAGGAAGAAGAGCGGCTCGGCGCCCTGCACCACGAGGTCGTTGACGCACATGGCGACGAGATCGATGCCGATGGTGGCGTGCTGGCCGGTGTCGATGGCGATCTTCAGCTTGGTGCCGACGCCGTCGGTGGCCGAGACCAGCACCGGATCGCGGAAGCCCGCGCCCTTCAGGTCGAACAGGCCGCCAAACCCGCCCAGGTCGGTATCGGCCCCCGGGCGCCTCGTCGAACGCGCCAGCGGCTTGATGAGATCGACCAAGCGGTTACCTGCGTCGATATCGACGCCGGCGTCGCGGTATGTGATGGCCGGGTTGCCTTCCCGATCAGGCTCTGTCATGGACCTTGGAACCCAACTTTCGCCCCCTTTGCCTGCGGGAGATGCGGCGTCCTAGCAGCTTCGGCGGCCGATGGGCAACTCGCGGCGATTCTGGGCTTGTGGCAAGGCTGGAACCGGGGATGGAGAGGGCGCGTGTCGGCGGTTCGACTGAAGTTCCTGTGCGCAGTGCTGGCGGGCATCGCCTTGGCGGCCCTCCCTGGTATTGGCGTGGCGGCGCCCAACGATGAAGTGTTCACCGTCGGCAGCTATCCGGTCGATGCCCAGGCCGGAAACGCCGTCGCCGCCAAGCAGAAGGCCATGGCCGACGGTCAGCAGGCAGCCTTCCGCTCGCTGCTGAAGCGGCTCGTCCCGGTGTCCGACTACGACCGCTTGAAGCGGCTCTCGGCTCTCAAATCGTCAGGCTTCCTGGAGGGCGTGTCGGTGCGCTCGGAGCGCAACTCGGCCACTCGCTATATCGCCAGCCTCGACTTCTCCTTCCGCGCCGACAGCGTGCGCCAAGTGCTGCAGCAGGAAGGCATCCCCTTCGTCGAGGAGCAGGCGCGCGAGATCATCGTCGTGCCCGTCGTCCGCAACCCGGATGGCAGCGTTGACGGCGGTGCGGCTGCGCGCGCCTGGACCGAATCCTGGAAGGGGCTCGACCTCGAGCACTCGCTGACGCCCTTCGGCCTGCAAGCGCTCAAGAGCCAGGTGCACGCTGACACGCTGAAAATGGCGGCCGAGGGCCGCGGCGGCGCCGAGCGTATTCTCGCCGCCGAGTATGCTTCGCCGTACGTCATACTGGCGATCGCCGATCCCGATCCATCGACCAAGCGGCTGAACGTGACGCTGTCCGGCATCGATGCCGTCGGCGGCTTCACCTTGCGCCGCAGCTACCGCGTGTTCGACGGCGATACCGCCTACACCATGGAACTCGCCGCCGTGGTGGGGCTCGGCGTGATCGAGGGCCGCTGGAAATCGAAGAAGGCACCCCCGTCGGCCGGCTCGTCGTATGCGCCTGCCTACTCGTCGACCTCGTCGGGCGGCGGCACTCCGGTGACCATGCGCGCCCAGTTCCAGAGCCTGGCCGAATGGAGCGAGATGCGCCGGCAGCTGCTCGATCTGCCGGGCGTCGAAGACGTCCGCATCGAGGCGGAATCGGCCCGCGGCGCCGACCTCACGCTGCGCTATCCGGGTGGTGCCAACGAGCTCGCCTCGGCCCTTTACGGCCGCGGTCTCGCCCTAGAGAATGGCGCCGACCGGCTCATTCTTCGCTCGGCAAACTAGGGTGTCGGCAAGGCACCAATCAACGCGGCGGCGATAAGCGGCGAGTAAAGAAGGCGAGCGCTTGCCAAGGCGGCTCGCTCGGGCGGAGACCACACTTGGAACGGGCACTGAATCTTCCCAACCTCATCACCCTCGTGCGGGTGATCCTGGTGCCCGTCGTGTTCTGGCTGCTGATCACCGGGCAGACCGAGGTTGCCTTCATCCTCTTCATCATCGCCGGCATCTCCGATGCAGTGGACGGCTACCTCGCCAAGACCTTCGGCTGGCAGACCGAGCTTGGCGCCTATCTCGACCCGCTGGCCGACAAGCTGCTGATCGTCAGCATCTTTCTCGCGCTCGGCGTTGACGGCAAGCTGCCGCTGTGGCTCGTCGTCGCCGTCGTCTCGCGCGACATCCTCATCATCATCGCGGTGCTGTTGTCGTGGGTGCTGGGTCACCCGATGCGCATCCGCCCGCTCATCGTCAGCAAGGCCAACACGGTGGCGCAGATCGTTCTCGCCGCCACCGTCCTCGCCGACGAAGGGTTCGGCCTTGGTCTCGCTTGGCCGCGCTGGATACTCGTCTGGCTCACCGGCGCACTGACCTTTGCATCGCTAGCTGCCTATTTGCACAGTTGGCTGCTACACATGTCCCGCTATGAATCGCCGGAGCGGCTCGGCTGATCATGCCGCTGCAGGTGGGGCACTCGGGGCTGAAAGCGATGCGCATCGAACGTCAGGTGCTGTTCTGGCTCGCAGCGGCGATCGTCGGTATCCTGCTCATTGCGCTGCTGCGCGGCGTGCTGCTGCCGTTCGTCGCCGGCATCGTCATCGCCTACTTCATGAATCCCGCCGCCGACCGGTTGACGCAATGGGGCGTCCCGCGCGGCGTCGCCGCGGCCTTCATCGTCGCCGCCTTCGCCTGCCTCATCGTCATCGCGCTCATCTTTGTCGTGCCGCTGGTGCTCACCCAGGCGCAGCAATTCGCCATCGCGCTGCCTGACGAGCTTTCGCGGCTGCGGGGCCTCGTCGAGACGTGGGCGCGCGAGCAGCTGGGCACCCACTATCCGCAATTCGAGGCGAGCATCGATCGCAGCTCGCAAACGATCGGCGAGAACATGACGGCCCTGGCCGGCTTCGTCGCCGGCTCGCTGTGGAGCCAGGGTCGCGCCCTGTTCGATTTCCTCTCTCTCATCCTCGTCACCCCGCTCGTCGTCTTCTACGTGCTGATCGACTGGCATCCGATGCTGGCCAATATTGATTCCTGGCTGCCGCGCGCCCACGCGGCGACCATCCGCCGTCTCGCCACGGAGGTGAACGATGCGGTCTCCGCGTTCATCCGCGGGCAGGGCACGGTGTGTCTGGTGCTGGCCATCTATTACGCGCTGGCGCTGGGTGCGGCGGGGCTGCGCTACGGGCTGCTGGTGGGCCTTGCCACCGGCCTCATGAGCTTCGTGCCGTTCGTCGGCTGGGCGCTCGGCCTCATCACCGCCACCACCATCGCCATCGTCCAGTTCTGGCCCGAGGCCGTGCCTATCCTCACCGTCATCGCCATCTTCATCGGCGCGCAGGTGCTCGACGCCGGCTTCCTGAGCCCGAAGATCGTCGGCTCCAAGATCGGCCTGCATCCGGTGTGGCTGATCTTCTCCCTGTTCGTGTTCAGCTATCTGTTCGGCTTCGTCGGCGTCCTGGTCGCGGTGCCCATCGCCGCGGCGATTGGCGTCCTCGTCCGCTTCGCGCTGCGGATCTATCTGGCAAGCCCCGTCTATTCGGGCGATGTTCCGCTCGCCCCACCGGTGAATTCGGTGCTGCCCACAGCGCCGTCGCCGCTGCCGTCGCTGCCGAGGCCAGTTTCGCCGTAATCATTCGCAATCACGTGGACTTATGACCGCAGCTCCACGCCAACTCGTATTCGACCTCGCCCATCGCCAAGCGCTGGGTGCAGAGGACTTCCTCGTCAGCCGCTCCAACGATGCGGCGGTCGAGATGATCGACCGTTGGCCGAACTGGCCGCATCCGGCCTCCCTGGTCGCCGGACCGCAGGGCTCCGGCAAGAGCCATCTGGCCAACGTGTGGCGGCTGCGCTCGGGTGCCGGCACCGTCACAGCCGCCGCGCTCGATGATGCCGCCGTGGCAGCGCTCGAGCCGGGTGCGGCCCTCGTCGTGGAAGATCTCGACCGCGGCATCGCCGACGAAAAGGCGCTGTTCCACTTGCTCAACCGCGCCCGCGAGAGCAAACTTTCCCTGCTGCTCACGTCGCGCATCCCGCCCGGCGAGCAGGAGTTCCGCGTCCCCGATCTGCGCTCGCGCCTGCGGGCTCTGCCGATCGTCGAGGTGCAACCGCCCGACGAGGCACTCCTCAAGGCGGTGCTGGTCAAGCTCTTCACCGATCGCCAGCTCGCCGTCGAGCCGCTGGTGATCGACTACCTGGCGCTGCGCATGGAGCGCTCGATGGCGGCGGCCAGCCGTATCGTTGCTGTCGTCGACCGCCTGGCGCTGGCGACGCACCGTAAATTGACGCGGCCCCTTGCCGCGGAGGCGCTCGCCAGCCTGGGCGAGAGCCACGAGTAATTTGGAGCTTTCCAATGCCCCCCACCATCACCGCTTTTGAACGGTCGCCCGACCGCGGCAGGGGACTGGCGCGTGACATGCGTGTTCGTTGGGCGCTCGAAGAAGTGGGCCAGCCTTACGACGTTCGTCTTCTTTCGTTCAGCGAGATGAAGGAACCCGCGCATCTTGCGCTGCATCCTTTCGGGCAGATTCCGACCTATGAAGAAGGCGATCTCGCCCTCTTCGAGTCGGGGGCGATCGTGCTCCATATCGCGGAGCGCCATAGGGGCCTGCTGCCAGGCGATGCGAATGCCCGGGCGCGCGCGATCAGCTGGATGTTTGCCGCGCTCAACACGGTGGAGCCGCCGCTCGTTGATCTCGCAACCGCCGCGATCTTCGAGCGCGACAAGCCCTGGTACGAGCAGCGCCTGCCTGTCGTCAGGGACCGCGCCCGTAAACCGCTGGGCGACCTTTCCCGTCGCCTCGGCGATGCCGAGTGGCTCGACGGCGCCTTCACCGCCGGCGACCTTCTGATGGCGGGGGTGCTGTTCAGGTCGAAGGGATTGGGAATACTGGACGACTATCCGAACCTTTCGGCCTATGTCGCCCGCGGCGAAGCCCGGCCCGCCTTCAAGCGTGCTTTCGACGCTCAATTGGCAGTTTTTACTGACACGGCACGGACTGGTGGATAAAGGTCCGCTCCGGGCTCAAAGCCGTCATTCTCTCGCTGGGTTTTGGGGTCCCGTGGCCAGCATGTCATATTTGTGACCTAGCTTGCCGGCGGCTCAAACGTTGCCGATGGCGAGGACACTCCAGAATGGCGAGCGCGAGGAACAAAGTGCGCGAGAAGGCAATCGTACGTAAGGAAGCCATCGAGCCGCCCCCCGAGGGGCCGGCCCGCTTCTACAACCGTGAGCTATCGTGGCTGCAGTTCAATCGCCGCGTTCTCGAAGAGGCACAGAACGAGAACCATCCGCTGCTCGAGCGTCTGCGCTTCCTGTCGATCTCCGCTGCCAACCTCGATGAATTCTACATGGTGCGCGTCGCCGGCATTTACGGGCAGGTGGCCGCCGGCGTGCAAACGCAATCGCAGGACGGGCTCACCCCGGCCCAGCAGCTGCGCACCATCAACCGCTTCGCCTCCGGGCTCGTCGCCGACAAGCAGGCCTGCTGGCGCACGCTGAAGACCGAGATGGCCGCGGCCGGCATGCACATCCTCGAGCCGGGCGACCTCAAGGCGAGCGAGCGCAGCTGGCTGCAGCGGCTGTTCCTCACCCACATGTTTCCCATCCTGACGCCCATCGCCATCGATCCGGCACATCCCTTCCCGTTCATTCTCAACAAGGGGCTGACGCTGGCGGTCGAGATGCTGCGCGAAAGCGACAGCCGGGCTCTGAACGGCCTCATCCCCATTCCCAGTCAGCTCGAGCGCTTCATCCGCCTCGGCGGCCAGGACGCCGAGCACAAGGAGCTGCGCTTCATCCGGCTCGAGACGATTATCGGCCTCTTCATTTCCGAGCTGTTCCCCGGCTTCACCATCAAGAGCCAGGGTGCCTTCCGCGTGCTGCGCGACAGTGACATCGAGATCCAGGAAGAAGCCGAGGATCTGGTTCGCTCCTATGAGACGGCGTTGAAACGCCGCCGCCGCGGCCACGTGATCCGGCTGGAGCTGGAAGCGGCGATGCCGGCACGCCTCAAGAAGTTCGTCGTCGAGGAGCTGGAGGTCGGCGAAGATTCCGTCTTCATCAAGGACGGCCTGCTCGCCCTCGCCGATACCGCCCAACTGATTGTCGGCGATCGGCCCGATCTGTTGTTCAAGCCGTTCGTTTCACGCTTCCCCGAGCGCATCCGCGAGTTCAACGGCGACTGCTTTGCCGCTGTGCGCAAGAAGGACATGATCGTCCACCACCCGTACGAGAGCTTCGACGTCGTCGTGCAGTACCTGCGCCAGGCGGTCGCCGATCCGAACGTCATGGCCATCAAGTGGACCCTCTATCGCACTTCGCGCGACAGCCCGATCGTGCAGGCGCTTAAGGAAGCGGTCGAGGCCGGCAAATCCGTCACCGCCGTCGTCGAATTGAAGGCGCGCTTCGACGAGGCCGCCAACATCCGCTGGGCGCGCGATCTGGAAAATGCTGGCGTGCATGTCGTCTACGGCTTCATCGAATTGAAGACGCACGCCAAGCTCGGCATCATCGTGCGTCGCGAAGGCACCGACCTCGTCAGCTACTGCCACATCGGCACCGGCAACTACCATCCGCAGACGGCGCGCGTGTACACCGACCTGTCGCTGTTCACGACCGATCCGGCCATCGCCCGCGACGTCACGCGCATCCTCAACTTCGTCACCGGCTACGGCGAGCCGGCCGAGCTCGAAGCGATGGCGGCGAGCCCGCACGGCGTGCGCCAGCGAATCATCGCGCACATCCGCGAGGAGATGGAGCACGTCAAAGCCGGACGCCCCGGTGCCATCTGGATGAAAATGAACGCGCTGGTCGACGGCCAGATCATCTCCACACTTTATGAGGCGAGCCAGGCCGGCGTCGAAATCGACCTCGTCGTGCGCGGCGTGTGCTGCTTGCGCCCGGGAATTCCGGGCCTTTCCGACAACATCCGCGTCAAGAGCATCATCGGCCGCTTCCTCGAGCACGCCCGTATTTACTGCTTCGGACGCGGGCAGGGGTTGCCTTCCCCGAAGGCCGCCGTCTACATCAGCTCGGCCGATATGATGCCGCGTAACCTCGACCGTCGCGTCGAGGCCATGGTTCCGATCATGAACCCCACCGTGCACGAGCAGGTGCTCGATCAGATCATGGTGGCGAACCTCAAGGATAACCAGCAGAGCTGGAGCATAAAGTCGGACGGCTCATCGGAGCGGATCCATCCGGCCAAGGGAGAGGACGCCTTCAACGCGCACAAGTACTTCCTCACCAACCCGAGCCTTTCGGGCCGAGGACAGGCGCTCAAGGAGAACTTCCCGCCGCGTTTCAGCCTGCTCGCCAAAGACTGACGTAAGAGACGGATCAGAGGCTGCACTTGACGAGCTTGGAACGGTTGTTCGGCGAGCAGAACCGGGTTCACGAGCTCGAGCCCATCGGCGTCATCGACATCGGCTCGAATTCCGTGCGCTTCGTCGTGTACGAGGGCGCCGTGCGTGCGCCGACGCCGCTGTTCAATGAAAAGGTGCTGTGCGGTCTCGGCCGCTCCATAGCGACTACCGGCAAGCTCGGCAGCGAAGCCGTCGATCGCGCGCTCGCCGCGCTGGCGCGCTTTCGCTCCATCGCCCGCATCCTTGGCGTGAAGAACGTGCGCGCTTTCGCCACCGCCGCCGTGCGCGAGGCGGAAGACGGCGCCGAGTTCATCGTGCGCGCCGAAAAGGCGTGCGGGCTGCGCATCGAGATCCTGTCGGGCGAGAAGGAAGCCAAGCTCGTCGCGCAGGGCATCATGATGGGCTTCGTATCGCCCGACGGGATCGCCGGCGATCTCGGCGGCGGCAGCCTCGAATTGATCGATATCGCCTCCGATCGATTGAAGCAGGCATCGACCCTGCCCGTCGGCGGCCTGCGTCTCATCGATGCCACCGGCAACAAGATAGAAAAGGCGCCGCCGCTGATCGATGAGGCATTGGCTCAGGTGCCGTGGCTTGGCCAGGGGGCCGGTCGTCCGTTCTATGCCGTCGGCGGCAGCTGGCGCGCCATCGCCCGCCTGCTCATGGAGCAGACGAACTACCCCCTGCACGTGACGCACGGCTACGCGATCCCCACCCTAGGGGCCATCGCCTTCTGCGAGTTCCTGCGCAAGACCAAGAAGCTGTCGGGGCTCGCCGGCTTCGAGGAGGTTGCAAAAGCGCGGCGCGAGGTGCTGCCGTACGCCGCGCTCGTCCTCGAGCGGCTGCTGAAAACGCTCAATCCGAGCGAGGTGATCTTTTCCGTATTCGGCATCCGCGAGGGGCTGATCTACTCGCTGTTGCCGGCGCACGAGCGCCGCAAGGATCCGCTGCTGTCGTTCTGCGCCGAGTACGCCGCCCTGCGCTCGCGCTCGGTCGAGCACGCCTGGGAGCTGTGCAAGTGGACCGACGTGCTGTTCGAGCCGCCCGGCCCCAAGGAGACACCCGAGGAGCGCCGCCTGCGCTATGCCGCCTGCCTCATCTCCGACATCGGCTGGCGTGAGCACCCGGACTACCGCGGCGAGCAGAGCCTCAACCTGCTGGCCCACGCCGGGCTCTCCGGCATCGACCACCAGGGCCGCGTGTTCATGGCGCTGGCCATTTTCTACCGTCACGCCGGGGCCTCCCAGGAGCACGCCGACGAGCTGTCGGAGCGCCTCAAGGTGCTGATCACCAAGCGCGCGCAGAAGCGGGCGCGCATCGTCGCGGCGGCCATCCGCACCGCCCATATGCTGTCGATCGGGGTGGCCGGCGTCATCGACGAGACGCCGCTCTCCTACGACGGCGACAAGCTGGTGCTGACGATCCCGAAGTCCTACGCTGGTCTCGACGGCGAACGGCTGCGCCGGCGCTTCGATTCGCTCGCCCAGTTGGTCGAGAAAGCCCCCGAAATCCGCATCGGCCGGTGAGCAACCATTGTGCGCGGCCCGCCGCTGCCATATTTCTTGCTAGACTGAGGTCCGCTAGCCTAAGGGGGGCCGGTGATGGGGCGGGGGCCGGCGATGGGTCAAGGACGTTTACGCAATGGCAGATGATCCGTATGCCACCCTGGGTGTGACCAAGAACGCCTCGGAAGACGACATCCGCCGTGCCTTCCGCAAGCTCGCCAAGGAGCTGCATCCCGACATCGCCAAAGGCACCGAGGAACGCTTCAAGAAGGTCTCCTCGGCCTATGAGATCCTCGGCGATCCCGACAAGCGCCGCGCCTACGACCGCGGCGAGATCGACGGCCGTGGCGATCCGCGCCATCGCCAGTACGCGCGCGGGGCGCGGGCCGGAGCGACAGCCGGCGCCGGCGGCTTCGATGAGTTCGGCTTCGGCGACATTTTCTCCGACATCTTCGGCGCCGCCGGCCAGCGCGCCGGTGCGCGGCCCAACTTCGTCTCCAAGGGCCTCGACGTGCGCTACACGCTGGAGGTCGATTTCCTCGAGGCGGTGGCCGGCGCGACCAAGCGCGTGACGCTGCCCGCCGGCGGCACGCTCGATCTCAATGTTCCGGCCGGCGTTGCCGACGCGCAGGTGCTGCGTCTCAAGGGCCGCGGGCAGCGCGGCGCGGGCGGGGCCGAGCCCGGCGATGCGCTGGTCGAGATCCGCGTGCGCCCGCATCCGCAGTTCAAGCGCGATGACGACGACATCCTCCTGGAAATTCCCATCACCATCGACGAGGCCGTGCTCGGCGGGAAGATCGAGGTGCCGACCGTTTCGGGCCGCGTCACGCTGACCGTGCCGAAGGGTACGAGCTCAGGTCGCGTGTTCCGCCTGAAGGGCAAGGGCGTCAAAAGCGCCGGGCGCAGCGAGGCGGGTGATCAGCTGGTCGCCGTGCGCGTCGTGCTGCCCGAGACGATCGACGACAACCTCGCCTACTTCTTCTCCGAGTGGAAACAGAAGCACGGCTACGACCCCGGCCGTAAGTAGAGACAGCGGGCAGTAGGCAGTAGGCAGCAGCGGGGCAGTAAGGCAGTCGCGCTCTACTGCGCGACTCCACCTCTCCCGGGGGGAGAGGTCGGAAGCGAATGCTAATGAGCTTTCGGGTGAGGGGTTAGTCCCTCGCAGGCAGGCAACGAGCCTTCAGATCGAACATCCCCTCACCCGGCGCACATTCTTCGAATGCCCGCCGACCTCTCCCTGTGGGAGAGGTGACTCAAGCGCCTGCCGCCTATTGAGCGGCTTCGCTGGCGCCAGACGAACGCTCAGGCGTCGGGCTTGCCGAGCGAGACGAGCACGCGATACGTCGTGATGGCCAGCAGGAACGTGGCTATGCCGAGGGTGACCCAGTCGAGCGTGGTCGCGCCACCGTTGAACACTCGCGCCAGGTAGACGAAGAAGAAAACGGCGAACACCAGCATAAAGGCGAGCTGGGACAACGGAACGCGTGGCGGAGCGGCTTTGGTCATCGGTTCACGCCATCTTACTGAGCGGCTTCGCGGCCGGGGCGGGCGGTGGCGATCGGCACGACCTCGCTGCCGCTCAGCGTCAAGGCGATCTCGCCGCGCTTCAATCGCAGTGCATCCTCGCCGAATAGGCGTCGCCGCCAGCCCTTGAGCGCGGGAATGTCGGGCTCGGCCTCGACGGCGATGCGCTCCAGATCCTCCGACCCGGCGATCAGCTTCGGCGCCACGCGGTTGCGCGCCGCGGAAGCCTTCAAGAGCACGCGCAGCAGCTCGACCAGCGCCGAGGATTCGGCCGACAGTTGCGCGCCGCGGCTTACCGCCGGCACCGTCTTCTGGTCGCGCTCAAGGCCGCGCTTTACGGCATCAATGATGTCACGCGCCCGCGACGAGCGCGAGAAACCCTCGCTCAGCGTGCGCAACTGGCTCAGCTGTTCGGTCGAGGTCGGCGCCTGATTGGCGATGTCGTACAGCGCCTCGTCGCGCAGGATGCGCGAACGCGGCACGTCCTGCGATTGCGCCAAGCGGTCGCGCCAGGCGGCCAGCTCCATCAGCACCGCCAGCGCCTTGCGGTTCTTGACGCGCAGCTTCAGCCGCTGCCACGCCTCGTCGGGATGCGACTCGTATGTCTTCGGGTCGGTGAGGACGCCCATCTCCTCGTTCAACCAGTCGAAGCGTCCGGCCTTCTCGATGTCGGCCTTCAGGTGGCAATAGACGTCGCGCAGATGCGTCACGTCGCCGAGCGCGTATTCAAGCTGCTTGTCGGACAGCGGCCGGCGGCTCCAATCGGTGAAACGCGACGACTTGTCGATGTCGACGCCGGTCACGTTCTTGACGAGGTTGACGTAGGACACGCTCTCGCCGAAGCCGCACACCATGGCCGCCACCTGCGTGTCGAACACGGGACGTGGCACGAGGCCGGCGCGGGCATAGACGATTTCGATGTCCTGCCGGGCGGCGTGGAACACCTTCACCACCGCCTCGTTGCCCATCAATTCCCAGAACGGCTTGAGGTCGAGCCCCGAAGCCAACGGGTCGATGATCATCGCCTCCTCGGGAGAGGCGATCTGGATCAGGCACAGCTGCGGCCAGAACGTGCTCTCGCGCAGGAATTCGGTATCGACAGCGACGTACTCGCTGGTCGAGAGGCGCCGACAGGCTTGGGTGAGGTCTTCGGAGGAGCTGACAATACGCATGTGTGGCGCGGTATAGCGCATCACAGCCGGTTTGTCGCGGGGCTCAGGGCCTTGAGGTTACGCCCGAATAGCCGCACGCCCGGGCAGGTCCACGCCCGCTGCCCCGGTCTCATGCGGGGACGACCGGCGACTTCTTCTTATGCAGGGCCCGCACCGTCTTTTCGTCGATGTCGAGGCTTGCCCGCACCAGCTCCGGCGGGGTCAGCGCCAGCCACTGGTTGAGCGAAACGTCGGCAAACCGGTCGCTCTTGAACATTTCCAGGAAGCGCAGCGGGCCCGGGCCCGTGTTCTCGACGTAGTGGCCCATGGCGAACGGCACGTAGCCGACGTCGCCGGCGCGGTAGTCGAAGGTGCGGGCGTTGCCGGTGGAGCCGAACACGCCCATGCGCGCCTGGCCTTCGAGATAATACTGCCACTCGTCGGTGTTCGGGTGCCAGTGCAGCTCGCGCATGCCACCCGGCTCGACCTCGACGAGCGCTGCGGCGATGGCCGTGGCGACGGGGAAGTTGCGTGAATCGGTGATGCGCACGGCGCCGCTCTTCGTCTTGAGCGGCTTCTGCGCCATCATGCGGTGGGTGTAGGGGAGCGGCGTCGGCGTGATGCCCTTGCGGTCACGGTCGCGGCTGAGCGGCGGGGGCACCTTGCCGGCGAAGATGTACAGCTGGTCGGGGTCGGGAACGCGCGCGAAGCTCTTCGCCCGCACGCCGAAGTTCTTGGCCAGCACTTCGTTGGGCGTGTGCTTTATCCAGTCGCTGAGCAGGAAGGTGTTGTCCTCGCTGAACGTGCCGTCGTCGAAGACCAGCAGGAACTCGCATCCGTCGGGTCCGAGGCCCTGGATCGAATGCGGCAGACCCGGCGGGAAGTACCACAGGTCGCCGACGCCTACGTCCCCTATGAAGAAGCGACCCTGCTCGTCGATAATCGAGACGCGCGCGTTGCCGTAGAGCATGTACGCCCACTCGGCTTCCTTGTGCCAATGCATCTCGCGGATGGCGCCGGCGTTGAGGCGCATGTCGACGCCGGCCATGTTGGCCGACACTGGTAGCTCGCGCACGGTGATCTCGCGCGTCCAGCCGCCGCGTTCGAGGCGCATGTGCGCGTCGGCGAACGAGAAGCGCAGGTTGGGCAGGATGCCGGCGTCGGTCTTCGGCGGAATGAAGAGGTCGGGGTTCTGCGCATCGACCGTGACGTTGCGCGGGCCGGGATCGGTGCCACCGCGGCGCGGGCGCTCGGGCTGACGTGGCGGCTGCTCGATGGCCGGCCGGGGCTGCTGCAACTTGGCCTTGGGCTTCGATTTGCGCACCGGATCGTGCACCGCCTTGGCCAAAGACTGGGTGGATTTCTTGGGCGCGGCCTTCTTGGCGCTGCGCTTCAGCGGCGAGGCGATCGTCATGGGCGGCTCCCTCAGGCGGGGAGGCCCCGCGGATGCTCGCACCACTCAGCCACAAACGTGGGTAACAGACGGTAAAGACGATATATTTTTACGTTGCTCGCGACGCCGGCTGTTAGCCGACGCGGCTGACGTCGCCGCGTTTCATGCGCAGGACGCCATACACCGCGTGGCTAGACAGGGCCTCCGTCGCCGCGACGTTGGCGCCTGAGGCCTCGCGCACGCGCCGCCGTACGGCATCGACAGCCTGCAGCTTGTCCGGCTCGGCGACGTTGAAGCGCAGCGCCGGGCTCGGGCCCAGCGGCTTCACCTCGACCACCCATCCGAAGGTTTTGGCTGTCATGGCTCGGCTCCTTCGGCGCGGCGAACCGCGTGACACGAGGTAGCACATCGCACCCGCCGCCCCTAACGAACCCATAAAGGGCCAGCATCTCCGGGCCCGCAAGTCCTTCAAATCAATTTGCCTTATGGCCGGTCGCAGGAAAGATCATTTTACTTCGCACCTGCGGCAAAGCTCCCTGGCCCCCCACGCCAGCACCTCGGAGCCAGCCCCCATGACACAAGACAACGCCGGCAAGAAAACCCTCACCACGACGGCCGGCGCCCCCGTCGCCGACAACCAGAATTCCATGACGGCCGGCCCGCTCGGGCCGCTGCTGGTGCAGGACTATCAGCTGCTCGAGAAGCTCGCCCACCAGAACCGCGAGCGCATTCCCGAACGCACGGTGCACGCCAAGGGCTGGGGCGCCTACGGCACGCTTACCGTCACCCACGACATCAGCCGCTACACCTCGGCCGACATGTTCTCTGCCGTCGGCAAGAAAACCGAGATGCTCGCCCGCTTTTCGACGGTCGCGGGCGAGATGGGCGCCGCCGACCATGAGCGCGACGTGCGCGGCTTTGCGCTCAAGTTCTACACCGGGCAAGGCAACTGGGATCTCGTCGGCAACAACACGCCGGTGTTCTTCGTGCGCGACCCCTACAAGTTCCCCGACTTCATCCACACGCAGAAGCGCCACCCCAAGACCAACTTGCGCTCGCCCACCGCCATGTGGGATTTCTGGTCGCTGTCGCCGGAAAGCCTGCACCAGGTGACGATCCTGTTCTCCGACCGCGGCATCCCCCAGTCGCCGCGCTTCATGCACGGCTTCGGCTCGCACACCTTCTCCTTCCTCAATGCGGCCGGGGAACGCCACTGGGTGAAGTTCCATTTCAAGACGCAGCAGGGCATCGAAATCCACACCAACCGCGAGGCCGATGAGATCGTCGGGCGCACGCGTGAGTCCTATCAGGCCGACCTGTTCGGGGCGATCGAGGACGGCGACTACCCCAAGTGGACGATGTACGTGCAGGTCATGCCGGAGGCCGACGTCGGCAAGCACTGGTACAACCCGTTCGACCTGACAAAGGTGTGGCCGCACGCCGACTATCCCCTCATCGAGGTCGGCGTCCTGGAGCTCAACCGCAACCCGGACAACTACTTCCAGGAGATCGAGCAGGCGGCCTTCTCGCCCTCCAACGTCGTGCCGGGCATCGGCTTCTCGCCCGACAAGATGCTGCAGGCGCGCGTTTTCTCGTATGCCGACGCACACCGTTACCGCCTCGGCACGCACTACGAGATGCTGCCCGTCAACCGCCCGGTCTGTCCCGTGGCGCACTATCACAAGGACGGGCCGATGCGCTTCTTCCCTCAGGAGACGGGCGCGACGGACGCCTACTACGAGCCCAACTCGTTCGGCGGCGCCAAGGAGGACAAGCGCTTCGCCGAGCCGCCGCTGGCCATCACCGGCGCTGCCGACCGCTACAACCATCGCGACGGCAACGACGACTTCCGGCAGGCGGGCGATCTGTTCCGTCTTCTGCCGGCGGATGCGCAGGCGCGCCTGATGGACAACATCGTCGAGGCGATGGGCGGCGTGCCGCCCGAGATCGTCGAGCGGCAGATCGCCCACTTCTACAAGGCCGATCCGGCTTACGGGCGCGGCGTCGCGCAGCGAACCGGCCTCAACGTGCCGGCCTTCGCCGCCGAAGCCGCCGAATGAGGACGAAAGGAATAGCGAATGAATGACATGACGCGGGTATCGGTTGCGGCGAGCGGCCTCGTCGGCGAGTTCGTCACCGAGGCGCGGCTTGACGCGCTCAACGCGGGGCTAGCCGCGTGCGGCGTCATGGCGTAGCCGTGCTTCGCACGGACGCAAGCTGCATCATCACGATCTTCGAGGTGCCGGGCCAGACCGTCGCCAACGCCGTGCCGCCGCGTTATCGCGTCCTCTACCGCAAGGCCTAACGGGCATCCCAAACGAAAGGGCCGCGCAGCTTTCGTCGCGCGGCCCGACTTCAATTGTCGTGGCTTTGGCGGTCGGAGATGCGCTGCTGCCGGGTTGCCGTCACAAATTTGCCGAGCGGGAAAAAAGCGCACGAACGTATCGTTTTGTGCCACGCCTTTGCGTGAACTTAGCCCAACAGCGCACTGAATTTTAAGCAAAATAGTTGCAATTTGTACGGGTCTTTCAAGCGCGTCTTAGCGCTCCGCCCCAGTAGCCGAGGACCCAGTATCATGCGCGTGCGTACCCTCATCCCCCTGTTATTAACGTCCGTTGCCGCACTCCCCGCCGCCGCCGGCGAATACAGCATCTGCCTCGCCGCCGCCGACAGTGTGAACTGCATCATCGAGCAGGCCGAGTTCGCCCGTCAGCGCAACGCCGAGATCGATGCTTCGATTGCAGCCGTCGCCCGCACGCGCGCCTTCGAGCAGGCCCGCAACGCCGAGATCGCCGCGTCGATCGCCGCCGTCAACGCCGTCCGCACCCATCAGCTGGAGATCGAGCAGAACGCTCTTGCCACCCGGGTGCTCGCTGCCGCCAACGTCGAGCGCGATCGCCGCTTCGCCGCCTATCAGAACCGGCTCGCCACCGCCTCTGTCGAGCGCGTCGCCGCCGTGCGCAAGTGGGAACTGGCGATGAGCATGACGCACTGCCAGACACTGCGCTCGCGTACCCCGCGTTGCCTCGCCGAGCGCACGCAGAAGTTCGCCAGGCGGCAGAATGCCCTTGCCACCGCCTCCGTCGAGCGCGTGAAGGCCGAGCGCGAGCGCCAGTTCGCCGCCGCCCGCAACGCCGAGATCGAGCGCTCGGTCGCCGCCGTCGCCCGCAATCGCGCCACGACGCTGGCCATCAACACGACGCACTGTACGGGCATCGAGGTGACGCCGCGCTGCGAAGCCGAGCGCAACCGCGAGATGACGTTGGCGCTGACGCACTGCAAGTCGGACGCCGACAACAGCCCACGCTGCATCGTTCAGCGCGATCGCGACTTCCGCGTCGCCCGCAACAACGAGATCGACCGTTCGATCGCCGCCGTCGCCCGCAACCGCGCCACGGAACTGGCCATCAACACGACGCACTGCCAGGGCGGCAAGATAACGCCGCGTTGCGAAGCCGAGCGCGACCGCGACTTCCGCATCGCTCGCAGCACTGAGATCAACCATTCGACCACTGCCGTAGCCCGCGTGTCCGCAGACTATAGTCGGATCGAGACGTCGACCATCTGCGCGCCTTACGACTGCAAGACTTCCGCACCCAATGCGCCGTCGAATGCTTCCAACTCCGCGCCGACTGCGCTGAGCGCCGCCGAATACGCCGCTTTGACGTCGCACTGTGTCCGTGCCCCTCAGAGCCCGCGCTGCGACGCCGAGCGCATCCGTGAGTTCGCGGCGGCCCGTAATGCTGAGATCGAGCGCTCACTCGCTGCCGTCGCCCGCAACCGCGCCACGGAACTGGCCATCAACACGACGCACTGCACGGGCCTAGAGGTGACGCCGCGTTGCGAAGCCGAGCGCAACCGCGAGATGACGTTGGCGCTGACGCACTGCAAATCGGACGCCGACAACACCCCGCGCTGCGCCGCCGAGCGCGATCACAACTTCCGCAACGCTCGCAACACTGAGATCAACCATTCGATCGCCGCTGTAGCCGGTGCCCGCGCTCTGGCCCGCATGCAGGCCGTCGGCGCCCTCGCCAACGGTCGCAACCCGGCGCTCAGCGCCGCGCTCTCGGCCTACGGCTCGATCAACGCGCCGCTCGAGACCGGCGCCATCGGCTCGCCCGAGCTGCCGATGGATCCCGGCCCGACGCCGGCGCAGGATCTCAAGCTGCAGCACAGCAGCGCCAACGAGCCTTGCCGCGCCGCCGGCACGCAGTTCGCCCCGCTGCCCTTCGTCAACGGCATCGCCATCGACGGCTCCATGACTCCCGAGCTCGATCGCCTCGCCAACGTTGCCCAGACCTGCCCCGGCGTGCGCATCGAAGTGCACGGCTATTCGGACGGCACCGGCTCGGCCTTCACCAACCACACGATGGCCCAGGCGCGCGCCCAGGCCATCGCCGACTACCTCATCGCCGCCGGTGTTGCCCCCAACCGCGTCGCCGCCATCGGCCGCGGCTCGATGGACAGCGTGCTGCCCTATAGCCGCAACGCCCGTTCGCGCCGCGTCGAGTTCATCATCAAGGATCCTGGCATGGACGCCGCAGCCCGCCGCGTGATGTGGGATCTCGCCGAGTTGCTCGATCCGACGTACATCCCCGCTGTCGCCGGCCTCAGCCCCTGATCTTTCGCCGATTAAGGTTCTCGGTCCCGAAGGTTGCCACCGCCGATCGTCTCCGAGCCCCGCAAAGGGCCCCTTAGCCGGGGCCCTTTTTGCGTTTCTGGCCACACACTTGGCACTGAACGCCAGCTGCGACCCGCACGTTGTTGAAAATGCCCAGATCGCATGGACAACTGGGGCGAGCGCGGCCAAACACGTTCATGATGGCCGCGAGGGAACAAACGCAGGGCGAGCAAGGCGATATGCACGCTGAGGAGATCGTGCTGGCGGCCGAAGGCGGCGCGTTGACGCTCGAGGAACACCTCGCCGCGTTGCGCGCCGAGCGCCCGCGCGTGTTCTGGCTCGGTCTGACGCTCGCCCTGCTGGCGCACGCTCTGCTCATCATCGGCATCGGCCGCTCCTCCAACCGCACGCTCGGCAAGGAGGATGGCGCCTCCGACGCCATCGCCGTCGAGATCGTCGACGGGGCGACCCTGAAGGACAGCATGGCGCCGCCGGCTCCGCCCTCGGCTGCGCCACCCGCCAAGCAGGCGCAGCAGCAGCAGCCGCAACAACCGCAGCAGGCGCAGCCCGAGGTGCCGCCCACGCCGCCGACGCCTCCCGAGGTCGCCGCGCAGCCGCCACCCGAAGCCGCACAGCCGCCGCCTCCAACGCCGCCCGATGCGAAAGCCGCCGAGCAGGCGCTGCCGGAGGATTTCGCCGACACCTTCTCCGAGCTGCAGGACACGCCGGCCAAACAGGAGAAGCCGAAAAAGGCGCCGGAGGCTGAGAAGCCGGCACCCAAGCAGGAGACCAAACCTGCCGAGCAACAACCGCCGCCCAAGCAGGCGCAGCAAAAGCAGCAGCAGCAGGCCAAGCCCAAGCCGCCGCAAAAGCGCACGCAGACATCGGCGCTCGATCTTTCCGTGCCGAGCGATGACGGGACGGACGGCGATGACGGCGGTTCGGGCTCGGCGGTGCAGCGCCCGCCCGGCATCACCCGTTCGGGCGAGAACGACGAGTTCGCTCGCAACGTCATCCGCGCGCTGCAGAAGTCGATGCCGCGCGTGCACGCCGACGGCCGCGTCACCGTGCGCATCGTGCTGTCGGAGAACGGCAGCAAAGCAGATGTGCAGCTGCTGAAAAGCGGCGGCGATTCCGATCTCGATTTCAACGTGATGTTCGCCGCGCGGCAGACGGCCTATCCCTTCCCGCCGAACAAATCGACGCTGGTCGATCGCACCTTCACTGTGACCTACATTTACCGCTGAGCTGCGGTATCCTGAGCGTCGCGCCGGCGATCGCCGTGCTCACCTGAACCTCCAACATGCGGACGCCGATGGACCCCACCCTGCACAACGCGCTCGTCGCGTTCGGACAGTTGCTGCTCGGATCGCTC
Source organism: Hyphomicrobium sp. (assembly GCA_039933175.1). GTDB lineage: Bacteria > Pseudomonadota > Alphaproteobacteria > Rhizobiales > Hyphomicrobiaceae > Hyphomicrobium_A. Next base: position 1,996 of record JBDTOR010000004.1, on the reverse strand, counting down.
TTCGTCTACGGCGGCATCAATCACTTCTTCATCGCGCCCAAGATCATCCCGGCGTTGGTGGCGCGCGGCGTGCCGCTTCCGCACCTGACGCTCTATGCGGGCAGCATCTTCCAGGCCGGTTGCGGCGCCTGCCTGATGCTCGGCGTCGCCGTCGCGCCGGCCGCGCTCGGGCTCGTCGTATTCACCGTCGCCGCCTCGGTGATGCTGGTGAACTTCTGGGATCTTCCTCACGGTGAGCCGCCTGAGATGTTGAAAGGCGTCTTTGCCTCCAACGCCGCCATCATCGGCGGACTGCTCATCGCCGCCGCGCAGGCGATGTGACAGGAGGGCTTAGTGCCGACGCTTCTCCCATGATGCGCCGCCGCAACGCGCACTTGTGATGCAACCCGGCATTTGGGTGGCGCGTTTCTCCCGTGTCCAAGGAACAAGGAGAAAAACAATGAACAAGGCTCTTACCGCCGCCCTTGTCGTCGCCGCGCTGACCCTAGCTGGCCCGCAGGCCATGGCCGCCGACGACGCCAAGATGGCGCCCGACAACAAGACGACGACGGATACCGGCCCAGGGACCGGCACGCCTCCGGGTCAGCCGGCCGGCACGGAGACGTCGGACCGCACGCCGGATAAGGCGACGCCGACCCCCGAGGCGCAGGTCGGCACCACCAAGGATGGCGAAACGTCTGACCGTTCGCCCGATAAGAAGTAAGATCGTCCACCGCACGACAGGCTGGCGGCTCCCGGCGCTTTGCGCTCCGGGAGCCTTCGCATGCCGCAAGTAGGAGGCGCCAACGATGCCCGAGCGCGTCGCGCATCAAAAAAAGTTCGACCGCATGCTGGCGCGGCTGCAGGCCAAGCTGCCCGGCACGCTGGCGCGCGCCATGGCCTGGCTGGTCAGCCCGTCGGCGGTATTCCTGCGCCTGCCGCTGGCCGTCCTGTTCGTGATCGGGGGCGTCTTCTCGTTCCTGCCCGTGCTCGGCGTGTGGATGCTGCCGCTCGGCGTGCTGCTCATCGCCGTCGACGTACGGCCAGTCCGGCGCTGGGTGGTGCACACTTGGCCGTGGGTCGAAGCCCGCTGGCGGCTGCGCGCCCGCCGCAAGCGCCAGCAGCAGCTGGCCCCGCCTCCCTCCTCCGACGGCTGAACGTGCACCGGAACGGGCGAGGCGCTCGTGCGTTCTACCCCCGTGTTCAATCAGGAGGTACCCCCATGAATTGGGATCGCGTGGAAGGCAACTGGAAGCAGATGACCGGCAAGGTCAAGGAGCAGTGGGGCAAGCTCACGGACGACGACATCACGCAGATCAACGGCAACCGCGAGCAGCTCGAAGGCAAGCTTCAGGCTCAGTACGGTTACACCAAGGATCAGGTGAAGCAGAACGTCGACGACTGGCTTAACCGCTCCTAAGCCCAACACATGCATGAAAATAACGCGGCTCCGGCCGCGTTATTCTTTTGGGGCACAGTGAGTTGCGTATTTTTCCACAAACCGCGCAAAGCCCTTGTGAGGGCGCTCGACTCGATCCCACTATGGAAGCCGGAGTTGGCTGGGGGGTCGACGATGAAAACGTTCCTTGCAACCACACTTACCGATACGGCGGTTTCGCAAGACAAGCGGCGCTTCCAGCTGACCTTCGTCGATGCCGACGGGCAGCAGTATGCGATCAGCATTCCGGCAGCCATCGCCGCCGATCTGGTGCCGGTGCTGGAATCGGTAGCCGCGGCGCAGCCGCCCCCGCCCGGCGGCGAGCTGACCCGGGTACCCAAGACATGCGCCGTGGGCCAGGCCACCGGTGATCGCATGATCCTGCTGCGCTTCGACGACGAGGCGCCCTACGCCATCGATCTGGAAGTCGCCCAGGCCCTTGCCGAGCAGCTGCAAGAGCAGAGCGAGGAACTCTACGAGGCGCCGCGCCCGGCGCTGCATTAGGATCCTTCGTCGTAGATGTGTGCCGAAACCTCAACGGAGTGGGTTGTTGCGTGGCCCCGCCATTCGATAGAGCAT
>JBDTOR010000003.1:0-38330 GCA_039933175.1 Hyphomicrobium sp. | reverse complement strand
TGACGCCGGCGCAAAAAGAAACGCCCGCAGCTGAATGCGGGCGTCTCGTCAGATCAGATGCGCAGAGCCTGCCCGGATCACTCGTTGTGAGCCGGCGTGGCGCCCGATGCGTGGTCGAGCGGGGGCACCGTAGCGGGCGCCTTGCTCGCTGCGCTGGCCGCAACGGCGGCGGCGGCGGCTTCCTTGGCGGCATTGGCTGCCATTTCGGCGGCCATCGCGGCGCGCTCTGCGGCAGCGGCGGCGGCGGCAGCGGCGGAGGCCGCAGCAGCACGATCCTTATCCGGTGCCGGAGGGGCGGGCGGGGGGGTGACGTTCTGAGGGGCGGCGGCACCCTGGCCAAACTGCAAGGCCCCGGTCTCCACGCCGCCGGTGGTCGCGGCAGGCGTTTGAACTGCGGGTGTGGCGGCCGGCGTTTCGGCCGGGGCGGCGATCTGTTCGACAGGCGCCGTCGGCGCTGCGGCAGCTTCGGTCGCTACGGCGGCTTCGGCCGGGGCGGCAGCGGCGGCGGTCTGCGGCTGCACAGGGATGCCGAGAGCCACGGCCTTGCTTACCGGTGCGGGTGGCACCTCGCCGTTGCCATCACCGATGACTTCGGCCTGCTCGGTGCCCGCGGCTTTGCTGCTGGCCTGCTCAGCGCCCTTGTTGTTCGGCTTCACACCGTCGCCCCAGCAGACGCTGGCGGAAGCGGTGCAGGTGTGCTCGTCAAACAGAATGACGTCTAGGAAGAGCTCGCAGCTGACGTTCTTTTTGCCGGTCTGGTAGGCGGTGACACCGTTCTGCGCGGCCCACTCGGCGATGTGCTTGTCGAGCAGGTTCTTGGCGTCGTTGGTCGGGCCGTCTTTGCCGTAGTCGTTGACCGTGAAGCCAAACTTTTTGCAGGCCGCGTCGGCCGGCGCCGTCGCAGCGATCGCACTCACGAGCACAGTGGCTATGGCGAGTGATAGCTTAGCGCGCATTGTCAGATCCCCCGTCGGCGCGGACAAACGTCCGAATTCCAAGGCTTATACCGGGGCCAAAGGCCGATGCCTAGGCGACTCCCCCTGCAAACCTGTGCAGGACAAAAGCAGCGTAACGGCGGCAACTACGGCGGTTCAGTTCATGTAAGGTGAATCGCCGCCATTGGGGCCAATGCCCGAATCGAAGAAGAAGCCGCTGTCGAACGGACCGCCCGGCGACTGCTTGTTGATGTACGGATCGATGTTGCCGCCGTGCAACGCGAAGTAGCGGGCGATCTCTTCGGGAGTCGAGCCCTGCTCCACCTCGGCCTGACGATTCTTGCGGCGCGCCGGCTTTTTAGTCGGGGTGTACTCTTCTGCGTAGACGCCGGGCGCCAGGTAGTCGCCGGCACCGGTGAGGGTGGCAAGCACCAGGAAGCCAGCGGCAATTGCGGCACCCGTGCAGATCCGAAACAGGCTCATGATCCAGTCCTTGTTGGTTCTAACCACCCCGGTTTGGGGCGAGGATAACGGAAAACGCTCGACGGGCGCGCAAATCTCCATGCCGACCGGCATTTTACCGGCGCCTGTCACCCGGCGACCACGCGATCCTGTTCCGACGCCCCCTGGGTGCCGGAACTCCCATCATCCTCCTGAGCTACAAGCGAATGGTTAACGATCAAAGACAAATTGTCCTGATTCGGCTCATTCGCCCGCTTTGACGGCCGCTGGGCGGCCGATCAGCCCGTCTTGCAGATCGTCGAGGTGCCGACGCAGTTGTAGCCAAGGCCGCCCGGCTTGCACTTGTAGCCGTTGGAGGTGATGCGGTAGCCCGGGGTCGTGCCCGAAGCCATGAAAGCAGCCCACACGCCCCAGTCGAACGACTGCAGGATCGCTTCCTTCACCTGGAACTTGGCGCCGTCCATAGACCCGGCGGTGCCCGAGGCGGTTTTCTTGAAGCAGGCGGCTTCGGCGCTGCCGGCAAAACCGGCGCACATAACGGCAACGGCCACGACGGCCGCACAGGACAACTTGATCATCTTTAAGCTCCCGGACATCGTGCAGAAACAACGCCTCCGAGATTGCCGCAGACAGACGCCGTTGCCCACCGCCGAGGTGGCCGCCGACAAAAAAAATCGGGGCAACGTGGCCGCCCGGTGACGCCGCGCCAGTAACCCCGACGCGAAGGCCGTTCAGGAGGACTGCAGATTGACAGCCTTCGGGCCTTTGCCGCGCTTGTCAGGCTCGGTCTCGAACGAAATGCGCAGGCCTTCATCAAGGTTGCCAATTCCGGCGCGCTCGACAGCGGTGACATGCACGAACACGTCTTTCCCGCCGTCGTCGGGTGTGATGAAGCCGTAGCCTTTTTGGGAATTATAGAATTTCACAGTGCCGCTCTGGCGCATCGCGAAATCTCCTTACGTGCGCAGACAATACAAACGGCGCGACTCGCGACGAGGCGCACCGGGGGGAAGCTCGGGAAACGGTTCGCAATGCGGGGGAAAAAGCGCGTAACAGCATGCGCGCAACAATCTCAAAGCTACTTTTAAACGTCTCCGCCGGGTCGATAATGCGCCCCGAGCGGCAGAACTATCGGAGAAAAGAAAGTGGGAGGCAAGACCTCAGCGTATCTCTCAATCGCCTTTTGAAGCTTCGGCGCCCAGCTGCAGAAGCTTGAACCCGGCGCCTTTGCCCTGTGCCAAAGCGCCGGCCAGCTCGGGCAGCAGGACTTGCAAGTTTGCCGCTAAGGTAAAAGGCGCATTGACCGCAACGAGGCCGGCGCCATTGAGGCGCGTTTCATCCTCCGGCCCGCGGATCATCAATTCGATTGCCGTTACCTTCGGCAGCCCGAGGCCGGCAAGCCTATCGCGGAAGGCGGCAACGGGCTTGCCCTCCTTGATCGGATACCAGAGCAGATAGGTGCCGTTGGCGAAACGGCGCACCGCTTCCTCAAGGCCGTCGACCAGCCGATCGAGCTCGCCGGTTTGCTCGAACGCCGGATCGATCAGCGTCACGCCGCGCCGCTCGGGCGGCGGCAGCAGCGCCTTCAATGCGGTCCACCCGTCGAGCGCCATGACCTTCACCTGGCCGTCGTGCGCGAACAGGCGCTTTAGCTCGTCCTGATCCTCGGGATGCAGCTCGTTGACGACGAGACGATCATGGCTGCGCATCAGCTCTCGCGCCAACAGCGGGCTGCCGGGGTAGCGCGCAAGGGGCCCACTGCCGTTGAGCTGCCGGACGACACCCAGATACGGCGCCAGCAGTTCCGCCGCCGCCGGCGAGAACCGCGTCTCCATCACGCGTCCGATCCCCTCGCGCCATTCGCCCGTCTTCTGCGCGGCCTCGGAGGCGAGGTCATAGACGCCGACGCCGGCGTGGGTGTCGATGACGCGGAACGGCGCCGGCTTCAGCTTCAGGTGCTCGATGACGAGCGCCAGCACCGCGTGCTTGACGACGTCTGCGAAATTTCCGGCGTGATAGGCGTGGCGGTAGTTCATGGCCCGCAGGCTTCAGCGCGCCTGGCGGCGTGCTGTCAAGGGCGGCCGGCCCGGCGACCCTCGAATTTGAGAAAGTGCTTGGCCTGTTCCGCCGGGAACCGCGCGGCGCCCGCGCCTCGGGCAAAGTCCCCTCATCGAGAGCACGGAAGGCCCACGCTCCTGAAGCGCTCTCACTCCCGGGTTAGCTCCCCGTCTCCTCCTGAAGCCTCCAGCCCCGCTCCCCCGCGGGGTTTTTTTTGAGGAGTGACGCGAGCGGACAGAAACTTTGCATGCGGCGAGTGGCAGCGCGAGCTGAGAACCGCGCTTTAGGCGCGGGCGCCCTTGGCGCCTGACTGCCGTGCGCAAGCGCACCGTCGGCCACTTCAGCCGTGTCGCGCGGAGCGAGGCGCGGCTCAGGGCCCGTCCATGCGAAGCATGGCTGCGCCATAAGGGGCCCCGGCGCGAGCGCCGGCCATCAACTCGCGCGACAACGGGCGCAGGCAAAGCTGCCATCCGCTCGTGTCAGCCAATAGCTACGCCTTGCGTTCCCATTTGCCGGCCGCGCTTTGCTGCCAATAGGTAACGGGGCAGCCGGCGCTCTTAGCTGCGGTCCATTGCCCCCGCGCCACCTTCACCGCATCGGCGTCGTTGCCGTCGAACATGTAGACGATGCGCACGAAGCCGGAGAACGCTTCGGCCTCGGCGCCGTCGACCAGGAAGCGCACGCCGGCGCCGTTCGGCGTCTCGCCGGTGGTTGTCAGGTAGACGGGTTGCTCGGCAGCGTGACCGTCCTTGGCCGAGCCGTGGGCCAGGAAGCTATCTTCCTTGTACGTCCACAGCGCCAGGTCGATGGCTTCGAGGCGCTCCTGCGAGCCGGCCTGCACCACGGCGCGCCAGCCGCGCTCCAGCGTCTTCTCGACGAGCGTCGGTAGCACCTTGTCGAGCGTCTGTTGCTCGAGGTGATAGAAAAGCACTTCCGTCGGTGCTGCTGAGTTCGGCTGACTCATGCGGGAATTATACCCGTGATCACGCGCATTGCACGCCGTGCATGGCGTGGCAAAAGACATGCTGCGGCGCAAAGGCGATTAGCCCTTGCGCCGCATGGGTGCCTTACCTACTTATCGTGGTCCGGAGCGGCGCCAGACGTGCGGCTGTCGTCCGTGCGGGCGGTGAGCTCAGCGGCATCTTCGGGTTCGCCGCTGCTCCCGTCCCGCTGCTCCCGCTTCTGCATTTTCCGCAGCATCGTGATGTTCGGCAGGCGCTCAGCGCTTGCTCGTCAGATATCTCTTGGGTACTTCACCGGCAGCGACCAGCGCATCGACGCAGCGACGCGACAGGGTACGGCGCGAGGCGAGCATGCAGCTGCGCAGCTCTGGCGTGCCGATCGAATACTTCGCACAGAAGCGGTAGTAGTCGCGCTCGCAGGCCGTGTTGACGCGCGCCGTGTAGGCACTCGCCGCCGTTCCGCAGGCAAACATTACAAGCACAGCGGCACTGGCCGCAGCTGCACGTAACACCGGGCGCGCCCGGCCGATTGAGCACTTCTGCATCGATCCCAGTTCTCGTTAAGAGCTTCCCCTCGGGCTCGTCGGCCCCGAGCCCGCACCCCGTCGCGAACTCGCGAATCCAAGGTACCGCGTGCAATACACCAGCGCCAGTGACCCGCTCGCCTCGCGCGGGAAAAAACGCACTCAGCTCTTATGCTTAGCGAACGGATTGTCGCCCTTGCGCAGATTGAAGCGCAGCGGCACGCCGGGCAGCTTGAAGGCTTCGCGCAAGCTGTTCGTGAGGTAGCGAATGTACGACTTCGGCAAGTCTTGCGGGCGCGAGCAGAAAGCGACGAACGTCGGCGGCCGCGTCGATGGCTGCGTGATGTAGCGCAGCTTGATGCGCCTTCCGCCGACGGCGGGTGGCGAGTGGCGCGCCAGCGCCTCCTGGAGCCAGCGGTTGAGATCGGGCGTCGACACGCGGCGGTTCCACAAGTCGTAAGTCTGCAGCACGGCGGTCGACAGTTTCTCGATGCCGCGACCGCTCATCGCCGACAGCGGCACCAGCGTCACGCCCTGCACCTGCGCCAGCCGATCGACCAGCGCCTCGCGCAAATCCTTCAGCAGCTTCTGCTTGTCTTCGATCAGATCCCATTTGTTGATGGCGATGACCAGCGCACGACCCTCTTCGGTGACGAGGTCGGCGATGGTCAGATCCTGATGCTCGAGCGGGTGCTCTGCGTCGATCAGCACCACCACCACCTCGGCGAAGCGGATGGCGCGGATGGCATCGCTGGCGCTGAGCTTCTCCGCCGTCTCGGTGATCCGCGCCTTGCGCCGCAGACCTGCCGTATCGAATAGGCGCACCTTGCGCCCCGACCATTCGAGATCGCTCGATACGCTGTCGCGCGTTAGCCCCGGCTCGGGTCCGGTGATCATGCGGTCCTCGCCGAGGAACGCATTGACCAGCGTCGACTTGCCGGCGTTGGGGCGCCCGACGATGGCGACGCGGATCGGCCGCAACGTCGCCGGCACTTCCTTGGCCTCGTCGTCGGTATTGTATGCGGGCTTCAGCCCGAGTGCGGCGAGCATCTCGCCTTCGAGATCGCTGAGGCCCTCGCCATGCTCGGCCGACACGGCAACCGGCTCGCCGAAGCCGAGCTCGAAGGCCGCGTAGAATCCTTCCTCCGACGCGCGGCCCTCGCTCTTGTTGGCGACGAGCACGATCGGCCGTCCCGACGAGCGCACCAGCTTGGCAAACGATTTGTCGTCCGAAGTGATGCCTTCGCGCGCGTCGACGACGAACAGCACCAGATCGGCGGCGCCGAGCGCCGCTTCGCTTTGCTCGCGCATGCGCGCGGCGATCGAGCCGCGCTTGGCGTTCTCAAGGCCGGCAGTATCGACGATGGTCACGGCGTTGCCGGCGAGATCTGCCTCGCCCTCGCGGCGGTCGCGCGTTAGTCCTGGCATGTCGGACACGAGCGCCGTGCGCCCTCTCGTCAGCCGGTTGAACAGCGTCGATTTGCCGACGTTGGGTCGGCCGATAATGGTGATCACGGGTGGAGAGGACATCGAGGATTTGGCCAGCGCAGCTTCGTTCAGCGGCGCTTATCGCGCATTCGCTGCGGCGAGGATAGGGAGCGGGTCGTGCCGATCCGTTAAGGTGACTAGTTAAGGGCGATGAGCTTGGCGGCATCGGTCAGGACGTACATGCGCCCCTGGGCCACCACTGGCGGCACGTACACGGCCCCGCCGAGGTCCTTCTGGCCAACGATCTTGCCCGTCACGCCGTCGACGCCGACGAGATTGCCGTCGGAGGACGCGAGCCAAAGCGTGCCGCCGGCCATCGTCGGGCCGGCCCACGCGCCGGTGCCCGGCAGCTTGCTCGTCCATTGCGTCTTGCCGTCGCCGCGCGACAGAGCCATCAGCTGCCCCTGCGTATCTACGACGTAAACGCTGCCGCCGGCGACCCATGGCGCCTGGGTGCCCGGGACGTTGATCGACCACAACCGCTCGCCGCTCTCCGCCTGCGTGGCGATCATGCGGCCGGCATGGCCGATGGCGAAGACGGTGCCGCTGTCGATCGCCGGACGCGCCGTATCGCTCATCGAGGTCAGCTGCGAGGTCGTGCGCGTGCGCGCCAGATTCTCCGACCAGACACTCGAGCCGTCGGAAACTCTCAACGCGACGAGATCGCCGGACGGGTACGGCACGACGACGATATCGCCTGCCACGGCCGGGCTCGCATTGTTGATGAGGCTTGCCTGCTGCGGCAGGCCGCGGACCGACCACAGCTCGCCGCCGTCGGCGCCGGCGAGGCAGAAGAAGCGGCCATCGAGCGTTACGACGAACACGCGATCGCCGATCGCCGTCGGCGAGGAGCGGATCGGCGCCTCGAGCTGCTTTTCCCAGATTGCCTTGCCGGTCTGCGGATCGAGCGCGACGACGTTGCCATAGCCGCTCGCCGCATAAAGTCTGCCGCCATCGATGGCCAGACCGCCGCCGTAGCCGCCACCACTGCTGCCACTGCCCAGAGAGTACCAGCTGCCGCCGGACTCACGCTTCGGCTTGAGCGAGGTGCGCCAGGCGGCCGAGCCGCCGGAATTGGAGAAGGCGCTGACTGTACCGTCGGCATCGAGGGTGAAAACGCGATCGCCGAACACGATCGGGCTGGCGGTGAGGCGTCCGACGCTGCCGGAGCCTGTGCCCGCGTCGGCGCTCCAAACGACATTGGCGGCGCCGCCGAAGGCCAGATTGCCCGGCGCATTGTTGGCTTCGCCGCCCGGTTGCGACCAGCTGTCGTTGACGCGCGGCGCCGGCAGCGTGATCGGCGTGCTGGCATCGGCCAGCTCTCCGGTGACCGGCCCTGGCGCCTGCATCACTGAGATGCGCTTGCCGGGCAGCGGCACGGCCTTCTCGGCGAACGGATTGAGGTTGGCGAGCTTGGGGAGCGACGGCCCGTCACCGGCGCAACCAGCCAGCACGAGCGAACACAGGCCCACGCTGATCAGAGTGCTGCGCCGCGTTCCACCCGTCATGTATTCCCCACTAGTCCTTTTTGGCCGGCGGCGCCGTTGCCGGAGCCGCAGTACCAGAGGGCGCCGTAGCATTGGCTGGTGGCGCCACGGTGGCGGGTGTGCTCGCCGCCTTTTTGGCTATTTCGCCGGATGCGATCTCTGCCATGACAATCTGCGCTCGCTCGGTGATCCCCTCTGGCGTCGCCTGATCGACAAGCAGCGGTGTCAGGATCGTGCGTGCCTCGGTGGTCTTGCCGGCCTTGAACGCGGCCAATCCCAACAGCTCGCGCGCGCTGTAGCGCCACGGGCTGTCATCGGCCATCAGAGGGTTGAGCCGATTCTCCATCTCGGTAAAGTCGGCGGCGCCGACGCGCAGCCCCGCGGCCTGCAGTTGCGCGAACTGGCGCAGCATCGGATCGGCGTCAATGTCCTTACCGAGCGCTTCGTAAGTATCGAGCGCCTCAGACTTCTTGCCGTCCTTATTGAGAGCTCCCGCGAGTTGCAGCTGCGCCAGAGCGCGGTACCCACCTGCCCCGTCGACAGCAATCTTCTCGAATTCCTTCTGCGCGCTGCCGAATTTCTTCTCGTTGACTAGCAACATCGCTTCTTCGTAGCGGGCGCCGGATTCCTGCGCGGTGGTGATCAGGTGGTTTTCCCAATACTTGAAGCCGAGAACACCCAGAACGATCACGCCGGCGGCAGCGATAAAGTAGGTGCCGTACTGCTTCCAGATTTTTTCGAGGCGTTCGCGCCTCAGCTCTTCTTCCACTTCGCGGAGAAGGCCGTCGTCCTGCTGTGCCATCGCGATTTCAGCCCCTGAACTATGGCGCGTTTCTTATCTGAGGCCCGGCCGGGCCCCTGGAAGCCGCATACATAGCCGACAGCATCCCCTGCGCAAGCGATTGATCGGGGTTGAGCCGAACGGGACGGGCCGCGCAGGCGCCCTTAAGCCTTGCTGCTCGGCGTTTTCGACTTTTTCGTGGCCCTGCCGGCTGTTGCAGCGGCACGCTCCAACGTCCGGCGATCCTTGGCGGGAGCCCCGTCACGCATGGCATAGGTATGCTCCGGGGTGGGAAAGGCGCGGGTGCGCACGTCCTCGGCATAGGAGCGGATCGCATCCTCGATGACCTCGCCGACCTTGCCGAACTTCTTGACGAAGCGCGGCACGCGCGGGCTGAGGCCCAGCATGTCCTCCATGACGAGGATCTGGCCGTCGCAGGCCAGCGAGGCGCCGATGCCTACGGTCGGGATGGAAATAGACGCCGTAATGCGCTGTGCCAGGGGCTCGGTGATCGCCTCGAGCACGACGGCAAAGGCGCCGGCTTCGGACACGGCCTTGGCGTCGGCTTCGATAGCGGCCCATTCCTCGCGCTGGCGCCCCTGGGCTTTGAACCCGCCGATGACGTTCACCGACTGCGGTGTCAGGCCGATGTGGGCCATGACCGGAATGCCGCGATCGACGAGGTAGCGGATCGTTTCCGCCATCCGGCGTCCCCCCTCGATCTTAACGGCGCCACAGTCGGTCTCTTTCATTACCTTCGCGCAGTTTCTGAAGGCGACCGGAGGGCTCTCCTCATAGGAGCCAAAGGGCATATCGACGACGACCAGCGCACGGCGGGCACCGCGGACGACGGCGCGGCCGTGCATGATCATCAATTCGAGCGGGACCGGAACGGTTGTCTCATAGCCATGCATAACCATCCCGAGGCTGTCGCCGACGAGCAGGAAATCGCAGTAGCGGTCGGCAATCGCGGCCGTATGCGCGTGATAGGCCGTGAGCGCCACGATGGGCTCCCGGCGCTTCTTCATCGCGGTAATATCGGGCGCCATCAGGCGCTTCTGGGAGGTATGAACCGACATGTCAGTACATGTACTCGCTAAAACGCCCGTCGTCGCGGCAAGCTAGGGACGATATGGCCTGCAAACTAGGATATCATTCGAAATGATTTCCATTTCAGCGGCTTGCTAACGAAGATTTAGGGTTAAAATCATCATATAGATCGATCTCTTCAGAGACACTCACAAATCCTGTCGGGGGGTTCCTTGAATACGATTTCGAAAACCAGCGTTGGCGCCATTGCGGGCTGCCTCCGTCTTTCCACTCTCGCTGCATTTCTGGCAGGGGGCCTACTTGTCCTGGCAACGCCAGAGCGGGCCGAGGCGCAATTCTATCCCTGGGGCCAGTGGGGCAACCCCTCGCCATGGCAGCAGAAGCCCCGGCGGCGGCGCGCGGCACCGCGCTTTGCCGAGCCTTCGGACGAGAAGCCCGCCGCAGCTCTGCCGAAGCCGAGCGGCCCGCTGGTGATCGTCGTCTCGATCGGTAAGCAGACGGTCACCGTCTATGACGACGGAAAGGTGATCGCCAAGTCGCCGATTTCGAGCGGCATGACCGGACATCCGACACCGACCGGAATTTTCAGCATCCTGGAAAAGAACCGCTACCACTATTCGAACCTCTACGGCGGCGCGCCGATGCCGTTCATGCAGCGCGTCACCAACTCGGGCGTCGCCATGCACGCCGGTGATCTTCCTGGCTATCCGGCCTCGCACGGCTGCATCCGTCTTCCTTACAACTTCGCACGCAGCCTGTTCGGCATCACCGACGTCGGTGCCCGCGTCATCATCACCGACGAAGACCTAACGCCGGCGGAGTTCAACAGTCCGCGGCTGATCGCGCCGCTGGCGCCCGACACCACGGCGACCAGCCCATCGGAATCCTCGCCCAACATTCTCGCGGCGAGCCCGGCGGCAGCTGAGGGCAATGCACCGCGCACGCGCGGCGCGGCGGCAGAGGCTCGCATCGCCGAGCGCGGCAGGCTCGTGACGGCAATCGGCGAAGCCGAGAACGCCAGGACGGCCGCACAGAACCAGGCCATCGCTGCCGCGGCGGCGGTGCAAGAAGCCAAGGAAACCATCCGCAAGGAGCGCAACGAGGAAGGCCGCTTGGCCGAGTTCGCCCGCAAGGCCGCCAAGACCGCTGACGGTGCAGCCGGCCGCTTCACCGAGCTCACTTCCAAGATGGCCAAGATCGACACGTCGACGCTCGCTGCTGCCGATCTCGAGAAGCAGTCGGCGGACGAGGTGGCCGAAGAAACCAAGATGCTCGACGCAGTCGACGCTGCAACCGCCGCCAAGCGCACGGCTTCCGAGCAGGCAGCCAAAGCCAAACAAGCGCTGGCCGACGCCGGTGCACTCGACAAAGCCCGCAAGGTTGCCACCGACGACGTGAAGCAAGCCGAGACGGTGGTGGAGAACGCCAAGGCTGCGCTGGCCTCTGCTGACGCGCTGGAGGCTCGCAGGGACTACCCTGTCTCCGTGTTCATCAGCGCCAAGACGGGGCGCCTCGTCGCCAAGCTGGGCTTCGTACAGGTGCTGGACGTGCCGGTGACGATCGCCGAGCCTGGCAAGCCACTCGGCACGCACGTCTTGACCGCCACCACCTTCACCGACGGCGAGAAGGCACTGCGCTGGAACGCCGTGACCCTGAAGCCGGCCGAGTCCGCCGGCTACGCGCGCCGCAAGAAGCGCCGCCACGAGGACGAAGCGCCCGTCGCTGCGGCCGGCCACGATGCCGACGCCGCGATCGCGCTCGAGCGCATCGAGATCCCCAAGGAGACGGCCGCACAGCTAGCCGAGCTGATGAAGCCCGGTTCCTCGTTCATCATCTCCGACTATGGCCTCAGCCGCGAGACTAGCGCGCGGACGGAGTTCGTTGTCGAGCCGTGGCGCAGCCGCCCGGACAGCGCCGAGACGCGCTACTACTAAGCAGCGCTTAACCGGGGAGACGGATTTGTCTCTCCGGCGGCGACTGCACGATGGCGACCTCATCGCCGATGGCGACCCGCCCGCCTTCCAGCACCTTGCACGTCACGCCGCCGCGCCACTCGGGATGCAGCGCCTTGCGCAACCCGGCGCGTGCTTCGTCCATGCGCGCGCACGGCGTCGTCGGATAGGTCACCTCCAGCAGCACCGGGCCAATGCGCAGCGTAGCCCCGAGTGCGCGCGGCAGCCGTACGCCCTGGACCAGCAGATTGGCGCGGCGCGCCGTCCAATCGAGCGCGGTTTCGCCGAGCTCGGCGAGCGCCGCTTCCCAGTCCTCACGCGCCAATATCGTCACCGCGCGCCGCTTGTACTTGGCGCCCTTGTGATCGCCGACGACGCCGGCTTCGAGGCTGATGTCGATGCTGCCGACCGTCTGCATCGGCACGAGCCGCTTATCCCGCCACGCGATGCCGATCAGCCGCCCGCTCATGCGAGAGGGGATACGCCGATGAGAAGCTCGTGCAGGTAGAACAGGATGGCGGCGTACAGTGCGATGCCCAGCACGACGACTGCAACGTCGTTGATCCACGGCCCGTTGCCGCGGCCGAGCGGGCCCAGATCGCCGCGCTTTTTGAGCGAGATGCGATCATAGACGGCGAAGGCAAGGAAGCTGCCGAACAGCACGAGCGAGGCGAGATCGCCGTTGGCCAGCAAGTGCGCCAGCGCCCAGATCTTGATGGCGACCAGCATCGGATGCTTGAGCATGACGTGGATGTGCGAGGGGATGTACGTCGCGACCAGCGCGATGACGGCCGGCAGCATCAGCGCCAGCGCCAGATGGCGCGTCCAGGTCGGCGGATCCCACAGGATCGGATTCTTACCTGGATGAAGATGCAGCTTGTAGAAGCCCAGAATGATCAGCGCCAAGCCGATCAGCGACACGACCGAGAACAGCACCTTGTACCCGGTGGCCCCAAAGCGCGCGACGAGCCCGTTCTTCAGATCGACGTTGGCGGGCACCAAGTGGATCGCCAAGAACAGGATGAGCCCAATCACCATCACCAACATGTTCGCGTGCTCCCCAGGTATTTTGATCCGCTAGGCGAATCGTTGCCACGCTATGGCCATCTCGATAGGCTTTTTAGAGTTCGGGTGCTTCGGCCGCTAGTCCTTCCGAGTCGCCCGAATGGTCGCGGGGACCGTTACCTTCGCCAATTATTTCGAGGTACGCGTCATGCAGGCTCCCCGCAATGCCGTGCGTAGTCCGTTGGTTGTGCCCACACATTTGCAGGTGCCGCCGCCGATTCGTTCCCAGTTGCGAAGTGCGTCCGATGCCTTCCAATTCGCGGGAGAACTACCGATGGCTGCCGGCGCCCAGGTGAAATCCGACTTCGACGGTCCGGAAGACCGGCAACTCGCCGACGATATCGCGCGCGCCATGCACCACCGGCCGCTTATGAGCCGGCTACAGCGCGTCGAGGTCATGCACGGCAACGCCGCCGGTGCCGTCGCCAAGTCGGCGACCCGCCTGGCCCCCGTTCCTCCGGCGCCTGCCCCTGCCCAAGCTTCGCCGCCACCAATTCCGGTCGATCCGCGTTCGCTTGATGAGGTCATCGACGACCTCGGTCACTTCGCGGCGCCACCGCCCAGCACCGAATGGTTGGAAAATGCCCAGCGCGCGCATCGCCGAGAGCGTAGGCGCAATGGGTTGGCTTGGCTGACGACGCTGGGGATCGCCGGCACGATCGTCGCCGTCGCCTTCCTGCTGCTGCGCGTCTGACGCTTACGGCAGAAATCCCTTATCGAGATTGAGCGACTGGCGCGCGGTTTCGCGGCCCTTCGCATCGCTGTGCGTCGCCACCCAGGCAACGTGCGTGCCCGCATCCGCCGATGTTCGCGAGCGCAGATTGACGCCGATCGTTTCGCCCGGCTTTGCCGCGATCGGTTCCAGCAGCGGAAAGTAGAGCTGCTCCCAGTGGGTGCGCGGTGCATCGGGCGCCGTCGAGAGCGAGATGCCGGGCGCCAGTTCGGCGCTCCACCACGTGGCAAAGCCGTAGACGGTCGCTGCCGATTTGAGCTTCCAGCTCGCCTCGCCCTTGCGATTCGATTTGCCGTCGCTGCCGAGATCGACGGCGTCCCAGGTCTTCGCATCCAGCAGCTCTTTCGCAGCCAGCGTGCGCACGTAGATGTTGTTGAGGCTCATGGTCCGCGCCACGGAAAGATCGAAGCCGGTGGCGTCCCAGGCGCTGAACTCGTCATGGATGCGGCCGGAGACGACCGGCGCCACGAACTGCTCGATCCGTCGCGGGATGAGCACGCCGCCCGGCTTCAGAAAACGCTTCTTGGCGTCGCTAAGCGTCTCGATGATGTGCTCTTCGAGCGCGTAGTTGCCGAGCGTCTCGGAGACCACCACATCGACCTTGGGGGGATCGACCATCTCGGTGGAGTTGCAGGGAATGAGGTGACAGTTGCGGGCGCCGTTGGATTTGAGGATCTTGGCGGCGACGCTCGCGACCTCGGCTACCTCGTAGAGGAAGACTTCGCGCGCGCCGAGCTTCACGGCCATCAGCGCCAGCAGTCCGGTGCCGGTGCCGATGTCGGCAACGGTGGTGACGCCCTTCTTGATGACGGCACGCAACGCTGCCTCGAAGGCTGCGTTGCGCACGCGGTCGGCGATTAGTGTCCGATGATATTCGATGCGCATCTAGGTCACGTCACAGCGTCAGGCGAGGGCCGCGTATCTGGTACAGCACCAGCGCGGTGGCGACGGCCAGGTTGAGCGAGTCGAGCCGGCCGGCCATGGGAATTTTGACGAGGCGTGTGCAGGCGGCGGTCAATTCATCCGACAAGCCCGGCCCCTCGCTGCCCATTAGCAGCAGCGCGGGTGATCGATACTTGGCTTTGCGGAAATCCTCCTCCGCATCAAGATGCGTTCCGACGATGTCGCCCTCGAGTTTCTTGCTCCAGCCGAGGAAGGCCTCGCGCGTCATGCGCGCCAGCGGCATGGCGAACACCGAACCCATCGTCGCGCGCACGCACTCATGCGAATAGGGGTCGCAACTCGAGCCGATGAGTATGATGCCCGCAGCACCCACCGCGTCGGCGGTGCGGATGATGGTGCCGAGGTTGCCGGGGTCGCGCACCTCCTCGAGGGCGACCCACGTTGCGTCGCGCGCGACCTTCGCCGCCGGAGGCGGATCGACCCAGCGCTGCTTGAACACGCCGAGCATGCTCTGCGGATTGTCCTTCGAGGCGAGCTTGTCGAGCACCGCCTCGGAGACTTCGAGACATTCGACGTCGGAGGCCAGTGCCCACGACACCAGCCCCTGCGCGATGCCGCTGACGCTGCCGGCGCGATAGACGAGCGTTTGCGGGACGAAACCGTTGTCGCGCGCCGTGATGAGAATTGAAGCGCCCTCGACGACGAACAGGCCCGTTTCCTTGCGCTCCTTGCGCATATCGAGCGCACGGATGGCTTTGACCCGATCGTTCTGCAGGCTGGTG
Source organism: Hyphomicrobium sp. (assembly GCA_039933175.1). Taxonomy (GTDB): domain Bacteria; phylum Pseudomonadota; class Alphaproteobacteria; order Rhizobiales; family Hyphomicrobiaceae; genus Hyphomicrobium_A. Next base: position 23,148 of record JBDTOR010000003.1, on the reverse strand, counting down.
ATCGCCTTCGGCTGCACCGTCATCTTGCACCCTCCACGGGCACCCGGCACACAATTCCGCCATGGCCGCGAAGGCGGCCATCCACGCAAGGGCTCACGGCCGCTACGCTCCCAGTAAGAGAGAGCACTTCAACTCTGCCGCCGGCTCGCTCGCTCCTGGACGTTGAGGCGATGCCGCTCGATGCTTCAGTCATCGGCCGCGCTCCAGCGTGTGTAGAGCGACGCCGGCACCGCGCGGGATCCACCTATCTCGCGAATGGCGAGCTCGCCCGACTGGAACGTGCCGCCGCGTCCGGCCAGCACCTCGCGGCAGAGCTGATCGAAGGCGAGCGAGGAGGCGCGAATGGCATACACTGTGAGTACCAGCGCCGCGCCGGGCGCCAACAGGGCGGCACAGCCCTTCATCAGCGGCGGCAGGCTGGTGAACAGATCCCACACCTCGCCTTCGGGACCGCGTCCGAACTTCGGCGGATCGACGAGGATAATGTCGTAGGTCTTGCCGCGCCGCACCTCGCGGGCGACGAATTTTGCCGCGTCGTCCAGCATCCAACGGATCGGTGCAGCGCCCAAGTTCGACGCCGCCTGGTTCTCCTTGCCCCAGGCAATGGCCTTCTTCGACGCGTCGACATGCGTGACATGCGCACCGGCAGCAGCGGCGATTAGCGACGCCGCACCGGTGTAGGCGAACAGATTGAGCACGCGTGGCGGCTCGGCGCGCTTCACGGACAACTGTTGGAGCATCCATTCCCAGTGCGGCATCTGTTCGGGGAAAAGACCCATGTGGCGGAAGCTGGCGAGACGGCACAGCATCGTCGCTGCGCCGACCTTCACCGGCCAGCTTTCCGGCACCGGCTTGTCGATGCGCCAGCGGCCCTTGTCTTCGTCATCGTCGCCGGCGAACACGGCGTGCGCTTGCTTCCATTCGCGCTCGGGTGCGCCCGGGGTCCACAGCGCCTGCGGCTCGGGGCGATCGACGACGATAGGTCCGAAGCGCTCAAGCTTGCGGCCGGCACCGCTGTCGAGCAGCGCGTAGTCGGGAAAACCGGCCGTCTCGATAAGTTGCAGGCGCGCCGTCTCACCCGCCGCCGCTGAAGCGCGTGCGTTGTCCCGGCGACGTTGATTATCCTGCGCCATGGGCAACGTCTTGGCGCATCAGGGCGGCGCTGCAAAGCCCTTTCGCGCGGCCGGCGCGCGCCGTTCATCAACGCGTCAGGTTTCGGATCGCATAAGAAGCCCGCGTTAAGAGATTAACGTGCGGGCGGCGACGGAATATTTGCCTCCCATCGTTATATTGACGTGGCCACCGGAGCTTCGGCTTCGGTTCCGGCCGCAAGCTTTGAGGTCCAGCGTATTCGCGGTGACACCGCAGCGCTGGACCCTTTGCGCGTCCTCCCTCCGGACCAGAAGCTCGGCTTTTTCGCCGCACACGCGCCGTCATGTGCGCAAACCACCTATGCCGCACAACGGATCGGCTCGCCTGCCGCGTTGTTGTCCCGTGCCGCTCATTGCGGACACCAACAACGGGAGACACGCTATGAAACTCAAACGTTTCACTGTGCTCATCGGCGCCCTAACCCTCACCGGACTCGCTGCCCAGCCCACGCTCGCGGATCCGCGCGACCACGACCGCAATCGCGGCAACGATCATTGGGAGCAACTCGGCTGCCAGAAGGTCGGCTTCATCGTCGATCACGATGCGATCAAGGTCGGCCGTCGCGAGGGCAAATTCAAAGCCATCCGCCTCGATGTCTCGGGCAACACCGTCTACATCAACGATCTCAAGGTCGTGTACGGCAACGGTGCGCCGGACGACCTGCAGGTGCGCTCTGAGATCCGCGAAGGCGGACAGACGCGGCCGCTCGACCTCAAGGGCCGCGGCGAACGCGCCATCGATCGCGTCGAGCTGACCTACCGCGCCAAGCCGAACTTCAAGGGCTCAGCGAAAGTGTGCGTCTCGGGCCTGACCTGAGGCGTGCTGCGGTCCGGCGCGCTCGCGGCCACGCCGCCGCGCCGGACCGCCGCTAGTCCAGGTCCGCCACTTCGACGGGGCCGCCGCCTTTGATGCGCTGCGCCAGCGCGCTTTCGATGAACGGATCGATCTCGCCGTCGAGCACCGCCGCCGGGTTGGTGCTCTGCGTGCCGGTGCGCAGGTCCTTCACCAGCTGGTACGGCTGCAGCACGTAGGAGCGGATCTGGTGTCCCCAGCCGATCTCCTTCTTGCCGGCGGCTTCGGCGCTGGCCTTGTCCTCGCGCTTCTTGAGCTCGAGCTCGTACAGGCGCGACTTGAGCATCGCCCAGGCAATAGCGCGGTTCTTGATCTGCGAGCGCTCCTGCTGGCTCGCCACTGCGATACCCGTTGGGATGTGCGTGATGCGCACGGCGGAGTCCGTCGTGTTGACGTGCTGGCCGCCGGCGCCCGACGAGCGATACGTGTCGATGCGGCACTCGCTCTCGTTGATCTGAATGTCGATGTCGTCGTCGACCACCGGGTACACCCAAACCGATGCAAAGCTGGTGTGGCGGCGCGCGTTGGAATCGTACGGCGAGATGCGCACCAGGCGATGCACGCCCGATTCCGTCTTCAGCCAGCCGTAGGCGTCCTCGCCCTTGATCTCGATGGTGACGGATTTGATACCGGCCTCTTCGCCGGCGCTCTCCTCGAGCGTTGCCACCTTGTAGCCGCGCTGCTCGGCCCAGCGCATGTACATGCGCGCCAGCATCGAGGCCCAATCCTGGCTTTCCGTGCCGCCGGCACCGGCGTGCACCTCAAGGTACGCGTCGTTGCCGTCCGCCTCGCCCGACAGCAGGGCCTCGACGCTGCGCCGTTGTGCCTCGTCGTTGAGTTTGCGCAGCGCGGCTTCGCCTTCGCCGATCGTAGCGTCGTCGTCCTCCGCTTCGCCGAGTTCGATGAGCGTTACGCCGTCCTCGAGGCCGCGCTCCAGATCACGATAGGCATTGATCGAGCGTTCGAGCTGCTGGCGCTGGCGCATGACCTTCTGCGCCGCCTTGGAATTATTCCAGAGGCTCGGATCCTCCGAGCGCTTGTTCAGCTCGGCGAGACGTTGCTGTGCTGTATCCCAGTCAAAGATGCCTCCGCAGGAGACCTAGGGCCTCCGTGATGGATTCGACGAGCTTTTGCGGTTCGGCACGCATCGTTGCCTCCGTGGCAGGAGCGATTTCAGGATGTGGGGATGATATAATCGCGGCGCGCGCGGCTGTAAACGCGAAGGCACGCCGCAGCCGGCGTGCCTGTTAGTTCCGCAGCGTCACCACAGGCCGCCTCGGCCCGAGCCATAGCTGGGGCTCTGGCGCGGCGGCGGCTGATAGTAGGAATCGTCGCTCGAGCTTTCGTCGTCGCGGCCCTGCACGGCGCCCGTGCCGGTGCCGGCGCCCTGATCGGTAAAGCCGATCACCGAGTAGGCGTCATCGGGCTCCTCGCCCGGCTTGAACGCTTCAACGATGCTCTGCGGGTCTTCCTCGCCGGCGCGCAGGCCGGTGCGCAGGTTGACGCGGGCCAGCTTGATGCCGGGCGGGACGCGGAACGGTGCGGCGGGCGTATCGGCGAGCGCTTCCTTCACGAAGCTGCCGAATACGGGAGCGGCGACCTTGCCGCCGGTGTTGCCTTTGCCCATCGGCACGGGCGTGTCGTAGCCCATGAACACGCCGACGACCATGTCGGGGGTGTAGCCGACGAACCAGGCGTCCTTCTCCTCGTTGGTCGTGCCGGTCTTGCCGGCCAGCGGACGCTCCAATGCTTTGAGCGACGTCGCCGTGCCGCGCTGGATCACGCCCTCGAGCATCGAGGTCATCTGATAGGCGGTGTGCGGGTCCATGATCTGCACGCGGTCGTCGGGAATTTCCGGCTCTTCCTGGTTGTTCCACGCATCGACCTTGCAGCCTTCGCAGACGCGCTGGTCGTGGCGCCACACCGTGCGGCCCCAGCGATCCTGAATGCGGTCGATCAGCGTGGCGCGCACCTGGTGGCCGCCATTGGCGATCGTGCAGTAGCCGGTGGCGATGCGCAGCAGCGTCGTCTCGCCGGCGCCGAGCGACATCGACAGCACGGGCAGCAGATCGTCATAGATGCCGAAGCGCTTGGCGTAGTCGGTAATGATCGGCATGCCGAGGTCTTGGGCGAGGCGCACCGTCATCTGGTTGCGCGAATGCTCGATGCCGAAGCGCAGCGTCGACGGCCCGGCCGAATGTTCCTTCTCGTAGTTCTCCGGCTTCCAGATATCCTGGCCGGGTCCCTGCTCGATTTCGATCGGCGCGTCGAGAATGATCGAAGTCGGCTTGTAGCCGTTGTCGAGCGCCGCCGCATAGACGAACGGCTTGAACGAGGAGCCGGGCTGGCGCTTGGCCTGGATCGCGCGGTCAAACTGGCTCATGGCGAACGAGAAGCCGCCCACTACCGCGAGAACGCGACCGGTGTTGGGATCGAGCGCGACGATGCCGCCACCGATCTCCGGGATCTGCATCAGCGACCACACGCCGCCGACGTTCTCGGCATCCTTCGGCGCCACGTAGATCACGTCACCCAGGCCGACGACGTCGGTCGCGGCCTTGGGCGGACCTTTCTTCGCCGACTTAGCCCACTTCATCTCTTCGAAGGCGATCTCGACCGCCTCGCGCTTGTCGACAAGCGAGCCGTCCTGCTGCTTTTCCGGCCGCAGTCCGACGGTTGCCTTGCCGGCTTCCACCTTGAGCACCACGCCGAGCCGCCAAGGCTGAATATCGGGTGGCCGCTCGACCGCATCGAGCAGCTTGCCCCAATCGCCGGATACATCGAGCTTGGTGACCGGGCCGCGCCATCCTTTGGTGCGATCGAACTGCACGAGGCCGTCCATAAGGGAGCGGCGCGCCGCCTGCTGCAGGCGCGGGTCAAGCGTCGTGCGGACTGACAGGCCACCGTTGTAGAGCTTCTCCTCGCCGAACTGCGTCAGCAGCGTGCGACGCACTTCCTCGGCGAAGTAGTCGGCGGCGAAGATGTGCGCGCCCGTCTGGCGCAGGTTGACGCCCAACGGCTTGGTCTTCGCCGTTTCGGCCTCTTCCTTGGTGATGTAGCCGTTTTCCTGCATCTGCCCGATGATCCAGTTGCGCCGGATCAAAGCCTGCTTCTCGCGCCGGAACGGATGATAGTTGTTCGGCCCCTTCGGCAGCGCGGCGAGGTAGGCCACCTGCTCGATCGACAGATCCTGCAGCTCCTTGTCGAAGTAGCTGAGGCTGGCCGCCGCGATGCCGTAGGCGCCGATGCCGAAATAGATCTCGTTGAGATACAGCTCGAGAATCTTGTCCTTCGAATAGGCGCGCTCGATGCGGATCGCGAGGATCGCCTCCTTGAGCTTGCGTTCCATCGAGCGCTCGCTGCTCAACAGGAAGTTCTTGGCGACCTGCTGGGTGATCGTCGAGCCACCCTCGGCGCGCTTGTCGTTGCCCTGAATCTTGGATTCGACCACCTTGAACACGGCTCGGGCGATGCCCTGGAAGTCGACGCCGCCATGCTCGTAGAAGCGCCTGTCCTCGGCCGACAGGAAGGCGGCGATGACACGCTTGGGGATCGTATTGATGGGGACGAAGATGCGCCGCTCGCGCGCATACTCGGCGATCAGCGCGCCGTTGTGCGCGTGGATGCGCGTCATCACCGGCGGCTCGTACTTGGCGAGGCTCTCGTAGTCCGGCAGATCCTGCGAGGTCTTCCACAGCATGTAGCCGGCGGCGGCCGACGCGGCGATGAACACCACGACGGCAGCCGCGAAGCCGAAGCCCAGGAAGCTGAGCAGCAAGCTCTTGCGCCGCTTGCGCCGACGGGGTGGCGGCGGTTCGTGGGGATAGTTCGGCTCGGGCGGGTATAGGTGGTCGCGCATCAACCTCTAATTCCGTTGATCGTGCGTAAGCGGTTGATCTGGCATATCTGCGCGAGCCTGTAGACTACAGAAGGCAACGCCGCGAGCAGGCACATTAGCACGGATTGTGGCATCAAGTCGTCGGTCGCAGGAGTTTAGATAACGTGGGTCAGGAATGCAGGTGACGCAATTTCAGCGTGCCTTCGCCGTCCGTTTCGAGAAAAATGAATCCACTGCCGTGCCGATGGCCGCGGCGACGCGCCGCTGCCAGACCGACGAGTTGAGGAGCTTCTCGTCTTCCGGGTTGCTCATATAGCCGAGTTCGACCAGCACCGAGGGCGTGTCCGCCTGACGCAGCACCTTGAAGGCCGCCGATCTTTGCGGCCGACCCGATAGCGAGATGCTCGTCCCCAGCCGCTTTACCAATGTGTTGGAAAAGTCGGCGGCAAAGTTCGATGTCTCGCGCTTCAAGAGGTCGATAAGGATGTTGCGCACCTCGCCCTCCTCCTCGAACTTGGCGGTCTGCAGGCCGGCGATGGCGTCGGAGTTGTTCTCCTTTTCAGCCATACGTCGCGCCTCTTCGTCCGACGCCTGCTCCGACAGCGTATAGACGGTGGCCCCGCGCACGGTTTTGGCAAAACCCTTCTGGGCGATCGAATCCGCGTGTAGCGAGATGAACAGGTCGGCGTCGAGATCGCGCGACATTTTCAGCCGCTGATCGAGCGAGATGAAAACGTCGGTGCTGCGCGTCATCTTCACGTCATAGCGGCCACTGGCGCCGAGTTGCTCCCTGAGCGCGTGCGCAACGGCCAGCACCACCGTTTTTTCCCGGAGATTGGCTAGGCTGGCTGCACCGGGGTCGATGCCTCCGTGACCGGCATCGATAAGAATGATCGGCTTGAGGCGATCCTTCTTGAGGGCCGGCGCGGCGCGCGGCGGCTCCGCCCCGACAGCGGTTTTTTCCGTACGGTCGGCGCCGGTGCCCGAACCGAACGATTTGACTGACGTCGGGACAAGATCGACCACGAGATCGACGGCATGGCCGCCCTTGGCCGTCATCTGCGCGCGCTTGATAATGACCGGGCCCGTTGCATCGATGACGACGCGCGCCTTGCCCTCGGCCAGCAGCCCGTAGCGGTAGGCGGAGATGAGCCCCTTGCCCTTCTGGCCGGTGCCGTCGGGCAGGTGAAAGGCAACGTCGGGCAGATCGACCACGACGCGATAGGGGTTGGCGAGAGTGAAAATCTCCGCCCGCACCCCAGCCGAAAGCCCGAGGACGAATGTCGTTGCCGCCGCATCGCCCGTCAGCTCGACGCGCTTTGCTTCCACCGCCGCGGACTTGCGGTGCACGCTCGCCGACTGCGCAACCGCGCCGCTTAACCATAAAAGGCAAGTGGCCGCGGCCAATGTGATTGTCAGCAGCGCGCGGGGGAGCGCACCGCCATGGCAAGGCACCTTATGTTGCAGATGCGTCCGCATCCCCTATCGCCCCCACGGACGGCCCCCGCCGTCGCATCGCATTAACCAAACCTTTTCCGATTCTCCCTAAAATTGCAGAGAGTTGGCCGGCAGGCTCGCGAGCGAACCCTTATAACATGCTTGCAAGCACACCGGCGAACCCGTACTTTCTAGTTCGTTGATGCAGCGGCGCTCTTTCGAAGACATTTGTGCGCCGCAAGAACGGTTTTGATAGGCAACTGCCAAGCCGTTCACGCCGGCTCGCCGCTCCTCGCGAGGGACGGAGCCGCTGCAGACTGACGATCGAGGGGTTCGCCCTGCGCCCGCAAGCATACGCTCCGGGTCTTCAAAGACGGCGGAGCCTTGAGCCTGAGGGCCAAGCTTGCGCTCGGCGCGACGCAAACCACTCGATACTGCCCAGCACCACTTGCACCACTCCGATCTTCGCCCGCGAAAGGAAGGCGTACGGAGTAGGCGGATAACCGCCCGGCGCCCGCGCCGATATGAGGGCAAATCCGGCGTGAGCACGACACCCTTGTGCTGCACGTCAACTGATTGAAAGACCTTCTGGAATGCTGAACTTCGGCCTCAGCCATCTGCAAGCTCCAGCGCGCAACCGTCCGCGCCGCGGATCACGCCCGGCCATGCCCGGCGGCAGAAGTCTGTGTGCCAAATGCATACCCCCCACTTTTCACCCATCATCGCAAACAATTACGCGCGCCCGAGACCGGCGCCTTGCCGCCCCTGAAGCAATTCGCACGCGAATTGCCGAGCCAGGTGGCAGGCAGCCCAGCCGGCGCGCCGAGGATCGGCACACATGTCCAACACCAATAAGATGCTCATCGACGCCACGCATCCCGAGGAGACTCGGGTCGTGGTGCTCCGCAACGGCCGCGTAGAGGAATTCGATTTCGAATCCGCGGCCCGGAAGCTACTTCGGGGCAATATTTATCTCGCCAAGGTGACGCGCGTTGAGCCGTCCCTGCAGGCCGCCTTCGTCGAGTACGGCGGCAACCGGCACGGCTTCCTCGCCTTCAACGAAATCCACCCCGACTACTATCAGATCCCGATGGCCGACCGTCAGGCGCTCCTCGATGAGGAAGCCGCCGCCGAGGCCGAGGAGGAGGCAGCGGTCGACGCGCACGCCGAGGCGCTCGCCCGCCGGCGCGCTTCATCGGCTCCTGCTGCCGAAGAGGAAGACTCATTCGAGGTTCTCGAGCCGCGCGAAGGTGGCGATCCGCCCCCCGAGGACGGCGACGACGACCACGACCATGATCACGGCCACGATCATCATCATCACCACGGCGAAGCCGAGCACCGCACGCTGGCCGAAGCCGCCCCCGACGACCGCATTCAAGCCGAGCCGCAGCGCTCCGACGATTCCGGCTTCGCCGCCAACGAGAATACGGTCGGCACCGCTCCGTCCGCCGAGGGCAGCGGCGAGGAAGCTGCCGCCGGCGGCGAAGACGGCGGCGTCCGTCAGGTCGAGGCCAACGCCGCCCCAGTCGAAGTCGAGCGCGTCGAGCAGGTCGGCTCGGGCGAGGACGCCCTGGAAGAGCTCCCCTCGCGCCCGCGCCGCCGTCCGCGCAGCTACAAGATCCAAGAGGTCATCAAACGCCGCCAGGTGATCCTGGTGCAGGTCGTCAAGGAGGAGCGTGGCAACAAGGGCGCTGCCCTCACCACCTACCTGTCGCTCGCCGGCCGCTACACCGTTCTGATGCCCAACACGGCGCGCGGCGGCGGCATCAGCCGCAAGATCACGCAGCCGCAGGACCGCAAGCGCCTCAAGGCCATCGCCGCCGAGCTGGAAGTGCCAGAGGGCATGGGCCTGATCATCCGCACTGCGGGTGCCGCGCGCACCAAGCAGGAGATCAAGCGCGACTTCGAATACCTGCTGCGACTGTGGGAGAGCGTCCGCGACCTCACCTTGCAGAGCCAAGCGCCGAGCCTCGTCTACGAGGAAGGCAACCTCATCAAGCGCTCGATCCGCGACCTCTATAACAAGGACGTCGACGAGGTGATCGTCGCCGGCGGGGAAGCGCACCGCGAGGCCAAAGACTTCATGCGCATGCTCATGCCGAGCCATGCCAAGAACGTCACCAACTATCAGGAGCCCGAACCGCTCTTCACGCGTTTCCAGATCGAGCGGCAGCTGAACGCCATGTTCAGCCCGTATGTGACGCTGCGCTCGGGCGGCTACCTCGTCATCAACCAGACCGAAGCGCTCGTCGCCATCGACGTGAACTCCGGCAAGGCGACGCGCGAATTCTCCATCGAGGAGACGGCGCACCACACGAACCTGGAAGCCGCCGACGAAATCGCCCGCCAGCTAAAGCTGCGCGACCTTGCCGGCCTCATCGTCGTCGACTTCATCGACATGGAAGAGAAGCGCAACAACCGCGCGGTCGAGCGCCGGCTGAAGGAAGCGCTGCGCTTCGACCGGGCCCGCATCCAGGTCGGACGCATCAGCCACTTCGGTCTTCTCGAGATGTCGCGCCAGCGGCTGCGCACGGGCGTGCTCGAAGGATCGACGACGCAGTGCGCGCATTGCCAAGGCACCGGTATCATCCGCTCGACTGAATCGGTGGCCCTTGCCGTGCTGCGCGGCCTCGAAGACACCATCATGGCCGGCACGCGCGCGTCGCTCATCGCCACGACGACGCCGTCGGTGGCGCTGTACATCCTCAATAACAAGCGCCCCTTCATCAACGACATGGAAGCGCGCCTCGGTCTGCCGATCATGGTCACCGGCTCCGACAAGCTGGCCGGCGCCAACTTCACCATTGAAAAAGGCGCCGCACCGGCGCAGGCCCCGCGCCGCATCGAGCGCAACGTCGTCAACATGGAGTCGGGCTTCGAGGGCGAGGACGAGAACGGCGAAGTCGAAGCGCGCGAGCCCATACAGGCACGCGAACCTGCGAGCCGCGGTGGCGAACGGAGTGATCCCGGTGGTGATCGCGGCGAACGCGATCGTGAGGTTGTCGAAGGCGAGGAAGGCGGCTCACGTCGCCGCCGTCGCCGCCGGCGTGGCGGTCGCGGACGCGATCGCGAGGACGGCAACGGCCGTTTTGCCGACGACAATCGCAGCGCCGGCGGCAACGTCGAGGATATCGGCGGCGACGACGAGGCGCCCGACGCCCATGATCAAGGCGGCGTCGAGGAAATCCACGACCACGATCCCGATAGCGAAGGCCAAGAGCATGAGGCGCGCGAGCCGCGCAGTGGCGAGGAAGGCGAGCGCACGCGCGAGCGTGGCGGACGCAGCCGGCGTCGCGGCCGCCGCGGCGGCCGTCGCGGTCGCGAACGCAATGGCGAGCGCGACGGTGAAGCTGTCACCCAGAACGGCGGCTCCGAGCCGCACGCGGGCGACGAACAGCCGTCCTACCACGCGGCCGAGGAAGGCGAAGCACCGCCACGCGGCGAGGCCGAACTGCCGCGCTGGCAGCCTTCGGCCGAAACCGAGTTTGCCGACGCACGTGCCGACAGCAGCGAGGCGCCCCCGGCCAAGGAAGCACGCCGGCCCAGAAGGGAACCGCATCCGGCCAAGGAAGTGCCGCCCGCCGCCGAGGCCGAGCCCGCAGCGGCGCCGTCACCGCGCCGCCGTAGCGGCTCCAGCGAGCCGCGCCTGGAACGCATCGTCGTCGGCCAGGAGCAAGGCGGCGATGCCGTGACGGAAGACGTTTCAGCGTCCTCCGCGCCGGTCCGCAAGGGCTGGTGGCAACGCAAGCTCGGCGGCGAGTGACGCTTCGGCCGTTTGCAGCAGAAGCGCATAGAACAACGGCCGGGGACCTTCGGGTCTCCGGCTTTTTTGTGCTGACCGTCACGCCAACGGCAGGTCGCTCAGCACGCCATCTTTAGCCGTGCGCGCAGACCCGTTCACAATCCACGTAGCCTCGCCGATGACCTCGACCCTGCCGTCAGTGACGATCGCCCCGCTGCCGTCGGGGCAAGCGAGGACCGGCCGCGACGTGATCAGGCTGTAGTGCACGAGCGCAGGGAGATAGCCGGGGTCGGCGTCACGGTGAGGGAAGAACTCGAACGGCACGAGGCGTAGTAAGCCCGCCTCTCCGTCAGGAACCGGCCGCTCGGGTCGGGACCTGAAGGAACGTAGCCGATCCGGCAGGAGCTGCCCTCCAGCGCCTGAAGCAGACGACGGTCCAAGCGTTCGTTAGCGGCAATGACCTGATCGCTGTAGAGAAAGGCGCTGAGAGCCATGCGCAACCGTCGCGTCGAAGACCGCCGGATAGGCAAAAAAGGGCTGGAGCAATGCTCCAGCCCTCCGCGCTTAGCAACGCATTGCGGCGTTACTCGTTCGTCGGACCGCCGTCGGGGCCGTTGTCCGGGCCTGGGCCGCGGCCGGGGCCGCGATCGCCATGGCGCGGACCATGATCATGGCCACCACGGTTCATCGCCCACCGCGGGCCGCGCGGACCGCGACCTTCCTGGCCGAAGTGGCTCAGCACTTGCGAGGCTACTGCCTTCTGCTCTTCGGTGAAGGACGCATAGAGCGGCTTCAGGGTCTCGGCGAATTCCTTCGCCTTGGCCGCGCGCTCGGTCATCTTGGCGGCGCGCTCGGTCATGCGCTGGCTGCGCTTCTCTAGGCGCTCCGGCAGCGCCAGCTGCTCGCCTTTCTTGCCGCCGTCGCCCTTCTCGGCGCGGCGCTCCTCACGCTTGGCGGCCCATGCTTCACGCTTGGCGCGACGCTCATCGAAGCCGGCGCGTATCTTGGCCTCGACCGGCTCCCAAAGCTTCTCCTGGTCGGGCGACAGTTTCAGCGCTGCCTTGGCCATGGCGACGCGGCCATCCTGCAGACGCGCGACGGTCTCCGGCGACGGACCGCGGCGCATCCCGCTCTTCTCGGTGACGGCCTGATCGCCGGCAGGCTCCTGCTGCGCCAGGACGATGGTCGCCGGGATGGTGGCGGCCAGCAGCGTGACGGCAAGCGCACGTGACAGTTTATTCATGAGAGGCTCTCCTGATTGTTTCGGCAGCCGCGTCTCCGGGGGATTGCGCCGCTGTTGGGCAAGGAACGGCGAGAGCGGCCGCGATCCGTCGCCCGTCAGCAAAAGGTTACCGCCGCCGTGCCGCCCAGTTCTGCAGACGGCGTGCCGCCTCGGCCATATCGGCCGTCGTCCCGGCATAGGAGAAGCGTAAGAACTTGTGACCGCGTTCGGCGTCAAAATCGGTGCCCGGCGTCACCGCAACGCGCGCCTCGTCGAGCAGCGTCGTCGCCAGCACCGCCGCGTTGTCCGTCATGCTGCTGACGTCGCAATAAAGATAGAAGGCGCCGTCGGCCGGAGCGAACGTTGTAAACCCCGCCTGCGGCAGCGCCTCGAGCAGCAGCGCCCGATTGGCGGCATAGACCTGCCGGTTCGCCTCCAGTTCCGCCTCGCCGTCGAATGCCCCCAGCGCCGCCGCCTGAGCGATGGCCGGCGGCGAGATGTAGAGGTTCTGCGCCAGCCGCTCGACGCTGCGGACCAACGGCTCGGGCACAACCATCCAGCCGACGCGCCAGCCGGTCATCGAGAAGTACTTGGAGAATGAATTGATCACGATGACGTCGTCGCCGTGCCGCAGGGCCGTCTCCGCCGGCCGCTCGTACGTCAGCCCGTGATAAATCTCGTCCGAGATCAGCCGCACGCCATGTGCGCGGCACACGGCGGCCAGTTCGTCCATGCGCTCGGGCGAGATCATCGTGCCGGTCGGATTGGCGGGGCTGGCGACGAGGAGGCCCTTGATGCCGTCGCGGCGCACGGCCCGCACCACGTCGTCAGGCGTCGGCATCCACTTCGTAGCCGGCCCCGTTTCCAGGAGCACCGACCGCTGACCCAGCGCGCTGAGGATGTGCCGGTAGCAGGGGTATCCGGGCGAAGGCAGCGCCACCACGCCGCCGGCATCGAATACGGCGAGGAACGCCAGCACGAACGCGGCCGAGGATCCCGCCGTCACCGCGATGCGCTCCGGCGCAACGGCAACGCCATACCGGTCAGCATAGTGCTGCGCGATGCGCGCCCGCAGGGCATCGTTGCCGAGCGCCATCGTGTAACCGAGTGTCTCCGCCTCGAGTGCGCGCGCCGCTGCGGCGCGGGCCGCCCGCGGTGCCGGCGTCCCCGGTTGGCCGACCTCCATGTGCATAATGCTGTGCCCGGCGTTCTCCGCCGCCAAGGCCGCACGCATCACGTCCATGACAATGAAGCTGGGAACTGCGCTGCGCGCCGAGCCGGTGCTCGCACCTTCGCGCGCCAGGGCCGCAGCCACCGCTAGACGTTGCTTCTCGGAATCCACGATCCTACTTCCATTACACATGCGTAAGGTTGGCCGGGCGCCCGCGCCCAATTCCCGCCCGGCGCTCACGCTAATATCGGGAATGAGTGGCGAAAATTACCGGCGACAACTTGGCTTATAAGCCGCCCCGCGCACACCATCCAGGCTTGCGTTGACGCCCTTTCGCCCCCTAACTAGGGTCCAGATCAGCGCTTGAAATCCCTTGTGGCAGACAAGGTTCCGTTGCCGATGCCGATGCCGTCACTACCCAAACGCAAGTGGCCGAAGCTCGCCGTCCTGTGTGGGCTCGTCGCTGCCGCAAGCGTCGGCGCAACGTCGTCGGCGAGCGCACAAAACCTGCCGCTCATCCGCGACAGCGAAATCGAGAGCGTGCTGAGCGACTATGCGCGGCCACTGTTCAAGGCCGCTGGCCTGGGTACGGGCCGCATCAAGATGCGCATCGTACAGAACGACGGCTTCAACGCCTTCGTACTCGATGGCAAGAACGTCTTCGTGCACACCGGCACGCTGATGATGGCGAATACGCCCAACGAGGTGATCGGCGTCATCGCCCACGAAACCGGCCACATCACCGGCGGACACATGGCGGCGCTGCGCGCGCGCATCGCCAAGGACCAGACGCGCGCGTTGCTCTCGCAGATACTTGGCATCGGTCTTTTGGTCGCCGGCGGCGTATCGGGCGACAACAATCTGGGCGGCGCCGGCCAGGGCGTGCTGTTCGGCGGCAACGAGGTCATCATGCGTTCGCTGCTGGCCGAGCGCCGACAGCAGGAATCCGCGGCCGACCAGGCGGGCGTCACCTTCCTCAACGCGACCAAGCAATCGGGGCGCGGCATGCTGGCGACGTTCGAGCGCTTTGCCGCGCAGGAATATATCTCCGACGCCCAGAAGGACGCCTTCGCGCGCAGCCATCCTCTCTCTACCGACCGTCTGGCGCGCCTGCGCCGGCTCATCGAGACGAGCCCCTATTACGAGGTCAAGGATGCGCCTGCGTTGCAGCTGCGCCACGACCTGATGCGCGCCAAGCTCGCCGGCTATCTGGAGAAGCCGCAGGTTGTCTATAATCGTTATCCGCCCAGCGATCAGACGTTGCCGGCCCGCTATGCGCGCGCCCTCGCCCGCTTCTTCCAAGGTGGTCCCGGCGCGCTGGAAGGCGCGGTCGCGGAATTCGATGCGCTGCTCGCGGAGCGGCCGGACTACCCCTATTTCTGGGAGGCGAAGGGCGACCTGCTGATGCGCGCCGGGAAGACGCGCGAGGCCATCCCTTCGCTGCGCCAGGCGCTGAAACTCGCCCCCGACGCCAGCCTGATCCGCGTGGAGCTGGCCGGCGCCTTGCAGGAGGACCAGGGCGAAGCAGGCAACAAGGAGTCCATCGGGCTGTTGCGTAAGTCACTGATCGACGACGAAAATTCTCGCGCCTATCGCCTTCTGGCCAACAGCTACTATAAGCAGGGCAAGCGACCGGAGGCCGACGCGATGATCGCGCAGGCCTACTTCATGGAGGGTGACGTCAAGCAGGCCCAGCTGTTCGCCAAGCGCGCGCAGACGAAGCTACCCTCCGGCACGCCGGAATGGCTAAAGAACGACGACATCATCAATTACAAACCAGAGACCTGATCGCCGCCGCCATCACGGCGTCCGCCGCGACAGCTCTTGCATGAGGCCCCACATATGTCCCTAGACGCTCGACCCAGTCCTTGGCGCGTTCTGTTCGAACGCAAGGCCCTTTGGCTCGCCGTTCCGGCCATCGCGCTGCTCGCCGGTCTCGCCATGATCGGCAGCTGGTCGGTGACCCCTCCGGCGGCCGTCGCGCAGGCCGAGGCCGTGGCAACGGTGGCACCCGCGCCCGTGGCGCCTTCAGCCCCTGCCGCCGTGACACCTCCGCCGAAGCCCGAAACCCTGGCGACCTTCTCGCCCGAGCAAAAGCAGGAGCTCGGCAAGATCATCAAGGACTACCTCCTCGCCAATCCGGAGGTCTTCCTCGAGGCGCAGACGGCGCTCGAATCGAAGATGGAGAAGGAGCAGGCCGAGAAGCTGAAGGTTGCCATTGCCGACAACGCCGGCGAGATTTATCGCGACCCCAAGGCCGACGTCGGCGGCAATCCTGACGGCGACATCACCGTTGTCGAGTTCTTCGATTACAACTGCGGCTACTGCAAGCGCGGCCTGCACGACGTGATCAAGCTCGTCGAAACTGATCCCAAGGTGCGCGTCGTGTTCAAGGAACTGCCGATCCTATCGAAGGGATCGGAGGAAGCCTCGCGCGTCGCCATCGCCGCCGGCCGGCAGGGCAAATATTGGGACATGCACAAGGCGATGCTCGAGGCGAAGGGGCAGATGAACGAGGCGAACGCACTCGCCATCGCCACCAAGCTGGGCCTCGACATCGACAAGCTGAAGAAGGACATGGCCTCACCGGAAGTCGAGGCGGAGATCAAGAAGTCGGAGGCCCTCGCCAAGAAGATGGGCGTCAACGGCACGCCGCACTTCCTCGTCGGCGACCGCGCCATTCCGGGTGCTCCCGAGGATCTTCATGACCAGCTCGCCAAGAACGTCAACGAGCTGCGCAAGTCAGGTTGCTCCTACTGCTGACCATATGCCAAGGCCCGGCCGCTACTACGCATTTTGGCGGCCGGCGCACCCCCGCTTAAGTCTGTCCCGGGGCAGTCCCCGGGCGGCCTTCCGCCCTTAGTTGAAAGCTGATAGATGGGGGGTCCGTCCACCCTGGGCCCGTTAACGACCGGCTCACACCGGCGGCAGCAAGGATCCCATGGCCAAGCCGATCTACGTTATCAACGGACCCAACCTGAACATGCTGGGACTGCGCGAGCCCGCCATTTACGGGACGGATTCGCTCGACGACGTACGCCGCAAGGCGGAAGCGCGCGCCAAGGCGCTGTCGCTGACGATCGACTTCCGCCAGTCCAATGTCGAAGGCGAGCTCGTCACCTGGGTCCAGGAGGCGCGCGACAAGGCGCAGGGCATCATCATTAACGCCGGCGCCTACTCCCACACCTCGATTGCGTTGCTCGACGCCCTGCAGGCGGCCGAGCTGCCCGCCATCGAAGTACACTTGTCGAACATTTTCCGCCGCGAGCCGTACCGGCAGCATTCGTACATCTCGTTGGGCGCCAAGGGCGTGATCTGCGGCCTCGGCGCCAAGGGTTACGAGCTGGCGCTCGAGGCAATGGCCGATATGCTGGCGACCTAGTGTGATGATCGAGAAATTCGCCATCATGAGCGGCCAGGCAGCGAGCGAATTTCTCGATCTGAATCACACTAGCAAGTGTATGTTTCTAGTGTCCCTTATCATTCCGAAGTTCGCTCCCGGTCCCAGCAGCGAACTCTGGCGAACTTCGGAATGGGGACACTAGCGCCGTGGCTAAGATCAGCGGGCGGAAAACAAAGCCGCACAAAAAGGAAAAGCGAAGCATGACGGCCAAGGATCAGGGCGAAACCTCGGGGGACGAGCAGCGATTGATCCGTCAGCTTGCCGAGCTTCTCAATGAGACCGGCTTGAGCGAGATCGAGATCGAGAAGAGCGGGCTCAAGGTGCGCGTCGCGCGCACGTTGCATGTCCAGTCGACCGTCGCGGCGCCCGCGGCAGCCTCGACCGCCCCGGCCGCAGCCGGAGCTCCCAAGTCAGCCGATCCCGGCAAGCATCCCGGCATCGTGAAATCGCCCATGGTCGGCACCGCCTACTGCTCGCCCGAGCCCGGCGCCCCCGTCTTCATCGAGATCGGCTCGAAGGTGTCGCAGGGCGACACGCTGTTCATCATCGAAGCGATGAAGACGATGAACCAAATTCCCGCCCCGCACGGCGGTAAAGTTACGGCCATCCTGATCGAGAACGGCCAGCCGGTGGAATTCGGCGAGCCGCTCGTCATCATCGAATAAGGGAGAAGAGACAGTGGGCAGTAGGCAGTAGGCAGTAGGGAGCCCAACTTTCCATCCCCTGCCCACTGCCTCTTGCCTACTGCCTGGAAACGAATGTTCGACAAAGTCCTGATCGCCAACCGGGGAGAGATTGCACTGCGCATCCAGCGCGCGTGCAAAGAGCTCGGCATCGCCACCGTCGCCGTGCATTCGACCGCGGATGCCGACGCCATGCACGTGCGCCTTGCCGATGAAAGCGTGTGCATCGGGCCGCCCCCGGCCGCCGAAAGCTATCTCAATATTCCGCGCCTGCTGGCCGCCTGCGAGATCACCGGCGCCGACGCCGTGCATCCCGGCTACGGCTTCCTGTCAGAGAACGCCCGCTTCGCCGAAATCCTCGAAGAGCATCAGATCACCTTCATCGGCCCGACGTCGGAACACATCCGCATCATGGGCGACAAGATCGAGGCGAAGGAGACGGCCAAGAAGCTCGGCATCCCGGTCGTGCCCGGCTCGGACGGCGCCGTGACGAGCGAGCCGGAGGCGATGAAGGTCGCCAAGGCGATGGGCTTTCCCGTGCTGATCAAGGCGACGGCCGGCGGCGGTGGCCGCGGCATGAAGGTCGCCCACACGCCGCTCGACCTCGGCATGGCGCTGTCGACGGCGCGCGCCGAGGCAAAGGCCGCCTTCGGTAACGATCAAGTCTACATGGAGAAGTATCTGACCAAGCCGCGCCACATCGAGATCCAGGTGCTGGGCGACGGTCAGGGCAATGCGGTCCATCTTGGCGAGCGCGACTGCTCCTTGCAGCGGCGCCATCAGAAGATCCTTGAGGAATCCCCGTCGCCGGCGCTCAACGACGCCGCCCGCCAGAAAATCGGCGAGACGGTCGCGGCGGCCATGCGCAAGATCAAGTACCGCGGCGCCGGCACCGTCGAGTTCCTCTACGAGGACGGTGAGTTCTATTTCATCGAAATGAACACCAGGCTGCAGGTCGAGCATCCGGTGACCGAGGCGGTTACCGGCATCGACCTCGTGCTCGAGCAGATCCGCGTCGCCTCCGGCGCACCGCTCTCGTTCAAGCAGAAGGACATCACCTTCTCCGGCCACGCCATCGAGTGCCGCATCAACGCGGAGAACCCGCGCACCTTCCGGCCCTCGCCGGGAAAGATCACCTACTGGCACCCGCCGGGCGGCCTCGGCGTGCGCGTCGATTCGGGCGTCTATCAGGGCTACAAAATCCCCCCCTACTACGACAGCCTCATCGGCAAGCTGATCGTGCACGGCAAGACGCGTAACGAATGCATGATGCGTCTTAAACGCGCGCTGTCGGAGTTCGTCATCGACGGGATCGAGACGACCATCCCCCTGTTCAACGAGCTTATCCAGCAACCGGACATCGCCAACGGCCTTTACGACATCCATTGGCTCGAAAAGTATCTGGCTAAGTCATAGTTTGGTCGCTGACGCAGGCGATTGACGATTGCCGTAAAAGTTTTCACGCTAGTGTCCTGATCGTGAAATTCGCCTCAGGATGCGGCAAAGGTGGAACGAATTTCGCGATCTGAAGGACACTAGCCAAGCTGATGATCCTAGTGTGATTCAGATCGAGAAGCCCCGCCTCACTACCTAGCCGCAGCCGACGTAGCGGACTTCTCGATCATCACACTAGGCTCCCCTGCAATCACAGGTGGACCCGAGCCGACGGACGAGATGGCTTCGCGCGACGACATCGTCATCGAGATCACGCCCCAGGTGCTCCTGAAGGCGTATACGTGCGGCATCTTTCCGATGGCGGAAAGCGCCGATGACCCGGCCCTCTATTGGATCGAGCCGCAGCACCGGGGCATCCTGCCGCTGCATAAGGTGCATGTACCGCGGCGGCTGGCGCGGACGCTGCGGGCGACACCGTACACGGTAAAGTTCGACACCAACATCGAGGGCGTTATCGAGGGCTGCGCGTCCTCGCGGCCGGGCCGGCGTTCCACCTGGATCAACGAGCGCATTCGCGGCCTCTACCGCGATCTGTTCAGCCTCGGCCATTGCCACACCGTCGAGGTGTGGGAAGGCCAGCGCCTCGTCGGCGGCCTCTATGGCGTTGCGCTCAACGGCGCCTTCTTCGGCGAGAGCATGTTCTCCTACGCGCGCGACGCTTCGAAGATCGCCCTCGTTTATCTTGCAGCACGCCTCGCCTACGGCGGCTTCCGGCTGCTCGACACGCAATTCGTCACCGACCACTTGCGCCAGTTCGGCACCGTCGAACTCAACCGCGAGGAATTTCACCGGCTGCTGGAAAAAGCGCTCGCCGTCGATGGGGACTTCCATGCGCTGGCCATCGATGCATCGCCGGATCAAATTCTTTCGATCCTCGAAGCCGCGCACAATCCCCGCTGAAAAACGCCCGTTTCGCCCCCTGTAACGCGGGGAACAGCGGCCCTGTCCTGCCTGCCCTACTGATCATACCCGAGGCGGCTGACCTGCACCTGGGACCGCACTCGAAACCGGACGCGCCGCTTCGTGCGGCGCGTCTCCTCCAACTGGGACAGGAGACGACCCCGATGAACCGCGCTTTCAAGACCATGCTTCTTGCCGGCACCGCGGCGCTCGCCGTTCAGCTCGGCGCCATCGCTGCTCATGCCGGCGATTTCGAAGACCTGATTGAAGCCCAGCAAGCGGCTTCCGCCCTCGACGCCATGACCGGCGACAGCGACCCCATTTCCGATGCAGTCGAAGCTGCGGCGACGGCAGCCGTCGTCGACACGCTGCTCGGCGCCGGCGACGACGACTAAGCAAACTGCCAACGCAAAGGAGATTTGGCGCGCCTGGCACGCCCGCACGCTTCCCCGCCCGGACTTGCCTCCCCCGTCCCGTCCGGGCCGGGCCCCGGCCCTCCAGCTTCCTCGAGCTGGAGGGTTTTTTCTTGAGCGGCGCGTTGCGTTCAGATCTCGTCGGCTGCCGTGACCTGCATGACGATCGGCGCCTTGTGATGCTGCGTCATGGCGCCCATGAATGTACCTTCAAGATGCACATCCTTGCCGATCAGGCCGCGCAGCGTCCCGTGAATTTTATCGTCCAGCGAGTAGACGTGGATTTCGGCGGTGGCCGAGACGTTGTCGCTGTCCTCTGGCCCTTCCAGGCACATCGGTTCCGGCATCTTGAGAATAATGGCGTCGTCGCGCTCGATCAGCTTGCCCTCGGCGATGGCGCCGGCTTCGTTGGCCCGCATGCAGTCGCCTGCCTGTGCCGTGCCGAATGCCGCCAGCAGAGCGAGCGCGCCAAGGAATGCTCCTGCAATCCACAACCGCATTGCTCGTTCCTCCAATTCATTAAGTATAGGCCACGATGCCCAGCAGCGCCCCTCATGACCAGAGCGTTCCACCAACAGCCTTAGTGGTCTGTACGGAACTATGGAGCCGTATACGGTATAGGTGCTAAACGCCGGGGCTGCCCCCCTGGTGACGCGATCGGGAGACCAATATGAAGCGGCTGGACGGCATAAAGGCATGTGTGTTCGACGCGTACGGCACGCTCTTCGATTTCGCCTCGGCAGCGGCCCGCTGTCAGGATGTTCCTGATCAGAAGCTTTCTGCCCTCACCAAGCTCTGGCGGCAAAAGCAGCTTCAGTACACGTGGCTGCGGTCGCTCGAGGATAGCTACGCCGATTTCTGGCAGCTCACAGGGGATGCCCTGGATTACGCCCTCGACAGCCTCGACATCGCCTCGCCCGAGCTGCACGCGAAGCTGATGGACCTTTATCTCACGCCGGCGCCGTTTCCCGAGGTGGCAAGTGTGCTCACGCAATTGCGCCAAGCCGGGTTTAAGACGGCTGTTCTGTCGAACGGCTCGGTTACGATGCTCGACTCGGCCGTTCGCGCAGCCGGTCTCATCGACCTTTTCGACGCCGTTCTGTCGGCGGATGCCGTGAAGGTCTTCAAGCCCCATCCGCGTGTCTATGCTTACGGACTGGAAAAACTCGGTCTACGAGCGGACCAGGTATCGTTCCAGTCATCGAACGCCTGGGACGCATTCGGCGCCTCGCACTTCGGCCTGCGTGTTGTCTGGTGCAACCGCTACGGCCAACCCGCCGAGCGGCTGCCCGGCGCACCCGACTTCCAGATCCGTAACTTGTCGGAGCTGCCGGATCTGCTGGTGCCACCCGCGTAGGCGCCGACCGCAACGGTTCAGGGAGCGAGCGCCCCGGCATAGAGCTCGGGTTTGAAGCCGACGAGCAGCTTGCCGCCGCCGAGATCGAGCACCGGCCGCTTGATCAGCGAGGGCTGCGCCAGCATCAGGGCGATTGCCCTGCCTTCGTCGATGCCCTGCTTGTCATCGTCGGGAAGGTTGCGGAAGGTCGTGCCGGCACGATTGAGCAAAGTCTCCCACCCGACCTTCTTGCTCCATGCCGCCAGCCGCTCGCGGTTGATGCCGGCTTTTTTGTAGTCGTGGAAGTTGTAGGCAACACCATGGCTCTCGAGCCAGGCCCGCGCCTTCTTCATCGTATCGCAGTTGGGAATGCCGTAGATCGTCACTGGCTTCACCGCGGGCATTCCCTCACTCCCATTCGGTCGCACGGGAGGCGCGCTACTCCCACTCGATCGTGCCGGGGGGTTTGGAGGTGATGTCGTAGACGACGCGGTTGATGCCGCGCACCTCGTTGATGATGCGCGTCGCCGTCGGCCCCAGAAACGAGTGCTTGAAATCGTAGTAGTCGGCCGTCATGCCGTCGGTCGAGGTAACGGCGCGCAACGCGCAGACATACTCGTAGGTGCGCGCGTCGCCCATGACGCCGACAGTGCGAACGGGGAGCAGCACGGCGAACGCCTGCCAGATCTCATCGTAGAGACTGGCCTTGCGGATCTCGTCGAGATAGATGGCGTCCGCCTGGCGCAGGATGGCCAGCTTTTCCTCGGTGATCTCGCCGGGAATACGGATGGCGAGACCGGGACCGGGGAACGGATGGCGGCCGACGAAGTGCGCCGGCAGGCCCAGCTCGCGACCCAGCGCCCGCACCTCGTCCTTGAACAATTCGCGCAGCGGCTCAACCAGCTTCAAGTTCATGCGCTCGGGCAGGCCGCCAACGTTGTGGTGCGACTTGATCGTGACCGACGGGCCGCCAGTGAACGACACGCTCTCGATTACGTCGGGATAGAGCGTGCCTTGCGCCAAAAAGTCGGCGCCGCCGAGCTTCTTGGCCTCCTCGTCGAACACGTCGATGAACAGCGCGCCGATGGTCTTGCGCTTGGCTTCCGGGTCGCTCTTGCCGGCCAGTGCGGCGAGAAACCGATCGCGGGCGTTCACGTGGATGAGCGGAATGTTGTAGTGCTCGCGGAACAGCCGCACGACCTCCTCGGCCTCGTTCTGCCGCAGCAGACCATGGTCGACGAAAATGCAGGTGAGCTGGTCGCCGACCGCCTCGTGGATCAGCACCGAGGCGACAGCGGAATCGACGCCGCCGGACAATCCTGAGATGACGCGCGCCTTGCCGACCTGGGCGCGGATCTTGGCGATCTCGGCCGAGCGAAAATGCGCCATGGTCCAATCGCTCGTCAGGCCGGCGATCTTGTGCACGAAGTTCGACAGCAGCTTGGCGCCGTCGGGCGTGTGCACGACCTCGGGGTGGAACATGGTCGTATAGATGCGGCGCTTCTCATCGGAAGCCACCGCGAACGGCGCATTCTCGCTCGTCG
>JBDTOR010000002.1:0-54354 GCA_039933175.1 Hyphomicrobium sp. | reverse complement strand
AGCGCACTCTGCGCAAGCGCCAGCAGGTGCCGAGCGGTCACAACGCTTCCGATTACGTCACCCGGCGGCTCTATGCGCCCGCGCCCGACGGCGAGACCGTGCCGGTATCGATCCTCTACCGCAAGGATACCCCGCTCGACGGCTCGGCGCCCGTGCTGCTCTACGGCTACGGCGCATATGGCATTTCGATCCCGGCCTCGTTCTCGACGACGCGGCTGTCGCTCGTCGATCGCGGCTTCATCTACGCCATCGCTCATATTCGCGGCGGCAAGGACAAGGGCTACCACTGGTACACGGACGGCAAGCTTACCCATAAGGTCAACACGTTCACCGACTTCATCGCGGCCGGCGACTATCTCGTCGATCAGGGCCTGACGCAGCGCGGACGCATCGTCGCCAACGGCGGGTCGGCTGGCGGCATGCTGATGGGCGTCGTCGCCAACATGGCACCCGACCTGTTCCTCGGCATAATCGCCGACGTGCCGTTCGTCGACGTACTGAACACCATGCTCGACAAGGATCTGCCGCTGACGCCGCCGGAGTGGCCCGAGTGGGGCAACCCCATCACGAGCCGGGACGAGTTCGAGATCATCCACTCCTACAGCCCGTATGAGAACGTTGAGGCGAAGCCCTATCCGCACATCTTCGCCTACGGCGGCCTCACGGATCCGCGCGTCACCTATTGGGAGCCGGCGAAGTGGGTCGCGCGCCTGCGCGAGAAGAACACTTCCGACAACCTGATCCTGTTGAAGATCAACATGGAGGCAGGGCACGGCGGGGCTTCGGGGCGCTACGAGCAGCTGCGCGAGATGGCGGCAGACTATGCCTTCGCCCTCAAGATCGCGGGCCTTGCTGCACCGGCCGGGCAAAAAGAAAGGGCGGCCTGAAGCCGCCCTCGTCGATCATCGGATGCGGAAAAAGAGAAAGGCCGCTTGCGCGGCCTTTCGTATTAAGAAGCCTAGCTTTCTAGGCGGCCTTTTCAGTGAAGGCCGTCAGCTTCTTATCCTCCTCGAGCTCGCCGGCGGACTTCAGCGCAATGCCGATGTACCGCACTCTGCCTGCTATCCTTGCTTTCTGGACTCCGAGCTCACCGAACTCCCGACCGAATGTCGGCAGTGCGAGCGGCTCTTTCTGCTGATCTTCACACCAAGCACAGTAGTCCTCGTATAGCGAAGTTGCAGTCAAGCTCGATCCGTCTTGTGTTTCGATTCTCTCCTTGTAGAAGC
Organism: Hyphomicrobium sp.; assembly: GCA_039933175.1. Lineage (GTDB taxonomy): Bacteria > Pseudomonadota > Alphaproteobacteria > Rhizobiales > Hyphomicrobiaceae > Hyphomicrobium_A. The sequence continues at coordinate 53,128 of JBDTOR010000002.1, read as the reverse complement.
GCTCCACGTCGTTTTCGGGAGCGATCAGTCTCTGGGCCGGCGGAGCAGACTTGTTGTCGTTCGCGCCGGAACGCGGCTTTGCTATCGCAACGGCCACAGGGGCCGCCACCACTGCCGCAGCGGTGCTGACCGACACCATACGTGGTGCGGCCGGCGCGTGGCTCTCGTAGAGGCGCCACTGACTAAAGGCAATGTACATGCCGAAGCCCGAACCAACCTCGAGCAACAGTGCAATAAAGACCGTAAGCGCGGTCTGCACGTCCTCGACCTTGATGTTCGGGGCAACTAGCGCGGCGAGCTTGGCCAGAACCGCGGCTTGCGGATCGGCTTCGGTCATCACCGCAGCACCGGTCACGTTGGACATCTTGCCTTGGATGTCGGCAACGCGTGCCTCGAGCGCAATTGACTGCTGCGCTGAAGCGAGTTCGGCCGACAGAGCGTGATACTTCTGACAGAAGCCCCGCCCTTTACTGCCGGTGACCTTGCTGCACTGCTCGGTGTTGGCCCATGTACGCTCGTCCTTCAAGGCATCGATGTCGGACTGAACCGCCTGAGCAGGACGGTGCTGCGGGATCCAGGACAATTGCTCCTGGGCCCGAGACAGGTCGGCACGATGATCCTTGTAGCTGTCGGCGGTAGCGGTGCGCTGCCCGGCAGTATCGAACCGGTTAAGCGCCGCATGGCCGAGAGCCGAGGTCAGCGAATACGTCGTGACCACGACCCAGACGACGGCTGAAGCCAGCGCCTGTGACCACATTTTGTTGCGTACAGCGGCGAAGAAGAAGAAAGGCACGAGTGCCTTCATGCAGTCGGCGGCCGCGCTGGCCGCTCCGTAGATCTGGCCGTCAAACTCGGTCCTTCCGAGACTGAAGCCAAATCGCCAGTTCATCGCGCACGAAACGGCGAGTAGAACGCCGGCCGCGAGAACCCCCAACACGCCTAGAGCATGTCTCATGTTTGCCCTCATGAATTATGTTCGCCGGCTTTCGACGCCTCCACATGCGCCGGCGCTTTCTTGTCTCTGCCCCGAGGGCACGGAACAGAACTTCCCCATCTCCAACGAGTTACTGGGCACTTCGTCAAAAAGCGCTTCGCTCGTTCGGCCTGTTGAGCTCCGGGCCATTCCCCAATGGCATCCGGCAGACCGGCGACCTTAACGCTCCGGCGAGGTACCGAGAGCTGGAGCCTCCCCCCACGAGGTCATTACGACTTAGGAAATCGCCGCTCGATTTCCCCTGTGCGCAACTTTCCCCACGAGACGAGGCGACAAGTTTACAGACGCAGTACGGCCCCCTCAGTTGCCTTTGCTACGCGATTCGAAATCTTTTGTTAAGAGAATCAGCCCCGTAGCTCCGGAGGCCCCAAATCCCGCCGCAATCTGGCCGCCGCGTCGCCGCCCCCGTCGTCCACAGGTCGCCAACCGGTTGAACGTCGCTTACCCCCAGGCCGGAGCGCTTTTGCACAGGGGCGCGCCCCTCTCGGAGCCCCTCCCGCCCCGTGTAGATAAAGTTAACACCCCCGGTTGCATAACTGCGTGGGCGGACTTAATTTACTTAAGGTTCGCAAGGGCCTTAAGAACTGGGTTGTTTGGCGAAATATCTTAAGCTCATTGTCATCGCTTCGATTTAGTGTGCTGCGACAGAACTGATTAATGCCGTCGCGCGTTCTGGATCCGGGCCGGTTACGATCCGACTGAAGCGTAGGGAGTTGTAGGACATGCGTGGCCTTGGCGGCTTCGTGCTGTTGGCGGGCATCGGCGTCGGCCTGTTCGTCTATTTTCCCGCACCCGTAGATCGCGACACAACTCTCGAGCAGGCAAAACGCGTGGTCGCCGAGCGCGTGGCCTCGAGCCAAGCTCGCAAAACATTTCCCGTCGCGCGTAGCGCCGTGAGCGCGCCGTCGCGCGTCGCCAGCTTCTCCCCGCCCACCCTGCTGGCCGCCCCGCAGAAACGTGCACGCGTCGCCGTGCCGGTCGTTGCCGCTGCGCCCCCGTTGGCCGCCGTCGCCAAGGTCGAACCCATGCCGATGTGGCAGACCAACGTCGTGCCGACCGCAGCCGTCGGCGGACCCCAGGGCTCGCTCGATCCGACCGATCCGGAGAGCCGCTACAAACTCGTCGTCGACATTCAGCAGCAGCTGAAGCGCGTCGGCTGCTACTGGGGCCGCGCCAACGGCTCGTGGAACAACAGCACGCGCGATGCAATGCGCACATTCACCGGCCAGACCAATGCCGCGCTTCCGGTCGAGAAACCCGACTATATGCTGCTGTCGCTGCTGAAGTCGCATGACGGCCGCTCGTGCGGTGCGCCCGAGACGACGACTGTCGCGGCGCCGCGGGGACAGCCGCAAGTCGTCGCAGCTGCACAACCCGAGGTGCTGCCGTGGAAGGCCGCTGCCGGCTCGCAGACCTCGCAGCCTCTCTACAAGCCGCTGCCTACCAGTGTCATCGACTCGGATCCGCTGCCGGGGCGTATGGCCATCGGCGGACCGAAGGAGTTCGCGCCGGCACCGCAGGCGCCGCTCATTCCCGGCACCACGACCCAACAGCCCGGCGTCGCTACGGCAGCGCTTGATCCGGGCAGCGCCGCGCCTGCCGACTTTGGCGCCTCGCGCCAACCTGCCGCTGTACCTAAGCCGCGCGCACCCAAACGGTCGGCCCGCCGCTCTGGCCCCGGCACGCCGCGCTATAACCTGATGCTCAGCCTCGGCGGCGTTTACTGATCGCCGGCCTTGCCATCACTCACTCTCGGCGGCCGTCTGCTCCTCCAACCAGCGCAGATAGTCTGCCGATCCGCCAAGGATCGGCAATACGACCAGCGCCGGGTTGGCATAGGAGTGGTTGGCCTTCACTGTCTCCATCACCCCCAGCGCCAGGCTGGTGCGCGTCTTGATGATCATCACCGCCTCGCTTTCGCGAGCGGTGGCCCCTTCCCAACGATAAATTGACGTCATGCCGGGCAAGATGTTCACGCACGCCGCCAGGCGCGCCTCGACCAACTGTTGCCCGACTGCCTCGGCGGCCTCGGGCGAAGGAAAGGTCGAGTAGATCAGAACGGGCTTGTCGTTTTCCTGCACTTGGGCCAGCCTCCCACGCCTTGCGCCGTCTCCATCAGAACCATGGCAAAGCAAAAGACGAAATTCGAGAAGATTGCCTTCCTGTCGAGCGAAATGCCGGAGGCGATCGCCGCCCGCGACCGCTTGGCGGAACGCTATGGCGATTGCGATCCGGCCGAGGCCGAGGCCATCGTAGCGCTCGGCGGCGATGGGCACATGCTGCAGACGCTACATCGCTTCATGAACGACGGCGTGCCGATCTATGGGATGAACCGCGGCTCGGTCGGCTTCCTCATGAACGACTACAGCGAGGAGGATCTGCACCAGCGCCTCGCCGCTGCCGATGTCAGCCGCATACATCCCCTATCGATGATCGCCTATGACCAGGCCGGCAAGGCCCACAAGGCGTTGGCGGTGAACGAGGTCTCGCTGTTCCGCGAGCGCCACCAGGCGGCCAAGCTGCGCATTCTCGTCGACGACACGGTGCGCATGGAAGAACTCGTCTGCGACGGCGTGCTCGTTGCAACGCCGGCGGGGTCAACCGCGTACAATCTGTCGGCTCACGGGCCGATCCTGCCGATCAACGCTCCGCTCATCGCGCTGACGCCGATCAGCCCATTCCGCCCGCGCCGCTGGCGTGGCGCGCTGCTGCCCAACAAGGTGCACATCTCAATCGAGGTGCTCGAAGCCGACAAGCGTCCGGTGAGCGCCGTCGCCGACCACTACGAAACGCGCGGAGTCAGCCGTGTTGAGGTCGAAAAGGCGCGCAACGTCGAGCTGTTTATGATGTTCGACCCCGACCACAGTCTCGACGAGCGCGTGTTGGCCGAACAGTTCCGCTACTGAGTGCGGCGGTCGGCCTTGGCGACGTCCACCTTCGCCTGCCAGTCGATGCCCGGGCCGGTCTCTTCGCGCTCAGCGATCGCGGGCGGCGTTTCGAGAAGCGTCGGCCGCAGCCCGATGGCGACGAGTCGCGGTGGCTCCGTCACCGCCCCCGCGAGCCGGCGATAGAACTGACCGACGGTAACCGGCGCCGGCAAAGCGGGCTCGGCCTGCGCTGTGCTGGCGGCCAGCGCGGGGAAACGTGTCTGCAACTCCGCGTCGGGCGTCTCGCCTGCAGCTTTGAGCAGGCTGATGGCGGCTTCCGGCCCGAACACATGCGCAATGTAGAGATCGCCCGCCGTCGGTTTCCTGTGTAGCGCCGCGTACATGCGGGCAGCGTTGTGCCCGGCAGCAGCGCGCGTCACGCGGGTGGCTATTGCCGGATCGGCGCGGGCCTCGAGGATGCGGTTGCGGACAGCGATGTTCGGGACGTAGTAGCGCCCGCCGCTGGTCACGAACACACGGCCGCCGATCGCCTCGGCCTCGGCCGGATTTTCATGCAGCGCGCGCAGCCACGAGAGTTCTCCCAGACGCAGAGGTCCGTCGAGCGGCTCAGCGAGCGGCATCACAGCGGCCGGCACGACAGGGTCGAGCACGGCTGCGGTCGGCTCGGGAGCGGCTGACGAGGCCGCGAGCGACAACAGCATGGCGAGTTGGGCCGGAACGTCGAATAGGGAACTCAAGCGCGTCACTCCGCAACGACTGTACGCCGATACGGGCCTCGGCCCCACGAGGAGGCGATCCGCTAGCTAAGCGGGAAAAGAGTGAAGGTCGCGTTAAGCTCTGTCGCGCGTCGAGACAGGTGTCAAAATAAATTTACCTTGCCGACTAGCCGGGCCAGCGCGTGACGATGTCGGCGAGCGCCGGGCGCTCGCGCTCCTCCGGACGCTCGGCTGGCGTGCCGACGTAGATGAAGCCGGCGATGCGCTCGTTATCGGCGATACTCAAAGCGGCGCCCACCACCTTGTTATAGGCGATCCACTCGGTGATCCACGAGGTGCCGTAGCCGAGCGCGTTGGCAGCGAGGCACAGGTTGAGGCACGCCGCACCCGCTGAGAGAACCTGCTCCCATTCCGGGGCGCTGCGATGCACCGTTATCCGCGAGACGACGGCGATGACCAGCGGCGCTCGCATCAGGCGTGTGCGCTCGGTCTCGAGGCGTACGTGCGAGGGCGCCTCCTTTTCCGCGGCAACGCAAGCCTCGGCCACGACCTCGCCGAGTCGGGCGCGGGCATCACCCTCGAGCACGATGAACCGCCATGGGGCCAGCTTCTTGTGGTCGGGGACGCGCGAGGCGATCGTGAGGATCGTCTCCAGTTCTTCGGCGCTCGGGCCGGGCGCGATGAGCCGGTCCGGCTTCACGGAGCGGCGGGCGGAGAGGAAGGCGATGATGGGATTGTTCATGGCGGCACTCCTAGCCCCGTGCCCAGCCCCCTGCCAAGCCAAATTCGTAGCGGCCGCACGCGCTAAAAGGCCGTGACTGGGGCGGCGCGGCCGGATACCGCAGCGCCTCGGGATCGGCTATGTTCGGGTCCGAATCCTCCGGCGCCAGCGCCGGTCGCCAGCGCCAAGGAACCGCATGCCGCGCCCACTCCCGCTGTTAGCCAAAGGCGCCGTCGCCGCCACTCTCGCCGCGTGCTGCTTCGGCACCGGGACGCTGGCGCAGGATGCGCCGCCGACGGCGGTGGTCATTGTCGACGGCTCCGGCTCGATGTGGGGCAACCTCGGCGCCGACAAACGCCCCAAACTAGAAGTGGTGCGCGACGCCCTGCGCGCGCTGCTGCCGAGCCTGCGCCCCGAGGCACGCGTCGGGCTCGCCTCATTCGGCCACCGCCGCCGCGGCAATTGCGGAGACGCCGAGGTCATCGTGCCACCCGAGGTCGGCAGCGCCGAACGCCTGGCCGTTCCGGTCGACAAGATGAATGCCATGGGCAAGGGGCCGCTCGTCCTCGCGCTGCGCGAATCAGCCAATGCCATCGCCGGAGCCACGCCCGCCAGCATCGTGCTCGTCGCCGACGACCTCGACAATTGCGGACAGGATGTTTGCGCCGCCATGGGCGAGATCCTCGCCGCCAGCCCGAACCTCGTCGTTCACACCGTGGCGGTCGGTTTCGACAAGGCGAAGCTGGCGCACATCGCCTGCATCGCGCAGCAGACCGGCGGTAAGCTGTGGGACGCGCAGGATGCCGCCGGCGTAGCCTCTGCGCTCGAACAAGCCGTCACGCTCGCCAATTTGCAGATCAAAACCGATGCGCCGGCCGGCGCGACGGCCGATGCCGCAACCCCGGCCGCTAAGCCCGCCCCCGGCGCGCCCCCCGGCCTCTACCTATCGGCGGGACTCGGGCCGAGCAGTGCGACGCTCGACAATCCCGTCCATTGGCGCATCACCAAGGCCGGAGCCGACGGCGCACTGGTGCGCGACATCCGCGCCTCCTCGCTGTTCGAGAAACTCGAGCCCGGCACCTACGAGGTTGAAGCGAGCCTTGGCCTGGCGCAGGCGCGCCAGACGGTCGAGGTTACTACCGATACGGCGACGCAGGTGCGCGTCGACCTCAACGGCGGCGTCCTCAAGATGCAGGCGCGCGCCGCCGACACGACGGCGCCGTTGACCTCCGCCATATTCACGGTCGTTCCCGTCGGCGCCGAAAAGGGCGCCCCGCCGATCTGGGTCGGGCGCGACGGGCATCCCGAAATCGTCATTCCCGCCGGCGAGTACAGCGTAACCGCACAGAACGGCCTTGCCCGGCAGCAAAGCAACGTGACCATCGCTCCCGCCGCCGGAACCAGCTTCAGCTCCAAACTCGGTTCGGGAACCCTGGAACTCAGCGCCACACGCGGCGCCGCTGCCGGCGTAGGCGATCCGGTGACTGACAACGTGACCTTCATCCTCGCGCAGGACGATCCCGACGCGCCGCAGGGGCGCCGCGAGGTGGCACGCTCGGCGGCACCCACGCCGGCCTTCACGCTACCCGCCGGGACCTACTACGTCACGGCGCGCACGCCGACCGCGGACGTGCGCGAGCAGCTTGCTATCGGCGCCGGCGACGTGGTCAACCGGGTGATGCCCCTGTCGCTTGCCCATATCAAGCTCGTCGCCACGATGGGCGGGCAGCCGCCGGGGCCAGCCAGCCCGATCACCTATCGCGTGGTGCGCCTCGACGGCGAGCCGCACGAAATCGCGAGGACCATCGCCAGCGAACCCGAGTTCGACCTGTCCGCCGGGCGCTATCGGCTCGAAGCATCGCTGGGCGGCAGCAACGTAATCGCCGCCACCGATTTGGCGGTTGCCGCCGGCCAGGCGCAAAAGGTGACGCTCCCGCTCGCCGGCGGCAGCGTGACGCTGAAGCGGGACGGACCGGCGCCGTCAGGCGATATTTTTTGGGAAGTGCGCGATGAAAAGCAACGCACCGTCCTGCGCTCGAGCCAGCCGCAGCCGACCGCAGTTCTGGCTCCGGGCCGCTACGTGGTCAGCGCTGAAACGTCCGAGCAGCCCCTGCGCAACGCCATAGAAGTGAAGGCCAACGAGCATCGCACCTTCGATTTCTCGGGGCAGTGAACGGCTCCCGGAGCCGCGGGGGCATTAGTAGCCACATTTCGACCAACCTCGTGCCGCGTGCTAGTCGCGACAATCCGCGCACCAGCAGGACTATCGAAGGCATGATTGCAAAGTTGTCCAAGCATGCGCGCGCGTACGCCACGCTGATCGCTCTAGCGCTCATCGCCGTGTCCGCCACCGCCGTGCGCGCCCAAGAAGCCGATCCGTCCGGCACGACGCAGCTGCGCGGCGCCTTCCCGCCGGACACCGGCCGCGACGCGCCCTCCCCCGCGGCACCTGGCCCGACGCTGCCTGCCAACACGACCGTCGTGCCGCGCGCCGCCGCCGATCCCACCGCGCCGGCAACCGTCGGCGAGGTTAAACTTGTTGCGTTGCTGACCGTGGACGGGCAGCTCATCGACAAAGGGCTCGTGTGGCGCGTCTTCGCCGCCGGCGGCGACCCGCGCACCGGCGCCAAGCTGCTCATGACCAAGCGCGAGCCGAGCCCGACCGTCGATCTCGATCCGGGCGACTACATCGTCAACGCCGCGTTCGGCCGCGCCGACATCACCCGCAAGATCACCGTCACGGCCGGAACAAAAGCGAGCGAGAAATTCGTGCTCAACGCCGGCGGCCTGAAGGTGAAAGTGCTGGTCGATGGCGTCGAGCCCCCAGCCAATACCGTCGCCTACGACATTCTCTCCAGCGAACGCGATCAGCTCGACAACCGGGTGCGCGTGCTGGGCGGCGCCAGGCCGAACGTCATCAACCGCCTCAATGCCGGCATCTATCGCATCGCCTCGCGCTACGGCGACGCCAACGCCAAGGTCGAGGCCGACGTCACCGTCGAGGCCGGCAAGCTCACCGAAGCGACGGTGTCGCATTCGGCCGCACGCGTCACGTTCAAGCTCGTCACGCGCGTCGGCGGCGAAGCTCTGCCCGATACGCAGTGGACGATCCAGACGCCTGAGGGCGTGGTCGTTACGCAAAGCGTCGGTGCCCTACCGACGCACATCCTCGCCCCCGGCACGTACTCGGTCACAGCGAAGTCAAGCGCCGGCGCCTACAAGCGCGACTTCACGCTGGCTAACGGCGAGGTGGCGCAGGTGGAAGTCTTGATGCAGTAGCGGCCCGGCACGGGCTGCTAGAAGTCCGTCAGAACCCAGTCCGTCGGACAGCCGTTTTTCCGCATGCGAACTTCGACGGCGTCATGCTCGCGCGTCCGGCGCAGCTCGCGGTACAGCGACCGCGCGATCTGCCAGTGCTCGCACGCCGTGACGGGGTCACCGCCCGCCTGGGCCAGGTCGCCGAGTGCCAGCCTGGCATTGGCGTGCGCATCCTTCTGTCCGGCGCTCGTCGCGGCGCGGATGCACTGCCGCAACAGGTCTGCGGCCGCCGACGCCTCGCCGCTGTCGAGCCGCCATTGCGCCAGCAACAGGTAAAGCCCAGGCAACCGCGCCGCCTGACCAGTGGCTTCCGCTTCGCCGATGGCGGCCATGAGCGCCGCGCCATCAAGCGCTGCGGGCTTCACTGCGGCCGGCGTCTCTGCGGCACTCGGCATTGCCGCGACTCCGAGCCGGCTCTGCTCCCGCCGGCGCCGGCTGCGCAGGCCGAGCGCGATGAGCGTCACCAGCAGCGCCGCCATGACGACGCCGACCAACACCACACCATGGTCGACGGATTGAAAGCTTTGCAGGTCCACGCCTCAGGCCTCAGCGGAACGGCATCGAATACATCAGGCCGCCCTTGGTCCACGTGTTGTTGAGACCGCGCGCCAATTTCAGGTCCGAGTTCGTGCCGAGCGTGCGTTCGAAAATCTCGCCGTAGTTGCCGACGTTCTTGACCACCTGATAGGCCCAGTCCCGCGGCAACCCCAGGGCCTGGCCGAGATTGGCTTCCAGGCCCAGGAAGCGGCGGATGCCCGGCGCCGTTGCGGCGCGCTGCGCATCGACGTTGTCGCGCGTCAGCCCCAGCTCCTCCGCCTCCATCAGAGCCATGAGCGTCCAGCGCACGACCGCAAACCACTGCGCATCGTCCTGGCGCACGGCGGGACCGAGCGGCTCCTTGGTGATCAGCTCCGGCAGGATCATGTGATCGGCGGGGACCTTCAGTTTGCTGCGCGTCTGGGCGAGCAGCGAAATGTCGCCGGTCAGAACCGTGCAGCTCCCCGCCTGGTAGGTTTTGACGAGATCGTCCCAGTTGTCCTTGGTCAGCACTTGAAAGCGCATGCGCTGCGCCCCGAAGAATTCGGCGACAGCCTGCTCGCCCATCGCGCCGGGCAGCGTGCAGATCGAAGCGCCGGACAGCTCCAGAACGCTGGCGACCGCGTTGCCGCGGCGCGTCATGAACCCCTGGCCGTCGTAGAACAGCACGCCGGCAAAGCGGGCGCCGAGTTCGGTATCGCGGCTAAGCGTCCAACTCGCGCCGCGCGCCAGCACGTCGACATCGCCCGTCTGCAGCGCCTTGAAGCGGTCGTTGGCGCTCAGCGGCCAGAACTTCACCGCATCCTTGCTGCCAAACACGGCCGCCGCCAGCGCCGTGCAGAACTCCGTGTCGAGGCCGGAGCGCACACCGCTGCCGTCGACCTGCGAGAAGCCCGCCTGCGTTTCGCCGATCCCGCACAGCAAATAGCCACGGGCCCTGATCGCATCGAGGGTCGTCGTATCGGCGGCGCTTGCCGGGGCGGCCAGGGCGAGCAGCGCACCCAGTCCATAAACCGCAGTCAATAGGCAGCGGAGATGCATGAGCATTTTCATGACGTGGGGTCAGTGTGGGGCGGTAGCGCCGCGCGCGCAAGGGACACAGTGCTGCGGTCGACCCGACAGGTAAACGAACTCGGGCAGATGCGCCGCCCGCTCAATCTCCCGGAACTCAGATCGGGTCAAGACCTTGACCCAAGGCGAAACTTGCGTCACACGGGCCGCCAACCGCGGCGACCAGGAACCGCCCGATGTCCTCCTCCGGCAAAAAGCCACCGCGCCCCCACGCTCCGGCGACGAAAGTCGTGCATTCCGGGCGCGCGCCGCATGCCAACTACGGCTTCGTCAACCCGCCGATCTACCGCGGCTCGACCGTGCTTTTCCCGACCGTCGAGAAACTGTGGAACCGCGACCAGGAATACACCTACGGCCGCTCATCGACTCCGACCGTGAAGGCGCTGGAGCAGGCCATCGCCGATGTCGAAGGCGGGGCGGCCACGGCCCTCACGGCGTCGGGCTATCAGGCCGTCAGCACCGCGATCTTCGCCTTCGTCAAATCCGGCGACCATATTCTCATGGTCGACAGCGTCTATCAGCCGACGCGCAAGTTCTGCGACTACATGCTGGCCAAGCTTGGCGTCGAGACCACCTACTACGATCCGCTAATCGGCGGCGGCATCGCCGACCTCGTGCGCCCGAACACGCGGCTCATCTTCACCGAAAGCCCCGGCTCGCAGACATTCGAAGTGCAGGACATACCGGCCATCGCCCGGGTCGCTGCCGCGCGCGATCTGTGGCTCCTTATGGACAACACCTGGGCGACGCCGCTGTATTTCCGGCCGTTCGAGCATGGTGTCGACGTATCGATCCAGGCGGCGACGAAATACATCGTCGGCCACGCCGACGCGATGCTCGGCGCCATCACCTCGAATGCGCGCGCCGCCAAGCATGTCGCGGCGGCCAAGGAGCTGCTTGGCGTCAACCCCGGATCGGAGGAGACGTTCCTCGGCGCCCGCGGTTTGCGGACGCTGGCAACGCGCCTTGCCCAGCACCAGCGGTCGGGACTGGAGATCGCGCGCTGGCTCGAGGGCCGCCCGGAGGTATCGCGCGTGCTGCATCCCGGCCTGCCCAGCCACCCGCAGCACGAACTGTGGAAGCGCGACTTCCTCGGCGCCAGCGGATTGTTCTCGGTGGTGCTCAAGCCGGCTAGCAAGGACGCGGTTGCCGCTATGCTCGACGGGCTGCAGCTGTTCGGCATGGGCTTCTCGTGGGGCGGCTATGAGAGCCTGGTAATCCCGTTCGACGCCAAAACCTATCGAACGGCGACCAAATGGGATGCCGAAGGTCCCGGTCTGCGTTTTCATATCGGGCTCGAGGACATCGACGACTTGCGCGCCGACCTCGAAGCGGGATTCCAGCGCTTCAACGCTGCGAAGTGAAACCCGCTAGGCGCGCGGGGCTTTGCGCGCAGCCCCCAGCTGGGCCGGCGTATCGATATCGCTGAGCACCGCATCGGTGGCGACAACTGCAACGCATTCCGACGTGACCAGCTGCAGCAATGCTTTCGCCCCTTTTTCTGGGGGCAGCGACAGCAGGGCGCCGAAATGCCTGCGCGGCCACAACACCGGATTGCGCTGCTCGCCAGCCGTCGTCGCCGGATAGATGATCTTCTCGTGCTTGTTGGCTTCGAAAGCGGAAATCAGCGCGGCAATAAGTTGCGGCGACAGCAGGGGCATGTCGCCCGGCACCACGAAGGCGCCCGTCACGCCGTCATCGAGCGCTGCGGCCCCGGCAGCAATCGACGAGCCCATACCTGTCCGCCAACTTTCGTTCGGCACGAAGCGTACCGGGCGCCCGCGCAAGGTGGCCTCGACGTTGCTGCCGTCATGGCCGGTGACGACGATGATATCCGCGACGCCGCCGATGCTGAGCGCGTTGACCACGCGTGCAATGAGTGGGCGCCCGTCAACGAGCGCGAGCAGCTTGTTGTCCTCGCCGAAGCGGCGCGAGGCGCCGGCGGCGAGCACAATGGCGGCGATGCCGGCGTCAGCCGGCACCGCGGGCAACTTTGATGATCTCGGCAAGGATCGACACGGCGATCTCGGCCGGCCCCTTGGCGCCGATGGCGAGGCCGACGGGGGCATGGATGCGGGCCAGCTCTTCTGCCGTGAAACCGGCCGCAGCCAGTCGCTCCAGTCGCTTGGCGTGCGTACCGCGCGCCCCCAGCGCGCCGATATAAAGGCATGGCGAGCGCAGGGCCAACGTCAACGCCTCGTCGTCGATGTGTGATGCGTGCGTGAGCGCGACGACGGCCGTGCGCGCATCAAGCCCAAGCTTGTCGAAAGAAGCTTCCGGCCACTCCGCCATGGCCGCGGCAGCGCCGAAACGCTCCTCGGTGGCGAAGACCGATCGCGGATCGACGACTGTGACCTCATACCCGACCTGCCGCGCCAGTTCGGCGAACACCTGGCCGATGTGCGTCGCCCCGGCAACGATGATCCGCAGCGGCGGCTCAAGGAGCTGCACGAAGTGCTCGCCGTCCGGCGCGTCGATCAGCCCGAACGAAACGTCGGGAGATAACTCGCCCTCCGCGTGGTGCAACTTGCGCTCGCCATCAGCGATGCGCGTCGTCACCACCACGGTCCGGCGCATGCGGCGCGCGTCGAGGATTTCGTCGATCATGCCGATATCGGCGCGCGTCAGCGGCTCTACCAGCACTTTGATCTTGCCGCCGCACGGCAGACCGGCGCGCCAAGCGGTTTCCTCGCTGACGCCGAACTCGAGCAACTTGGGTTTGCCGCTGGCCATGACGTCGGCCGCTTCGACCAGCACGTCGACCTCGACGCAGCCGCCGGACACCGAGCCCTCGAAGCGATCGCCGGACGTCACTACCAACTGGCCGCCAACAGGCACCGGCGCTGAACCCCACGTCGACACGACCGTTGCGATCGCCACCTGCCCGTGCTCCTCGAGCCAGGCGCGCACCACTTCCCATGCATCGCGCGGACTGCGCGTCCGCCGCTCGGGTGCAATGACGTTCATGCGCGATCCTCGCTAGGCAGCGCCGATTCTCAGGTTGCCGGGCAAACGGCTCCGGTGTCCACCCATGCCTTGATAAGCTCACCAAAATCTTTCTGCGTGCCTGGCGCCGGCTGGCGCCCGACGCCGGGGTGCCAGCCCCAACCGACGAGAGAATCCTCGGCCATATGTTTGATCAGCTCGTCCATTGACTTGCCGCCGTTGCGCTCCGGATCCTTGATCTGCTGGCAGATCTGGCCGAGCGACTTGCCGACCCACGCCATCTCTATCGGCGCAACGTGCCACTCGGGATGCCCCGGGACGCCCGCCGGGTCGAAGTTGGCCGGGCCGTGACACGTCGTGCAGCGCATGCCGACGGCGCCGAAGTTGTCGACGCCGCGCACGACGAGCGGCATGTGCGGGTGCCGGTCATCGCCTTGCGCCGGACGATCACCGGCCGGATGGCAGTTGACGCAGCGGGCATGGGTGATGACCTTGCCCGCCTCTTCGAACAGCGCCAGCGAGCGCTGCTTGTCGTCGGCAATGGCGGAGAACGCCTGCACCGACTTGAGGGTTGTAGCAGGGTCGGGCTGGGCGGCGGAGACGGCCATGCCGACAGCAACGATGGTCAACGCACCAGCGAGCAGTATTGCGATGGGACGCATGTTGTTTCCTTACGCCTTGGCCGCTGCGCGAGTGAACGGCAGCGTGAACACGCGCTGCCCAGTCAGCTTCGACCATGCATTGGCGATCGCCGGAGCGATAGGCGGCGTGCCGGGCTCGCCGATGCCGGTCGGGCTCTCCTTCGAGGCAACAATGTGTACCTCGACATCTGGCATTTCGTTAATGCGCAACACCCGGTAGTCGTGGAAGTTCGACTGCACGACGCGCCCGTCGGCAAGATCGACGGAAGCGAACAAAGCCGCCGACAGACCAAAGCCCATGCCGCCTTCGAGCTGCGCGCGGATGACGTCCGGGTTGATGGCGATGCCGCAGTCGGCGGCGACGACGACCTTTTCGACCTTGGGCAGGCCGTCCTCACCCATCGACACTTCGACCACGTGGGCGACGAACGACTTGAACGACTCATGCACGGCAAGACCGCGCGTGCGTCCTTTCGGCAGCGGCTTCTCCCAGCCCGCCTTCTCGGCGGCGAGTTCCAGAACAGCCAGATGGCGGGGGTGCTTGCCCAGCAGCTTGCGCCGGATGACGAGCGGATCGACGCCGGCGGCCTCAGCCAGCTGATCGAGGAACGTCTCGGTCGAGAACGCCGTATGCGTCGAGCCGACCGAGCGCCACCACAATGTCGGCACGCCGACATCGGTCATGTGCGCCGACACGCGCAGGTTGGGTATCTGGTAGGGCAGCGTGCTGGCGCCCTCGACCATCGTCTGGTCGACCCCGTCCTTCAGCATGCCGGCTTCGAAGGGCGAACCCTTCATGAACGACTGGCCGACGATCACCTGGTCCCAGCCGACGATGTTGCCTTCCGCGTCGACGCCGCCGCGCAGCTTGTGCACGAAGATCGGCCGGTAGCGGCCGCCCTTGATGTCGTCCTCGCGCGTCCACAGCACCTTGATCGGGCCTTTGTGCTGCGCGCCTTTGAGCACCTCGGCCGCTTCCGCCGCCATGTCGCCGGCTGGGGTAGCACGTCTACCGAAGCTGCCGCCGGCGAGCAGCGTATTGATTTTCACCTGCTCCGGCTTCAATCCGAGCACCGCCGCCGCGACGCCCTGGTCGATGGTCTGGATCTGCGAGCCGAAGTTCATCTCGACGCCGCCATCCTCGGTGCGATGGATGACGCAGTTGTTCGGCTCCATCGGCGCGTGCGCCAGATAGGGAAACACGTAGGTCGCCTCGAGCACCTTGGCGGCGCCGGACAGCGCTCCATCTGTGTCGCCGTCATTGCGCGCGATGGCGCCCTGCTTGCCCGCGAGGTCGACGTACTCCTTAACGATCTGGTCGCTGCTGCGCGCCTCGGTACCGGCCTCGTCCCAGGTGATTTTGAGCGCGTCGCGGCCCTTCTTTGCCGGCCAATAGCCGTCGGCGAGAACAGCGACGCCCTGCGATACGGCGAACACCTCCTTGACCCCTGGCACGGCCAGCGCCGCGGCCGCATCGAATGAGCCGACCTTGGCGTGAAAGCGCGTCGGACGGGCAACGAGGCACGTCAGCATGTTCGGCATCTTGAAATCGATAGTGTAGATCGCCGTGCCGTTGGTCTTTGGCAGCGTATCCACCTTCGGCAGTTTGTTGAGGCCGATCAGCTTCCAGGCGCTCGGATCCTTCGGCTTGAACGGGCCGGGTAGCTCGATCTCCTGCGCGGCGCCGGCAAGCTCGCCGAACGTTGCGGTCTGGCCCGACGGACCTTTCACCACGCCCTTCTCGATAGTGAGGAAGCCCGCGGCGACCCCCCACTGCTTGGCCGCCGCTGCGATGAGGCGCGCGCGAGCCTCGGCGCCGGCCAACCGCAGCTGATCCCACGAGTTGGCCATGGCGGTCGAGCCGCCCGTGCCCTGTACGGGACCGAAGGCGAAGTTGTTGTACTTGCTGGCGTCGGCCGGTGCCGACACGGCCCGCATCTGCGACCAGTCGGCGTCAAGCTCGTCGGCGAGGATGGTGGCGATGCCGGTGTACGGACCCTGGCCGAACTCGATGTGCTTGGAGATCACGGTGACGGTGTTGTCGGGCGCGATGCGGATGAACGCGTTGGGAACAAACTCGGCTGCCGCGTTCTCGGCGCCGACCGCGCGCTTGGCGAGTGGGATGTGGAAGCCGACGACGAGGCCCACGGCGGCCGAGCCCTTGAGGAACTGACGGCGGTTGGCGGAAACGGGGATATTCATGCTCAGCCCTCCATCCGTCCGGCAGCATCGTGGATGGCAGCTCTGATGCGATGGTAGGTGCAGCAGCGGCAGACGTTGCCGGTCATGGCGAGGTCGATATCGCTGTCGCTCGGCGTCGGGATCATGCTGAGCAGCCCGACCGCCGACATGATCTGCCCGGACTGGCAATAGCCGCACTGCGGCACGTCATGCGCCACCCAGGCGGCGCGGATGGCCTCGACTTCCTTGCCCGTGGCGCCTTCGATGGTCGTGACGTCGGCGCCTTCGAGCGTGCCGATGGGCGCGACGCATGAGCGACGGGGCTCGCCGTTAACGTGCACTGTGCAGGCTCCGCACTGGGCAACGCCGCAGCCGAATTTGGTGCCGGTCAGTCCTTGGACATCGCGCAGGAACCATAGGAGCGGCATCGACGGGTCGCCGTCGTACTGAACTTCCGCCCCGTTGACGGTCAACTTGGTCATCTGGCGCCTCGCTGTAGTGAGTTGGCTGGGTGCAGACAAAACGATCTTCATGCCGATAAACGCGCGCGGGACGGGCTTGGCTCCCTGCCCCCGGGTGAAATCTTGCTCCTGTCCGGCCCGGCACGCTGCACGGGTCATGTGGGCGTTCTGCAGGGCTCTACTCGGCGGAGTGGACGACGGCCGGCACGGCCGGCTCTGCGTCGCGTTTACGGCGCTTGAACCGGTCTCCCAGCCAGCGCGTCGTGACGTAGAACACCGGCGTGAAGATGAGGCCGAAGAAGGTGACGCCGATCATGCCGGCGAACACGGCGGTGCCGAGCGCCTGCCGCAATTCGGCACCGGCGCCGATCGCCCACACCAGCGGCACGACGCCGAGAATGAAGGCCAGCGACGTCATCAGGATGGGCCGCATGCGCAGGCGTGAGGCTTCCGTCGCCGCCTCGAACTTGCTCATGCCGGATTCCTCCAGCTGCGCGGCAAACTCGACGATCAGAATGGCGTTCTTCGCCGCCAGGCCGATGAGCACGATGAAGCCCACCTGCGTGAGGATGTTGTTGTCCATTCCGCGCATGACGACGCCGGTGATCGAAGCGATGAGGCTCATCGGCACGATGAGGATCACCGCCAGCGGCAGCGTCAGGCTTTCGAACTGCGCGGCCAGCACGAGGAAGACGAACACGACGCCGAGCGCGAAGGCGAACGCGGCGGTGTTGCCGGCCTGGATCTGCTGGTAGGCGAGCTCCGTCCATTCGTAGCCGAAGCCTTGCGGCAGCGTCTCCGCCGCCAGCTTCTGCATCATGTCGATGGCTTGGCCCTGCGAATAGCCGGGGGCCGCCGAGCCGTCGAGCTCAGCCGCCGGATAGAGGTTGTAGCGCGGCACCCGCGATGGGGCCGAGATGTCGCGTATGGTCGTGAACGAGCCGAGCGGCACCGTTTCGCCGGACGAATTGCGCACGCGCAGCTTGAGCACATCCTTGTTGTCGACGCGGAAGCTGCTGTCGGCCTGCGCCGTCACGCGGAAGGTGCGCCCGAGCAGGTTGAAGTCGTTGACGTAGGCCGAACCCAGATATGTCTGCAGCGCCGTGAACACATCGGTCACGTTGATGCCAAGCATCTGCGCCTTGACGCGATCGATATCGAGATAGAGCTGCGGCGTCGAATTCTCGAACATCGAGAATACCTGCTGCAGGCCGGGCGTCTGATTGGCCTTGGCCATCATGGCCCCGACGGCCTGCGACAACGCTGCCGGTCCCGCGCCACCGCGGTCCTGCACCATCATGCGGAATCCGCCGGCGCTGCCGATGCCACGCACCGGAGGCGGCGCCACCACGAAGATCGCTGCATCCTGAATGGTCGAGAACTTGGCGAACAAAGCCGCTTGAATCGCCTGCGCGGACTGCTTTGGATCTTTCGCCCGCTCGTCGAACGGCTTCAGCACGACGAACACGGCGCCGGCATTCGGCGCGTTGGTGCGCGTGGCGCCCGAAAACCCGACGATGTTCACCGCGTGCGCGACGCCCGGCGTTTGCAGCGCCAGTTCGACCACCCGCCGGTTGACCTCGTCGGTGCGCGCCAGCGAGGCGGCCGGCGGCAACTGTGTGACGGTGATGAGATAACCGCCGTCGACCGCCGGAATGAAGCCGATCGGGGTCTTGCGGAATTCGTTCATGCCGAAGGCAATGACGCCCACATAGACGAGGAGCATGATGACGGCGAGCCGCACCAGCCGGCCGACGACCCAAGCGTAGCCGTGCGAGAGCTTTTCAAAGCTCCAGTTGAAGACGCGGAAGAACGCTTCCAGCGGCCACATATACCAAGCCGTGCTGTGGCTCTCGCTATGCGGCTTGAGCAGCAGCGCGCACAACGCCGGCGACAGCGTCAGCGACACGATGAGCGAGATGACGGTAGCGCCGGCGATGGTCAGGGCGAACTGCCGGTAGAACTGGCCGGATATGCCGGTGATGAACGCAGACGGCACGAACACCGCCGTCAACACGAGCGCGATGGCAACCAGCGCCCCGCCCACCTCCTCCATCGTGCGATACGCGGCTTCGCGAGGGCTTAGGCCCTTGGCCATGTTGCGCTCGACGTTCTCGACCACAACGATCGCGTCGTCGACGACGATGCCGATAGCGAGCACCAGGCCGAACAACGACAGGTTATTGAGCGAGAAGCCGAAGGCCGCCAGCAGGAAGAACGTGCCGATCAACGACACTGGAATGGCGACGATGGGAATGATCGCGGCGCGCCATGTCTGCAGGAACAGGATGACGACGAGCACCACCAGCACCACCGCCTCGAGGATCGTGGTGACGACCGCATCGACCGACTGCTGAATGAAGTCCGTGGGGTTGTAGATGATGTCGTACTTGAGACCGGCCGGAAAGGTCTTCGACAGCTCCTCCATCGTCGCCTTGATCTTCTTCGCCGTGTCGATGGCGTTCGACCCCGGGAGCTGGAAGATGCCGAGACCGGTCGCCGGGTATTTGTCGAGGTAGGAGTTGACGCCGTAGTCGAGCGCGGCAAGCTCGACGCGCGCCACATCCTTCAGCCGCACAACGGAATCGTTGCTTTGCTTGACGACGATGCTGCCGAATTCGTCCGGATCGGCGAGCCGCCCGAGCGTTTGCACGGAGATCTGGAAGGCGCCCGGCTGGGTCACAGGTGGCTGATTGAGAATGCCGGCCGCGACCTGAACGTTCTGCCGCTGCAGCGCCGTCGTCACGTCGTTTGCGGTCAGGCCGAGCGATTGCAGCCGATCTGGATCCAGCCAAACGCGCATGGAATAGTCGCGACTGCCGAACACTGTGATCGAGCCGACGCCCTGAATGCGGCTGAGCACGTCGACGACGTTGACGCTGGCGTAGTTGGAGATGAACAGCGTGTCGCGCGATTGGTCAGGTGAATACAAGTGCACGACCATCATGAGGTCGGGTGACGCCTTGGCCACCGTGACGCCGATGTTGCGCACGTCCGACGGCAACCGCGGCTGCGCGATCGCCACGCGGTTTTGAACCTGCACCTGCGCCGTATCGAGATCAGTTCCGAGATCGAACGTCACCGAGATCGAAAAACGCCCGTCGACCGTCGAGTTCGACGAGATGTAGAGCATGCGCTCCACGCCGTTGATCTGCTGCTCGAGCGGCGCCACGACGGTTGACGCCACCACTTCGGCGCTAGCGCCGGGGTACTGACCGGTCACGTTGACGACCGGCGGCGCGATATCGGGATACTGCGCGATCGGCAGCCGTTGCAGCGACACCAGGCCGATGATGACGAACACCACCGATATGACGCCGGCAAAGATCGGCCGGTCGATGAAGAAGTGCGAGATGCGCATTCGGCTGGACTCTTAGTTCGTGCGAATGGATGAGGTGGCGCCCACTACGCCGCCGGCGTCCGCGGCGGCCTGCTCGGGCGTCACCTTGGCGCCGGGGCGCACGCGCATCAGGCCGTTGATGACGACGGTATCGTTGGCGTCGAGGCCCTTGACGACGCGCAGGCCGTCGACGAGCTGGCCGAGCGTGACGTACTTCGGCGTTGCCACGTTCTCGCCGTTGAGCACGTAGACGAATTTTCGCACCTGCTCGGTGCCGATCGCCGTATCAGGAACCAGCAGCGCCTCGGCCGGTGCCGAAGTGGAGATCTGGATGCGGCCGAACATGCCCGGCGTCAGCCGTCCGTCGGCGTTGGCGAACTGCGCACGGCCGCGGATGGTGCCGGAAGAACGATCGATGGCATTGTCGACGAAATCGATCTTGCCCTCGTGCGCGTAGGAGTCCTCGTCGATCAACTTCAAGCGCACCGGCAGCGTGATGCCGCGGTCGGCGGCGTTCGACGAACTCGCCATGCGCAGATAACGCAGGTAAGAGGCCTCATCCATTGTGAACTCGAAACGGATCGGATCGATCGACGCGATGGTGGCGAGCAGCGTCGAGCCGGTGGCGCCCCCAGTCACCAAGTTGCCGATCGATACGCGGCGGTCGCCGATGCGGCCCGATATGGGTGCACTCAACTCCGTGAAGCTGAGGTCGAGCTCGGCCTGCTTCACGGCCGCCTCTTGTGCAGTCACGGAAGCGGATGCCACGCGCGAGGCCTGCAGCCGTTGGTCGAGCGCCTGCTGGGTGATGGTGGTGCCGGGCCTGAGGCTCTCACCGCGTTTCAGATCGCTTTCGGCAAAGGCGAGGTTGGCTTTCGCCTGCTGCACGGCAGCGTTCGACTGCTCGAGCGTCGCCTGGAACGGGCGCGGGTCGATGAGAAACAGCGGATCGCCTGCCTTCACCAGCTGTCCGTCCTTGAAGAGTATCTTGTCGAGGTAGCCCGACACGCGTGCGCGCACCTCGACGTAGTCGAAGGCGATGAAGCGGCCGACGTACTCATCGCGGTCGGATACCAGCTTTTTCGTGGGCTTGGCGACGGTGACCGTCGGCGCGGGGGGAGCGCCCTGGGCCTGCGTTTTCTGTTCGCCGCAGCCGGCAAGCAGGGCGGCAATGAGAGCGAGGGGGATGGCAGAGCGCGGTAGTGAGAGGCTGGGCATCGGATCCGTTCGATGTGGCTATGGGAACGCCTATCGCGCTCCCGGAGTGAGGTCGGGCCGTCAGTCTTCCGTCCAAAGTCACGCGGCGGCGAGGACGCCTGCAACAGCGCCGGCCCGCCGCATGGCGGCATCGATCGAGCGCTCGGCGATCTCCGGCCCTAAAGCCAGGCCTTCGGCGACGATCGACTGAATGTCGGTGATGCCGATGAAGGCGAGCACCGAGCGCAGATAGCTTTCGTCGTGCTCGGCTGCCCGCAGCGGTCCAACCGAGTAGATGCTGCCGCGCGTCAGGACGAGGATGGCGCGCCGTCCGCGCAACAGCCCTTGCGTGCCGTTCTGAGTGTAGCGGAACGTGCGTCCCGGGCGGACGACGTGGTCGACCCACGCCTTCAGCGTCGAGGGCACGCCGAAATTGATCATAGACGCTGCAATGACAATCGCATCGGCGTTAAACAGCTCTTCGATTAACGCGTCCGATTGCTCCAATTGCTCGCGCTGGCGGTCGGTGCGCGCCCCGGCCACGGACCGCGTAGCAATGGCGAAATCCTCGTCGATATGTGCAAGAGGGTTGCGCGCGAGATCGCGAATCGTGACGGTAGCGTCCGGGTACACCTGACGAAGCTCGCGCAGCACGCGCATTGCTACTAGGCTGGAGTACGACGTATCGCGGCGGGGGCTGCTCGTCAGGCACAGGATGTTGCGGGGGGCATCTTGCACAAAACCGTCCTTGTGCATGGCGCCGAACTGAACGGTACTGCTGGGCTGCATGGGGGTGGCTCGCGGGTTTGGTGCGGTGCGAAACTAGGGGCATGACAACGTCTGCACTGTATGTTACTGACCGGTAACATACGCTGGTATACTGACCGGTAACACCCTATGTCAAGAGGCCATGGTAAGAACTATTAACCCGCATGCAGAGGCCCCTCAGGCCCCACCTCGCGAGCGCATCCTGGGCGCCGCGCGCGATCTTTTTTACCGACATGGCATCCGAGCCGTAGGCGTCGACGCGATCGCGGATGCCGCGGCCACGAACAAGATGACGCTTTATCGCCATTTCGGTTCCAAGGACGAACTTATCGCCGCCTACGTGACGGAACTCGCCAAGGAAGGCGATGAAGTCTGGGAGGGTCTGGCGCGCGATTACCCCGGCGACCCTACGGCGCAGCTCGATGGTTGGGTGCGACACTGCGAGAAAGTTCTGACGGACGGAGGTGAGCGTGGCTGCGCCATCGCCAATGCCGCCGTTGAGATGCGCGAAATCGACCATCCCGCGCGCCAGATCATCGACGACTACAAGACGCGCAAGCGCAACCGCATGGTGAAGTTGTTCAGCGATGCGGGATATGCCGAGCCCGATCAACTCGCCGACGAGCTATTTCTGCTGTTCGAAGGCGCTCGTATATCTCTCCAGTGCTGCTCGAGCGGCCCCGCTCAGCGCGTCGTGCGCATGCTGCGATCGCTGCTCGCCGAACACGCGCCAAGACCTCAATAGCCGGGCTCTAAAGGTCGCCCTCGAGGAATTGCGCGCGACCCAGGCCGAACGACCAATCCTCGTCGCTGTTCTCGACGATGGACACCATCACATCGGACGGGTCGATGCCGCAGCTTTTCTGCAACTCGTCCGTGAGGAGCTTATAGAATTTCTGCTTGGCCTCCTTGCCGCGTGGGCGCGAGACGACCTGCACGACGACGACCTTGTCGGTGCGCGGGATGCCGAGGCCGGTATCCTCGACGATCATGCGCGAAGGTCGGTACTCGTTGACGATCTGGTAGCGGTCGCGCTCGGGAACTTTGAATGCCGCCAGCATGGCGCGATGCGCCGCGTCGAGCATCGTCTTAAGCTCCGCGTCAGTGCGGCCTTCGAGCACGTTAAAATAGAGCAGCGGCATTGGTGATCACCGGAGCGTTGAGGACCTGAGCGGGGCCTCTTTACGCCTCAGCGATGGCACGAACAACCCTACCTTCGCCGCACCCACGCGCGATCAGCGCAGCACCTCGGCGATGTCGTCGGGAGATGGTAGCGACGGGCTGCAATCGGCGTCGCCGAACTCAGACACGCGCTGCGTTTTCCACGTATTCGTGCCGCCCGACACCGCGAGCTGCATGAAGAAATAAGGCAGGAGGAAAAGGGGCATCTTCGGTCTCCATATGCATTTCGATGGAGAACCCTCGCATGCCAACGCCGTTCCCTTCGGTCACACACGGAACAGGCAATAGAAAAAGTGGCGCAAGAGAGAACTTCGCCCGCGCCGCCAAAATCGCCGTCCAAACGATTGGCGAATGCAACAGACGCGGGCCTGATCTGCATCTTGAGCATTGTGCACACGAAGCAGATCGGGCGTTGTCGATCAGATTGAGCTGGCGCATATACTAACTGTTGTAACGCAAGTGCCCTTAGTCGGGCCCGCGCTCAGGAATCTGGCATGACCAAAGAGCAGGTCGATAAGGCGCTGAGCGAAATGCAGCGGTTGCGCGAGGCCTCGCGTATCGCCGACGATGTCGACGAGCAGCGCCAGTACGCGAACGACTATCACCGTCTGTGGCGCCAAGTGCGCCCCTACGTTGAAGGCGAGAAGCCATACGCCGAGGGCAAATGAGCCCTCGGCGCGGGGTTGAATCCAACTTCTGCGTGTTCCGCTTTACTGGATTGTGCCGCGCGAGCGCATGGCGCCGACGATCCACAGCAGCAGCACGGAGCCCAACGTCGCGACCGCGATCGTGGCGAGGTTGAATCCCTCGTCATAGCGAAAGCCCAGTAGCGATCCGAATACGAAACCGCCGAGCAGGGCACCAATGACGCCGACGACCAGATTGGTGACGAGGCCGTGCTCGCGGCCGGCGATCTGTTCGGCAATCCATCCCGCGATGAGGCCGACAAAGATCCAAGCGAAAAATCCCATGGCTTAACTCCTCTTTGAGAGCAACCAACTCTCAGGGGGCGATTTGGTTCACCCGGCGGGAGCATGCGCCTCGCCCGGCGCGGCGCCGTGGCGCTCAAGCGGCGTGTTTACGGAACGGTTAAATCGCCGCGCTCAAACTCGACAACGACCAGCGCGAGTTGATCTTGAAGTCGGTGCGACTTGGCTGTGAGGTTGATGTCGCCGATCTGGAGGTCGGCTGGAGCGTACCGGGCGATGTCGATCTGCAGAAGCTCCCCAGCGCGGTGCTGAGGGGGACGGACTAAACGGCGGCCCGCTATATCACTTCCGACGATCGGCTCGACGTCGACGACCCCGAGAGGGACAGGGTCGTCCCCCTGATCGACAAGAGCTAGGGCGCCCTTGACTAGCGCAACGAGCGCGGGGCGAGGCGCACGGTCCGGGTTTGCGGCGCGAGCACGTCGCGCGCCCTGAAACCATCCGACAGTGTCATGCAGAAATTCTGCATAAAACACTTTGCCCACCAAACAAGTCCAAGAGTTTTCACATTCCAGAGCAAAGCCCGGAGGGAGTAGAAAGGCGAACTGGATAAGTAAAAATCGAGAACCGCGCGCCGCATGCTGTCTGCCCCCCGCACATTCTTGCCTCGTAACCAGGACTAATTGCGGAAACGCCCGGGCGCGAGATCGGCGGGGCCGATATCCTCTATTTCCTGCCGGTTCTGCACAGCATACCGGCCAGCCCATTGGATTGGCGCGATAGAGAGCCGCTGCGGATACGCCACGCCGCCAAATAGACGTGGGCGGCCACAAAAAACGCACTCGCCGCGGCAATGCTCGGGATGATAGAACCAAACCGGGCGCCCAAAGCGCCGAGTGGCGCTGTCGGCGCCGTTGGGGGTTGTTTGCGTATGTCGGTCGAGCCTGCGTATCCGCGTCCAGAACGCGCGCGCCCTGACACTGGCGCGCGGAGCACGGCGCGGCCTGCGGAGCGCGCTGCCGGCGCACCGCCCGTCTTCTACATCAATCGCGACCGGGACCAGGATCGGCGCGCAGCGCTTGAGGAGCATCTCCGCGTTGCCAGCCTGCCCGGCGAGCGCATCGCCGCCGTCGAGGGATTGGCGGTTCCGGCCGAGTTCCGGGACATGTTCTTTGATGGCGCGGCGCTTCACTCGCGGCTGAAGCCAGGCGAAGTCGGCTGCTATGCCAGCCACTTGAAGACGATGAAAATCATCGTCGAGCAAGGTCTCGACTACGCCCTCATTCTCGAGGACGACGCCATTCTGCCGGCCGACTTCCAGACAATCATCGCGCAAGTGCTGGCGCGGCTGCCGCAGGGCTGGGATCTCGTGCACATCTGCAAGGATGCCAACCGGGCGGTGAAGCCGGTGGCTGATCTCGACCACGGCCGCCGCATCGTGCGGTATTCGCGCGTGCCTGAAACCACGACCGCCTACCTCGTCAGCCGGTCGGGAGCCAGGAAGTTTCTCAAGCCCATCAAGCGCTACTGGCCGGTCGACACCGACTTCCGCCAGCCGTGGCGGTTTGGGCTCGAGATCTACGGCGTCGACCCATGCATCATCCGCCCCAACGGGCGCTTTGTTTCGGCCATTCATGGCCTCGGCGACCACTCGCGCCTGCGTCGCGGGCTGCCCATCCCTTCGGCGCATTGCTGGACCGGCAATCCGCTGCACACTCCGGAAGGCGTCGTCTTCAATCTCAAGAAGCTGGGACCCACCGCTTGGGCGCTTTGCTCTGTCCATAACTCGATGCGGCGTATCGTTTCGATGCTGGGGTTGCGGCCCGTGCTTCGCCGGCTGCGTCTTGAGGGGCTAGGCACGCGCCTCGCCGGAAGCCTCGCCGCGGGCCGGTAACGCGGACGCGGCTAGCCGCGCCCCCGCGGATCTGTAGAATTTGGCGATCCCGGCAGGATTTGAACCTGCGACCCTCTGCTTAGAAGGCAGATGCTCTATCCAACTGAGCTACGGGATCCAAGCCGGCGCCTTCGCGGCGGCGCCAGCACTATAGCAGCCAAATCGCCACCAGATCGTGCCGCGCCGACGGCATGGGCCCCAGAACCATCGGCGGCTCCCGACGTCTTGGGGCCGACAACCGCCACGGCGAGGCTGTGCCGCGAATAGTTGTCTATCCCAGCGGGCACCCGATCAGCCGTTTCAAACAGAAGGCCCGAAACACCACGCCGGCCCCAAAATGGTGCGACCGGCTGCCTTTCTTTTAACCGTCGGACCTAGCGGGAGCGCCCCCGATAGGGCATTGTTCCCGAAAAGAACAACCCAGAATTCCCGGGTGAGCGCGAATGCGATGGTTCGGCCTAGTTTTCCTACTGGCGCTGACGGCATGCGAGGAACCTCGTTCGGCGGCTTATTCTCCCGAGCGCGGCAGCAGCTTTGAACCGGTCGCTGTCGAACTGCAATCGGCGCAGCTGGCGCAGAAGATCGACGGCATCGCGACGCTGGTCAGTCCAGACTCCCTGACGCTGCTCAACGCCGAGATCCGGGCTGCCGAAATCGCTTCCGGTTTCAGCCAGCGGTCCCTTGAACGCTACAAGGGCATCCGCACGCTGGGCGAACAGCGCGTCGACAATGCCGAGCGACAGGCGTCGACCGACGCTACGCAGGTCGCCCTGCTCAAGCTGCGGCTGCGCAACGCCTGGGGCGACACGGCCCCGTTCCTTGCCCCCGCCAACCGCGACCGGCTCGTCGATGAACTCGCCTCAGGCAAGACGACGATCGTCCGGTTGGATTTTCCGCGCTCGGTCGACCGCGACCTGAGCAACGTGCGCATCACGCCACTGGGCGGCGGGGATGAGATCACGGTCACCACGATGTGGCAGGCGCCTTCCGGCAACCTCGCCATGCCGGGGGCCTCGTTCTTCGGATTGATGCCCGCCGGACCCGGCCTGCGCCCGGGGGACCGCGCCAAGATTACTGCTGAACGCAGCGCACCTCTCGTGGGTGTCGTAATCCCGGCCGCGGCCGTCGTCGTGTTCGCCGGAGAGTCTTGGTGTTACGTCGAAAAGCACCCCGGCCAATTCGAGCGCAAGCAAGTGTCGCTATCGACGCCGGTCGATGCGGGATACCTCACTGACGGTTTTGCTGCCGGCACTAAGGTCGTGGTGCGTGGTGCGTCGGCGCTCCTGTCGCGCGAGGCCGAGCCCGGCGCCTCCGATGACGATGACGACGCCAAGCCCCGCGCCGCAAAACCGGTCACCGCGGCGGAGCAGCCGGACGAGGCACCTATCTCCACATCCGGCCTCAATTAGCGCGCGCCCATGGACGCGCTCATCCGATGGTCGATCCGCCACCGCGTCGTCGTCGCGGCCTTATCGGTCGCTTGGTTTTGTGCCGGCGTGTTCTTCGCGCTGCGGGCGCCACTCGACGTTTTCCCTGAGTTCGTCCCACCGCAAGTAACGATACAGACCGAAGCGGCCGGCTTTGCGCCCGAGCAGGTCGAGCAAATCGTCACCCGCCCCATAGAGGCAGCTGTGAACGGCGCGCCGGGTGTTGAGTCCCTGCGCTCCGAATCCGTCTATGGGCTGTCCGTCGTCGTCGTGTCGTTTGAAAGCGACGTCGATCCGGTCACCATCCGCCAAGGCATTTCCGAGCGTCTCGGCACGCTCGCGGGCGAGCTGCCAATGGGTGTCGCCCAACCCAAGCTCACGCCGCTCACCTCGAGCACCATGGACGTCCTCAAGTTCGGACTGCTGTCGAACTCGGTCGATCCCTACACGCTGCGCGACATCGCCGACTGGACGGTCAATCCGCATTTGCTGGCGCTGCCGGGCATCGCGCGCGTGACCGTCTACGGTGGCGCCATCCGCCAGGTGCAGATCCAGCCTAATCTCGATCGCCTCGCCGGCCTCGGTCTCAGCATCAGCGATGTGATGGAGGCGGGGCGCGCCGCGCTCGCCCTGCGCGGTGGTGGCACCGTCGATACTCGCTCGCAACGCATCACCCTCGACGCGCCGCCCCCCGCGCCCGACCCGCAGGCCATCGCGCAGGCGCTCGTCAGCATGCAAGACAACATGCCGATCACCATCGGCCAGGTCGCCAACGTGACGATCGGACCGGCAGTACCAATCGGCGATGCGACCATCATGGGGCGCCCGGGCGTGCTGGTTACCGTCTCCAGTCAGTTCGGGGCCAACACCCTCAAGGCGACCGAGGCGGTGGAGCGGGCGCTCGAGGATCTCAAGCCGGCGCTGGAACGGCGTGGCATCGACATCATCCTGCTGCATCGCCCCGCGTCGTTCATCGAACGGGCGTTGAGCAACCTGGAACACGCGCTGGCGCTCGGCTCGGCGCTGATCCTCATCGTGCTCTATGCCTTCCTGCGCAGCTGGAAGGCGGCGCTGATCTCGTTCCTCGCCATACCGCTTTCCCTGCTGGCGGCCATCTTCGTCTTGGCCCAGTTCGGTCAGACGCTCAACACCATGACGCTGGGCGGCTTCGCGCTGGCGCTCGGAGTGCTGGTCGACGACGCGATCATCGACATCGAGAACATCATGCGGCGACTGCGTCTCGCCAAAGCGGCAGGGCGCGACGACGATCTGCAGACCATCGAGGAAGCGTCGATAGAGATCCGCGGCTCGATGCTCTACGGCACGCTGGCCGTGATCTTCGTGTTCCTGCCGATCCTGTTCGCCGGCGGCGTGCAGGGGCGCTTCATCGGCCCGATGGCGCTGACATTCATCATCGCAGTCCTCGCTTCGATGATCGTTGCACTCACCGTCACGCCGGCGTTGAGCGCACTCATGCTGACGGGGGAGGAAACCAAGGAGTCCCCCCGCCTCGTCACGCTCATGCAGCGCTTGCAAGCCTGGTGCATGGAGAAGGTGCGCACTCACTGGGGTCTCACGGTTGCTGCACTCGCCGGCGCTGCGGCGGCGGCCATTGCGGTGGCGCCGTTCCTGCACAGCGAGCTGATCCCGCAGTTCCGCGAAGGTCACTTCGTCATTCAGATGACGGCGGCGGCGCAGGGAACTTCAGTGGGGGACATTTCGGCGACGGGAATTCGCATTTCCAACGAGTTGCTGAAGCTGCCGTTCGTGCGCGCCGTCGGCCACCAGATCGGCCGCGCCGAGGCGGGCGAGGACACATGGAGCCCCGACAAGAGCGAGTTCCACGTCGAACTCACGGCCGAGCACGACGAGACGGAGACCGAGGCGCAGGAAAAAATCAGGGACGTGCTCGAGCATTTTCCCGAAGTGCAGACCGAGGCGATGACGTTCCTCGGCGATCGCATTAGCGAGACGCTGAGCGGCGAGACCGCACAGGTGGTCGTCAACCTGACCGGCACCGAGATCGAAACGCTCGAGAGCTCCGCCGAAGTGGTGCAAAAGGCCATCGCCGGCGTCGAAGGCGTCGAAGACTTGCGGATCCCCAAGGCCGCCAAAGTGCCGACGATGGCCATCCGGCTCAATCGCACGGCGCTGGCCAACTATGGACTCACCGCCCAGGACGCGCTCGACAACGTACAAACGGCATTTGCCGGCACGACGATTGGGCAGACCTACGTCGGCGCTCAAACCGTCGATGTTGTCGTCATCCTGCCGCCCGAGCAGCGCGACCGGATCGAGCAGCTCTCAAACCTGCTGGTCGGCAATTCGAAGACACGCGTGCAGCTGCGCAACGTTGCCTCCATCGGCGTGACCGACGGGCGCTCCATCATTCAGCACGAGGGCGCGCAGCGGCGCGTCAATGTGAACTTCAACGGTGCATCCGACCGCTCGCTGCAGGAAACCGTCGCCGAGGTGAAAGACCGCGTCGCCGCCTTGCAGCTGCCAGCCGGAGTCTACGTGTCCTATGCCGGTCAAGCCGAGGAAGAACGCGCCGGTCAGATCCGGCTCGGTATCCTGACGGCGCTCAGCATCGCGCTCGTCGTCATCGTTCTGACGACGGCATTCACGCGCCGCGCCTTGGCCGTCGTCCTGCTCATTAACGTGCCGTTCTGCCTCATCGGCGGCATGGCGGCGATCGTCGCCAGCGGCGTCGGCCTGACGCTCGGGAGCCTCGTCGGGCTCGTCACGGTGTTCGGTATCGGTGCGCGTAACTCGGTTATGATGCTGGCGCATGTCGAGCACCTCGTCGACCAAGAGGGCCGTCCGTGGTCCGCGCCGACGATCCGGATAGCAGCGGGCGAACGGTTTGCCCCGGTGTTCATGACGGCGCTGATGGCAGCCCTCGGCCTCGTGCCGCTGGCCCTGGGACTTGGACGGCCCGGACACGAGATCGAAGCGCCCATGGCGCTGGCGATCTTGGGCGGACTGACCACCGCGACCTTCCTGAACCTCGTCGTGCTGCCCGAGGCGCTGATCCGCATGCAGGGCTGGCTGGGTCTGGGCAATAGCGGCGGTGTGGCTAAACTCGCCAAGCCCGCACGCCAGCCGGAAACCGCCAAAGCATCGTAGCTCCAGGGCGCAGCAAACAGCGCGCGGTATGTTCCGCGTGCCTCATTCCTCGTTTCAAAAGGGTGTCCCTGAGTGATGGGGCAGTACGCGCCCCCGCGCCTTGCCAGACCTAGTCGATTGTGTCAGTTCTGCTTCTGTGACAAAGCGCAAGTTTCATCGTTGGTCTGGACTCCTAGGCACCCTCGCGATGCTCGGCGCGCTGTTGGCGTTGCCGATGACAACGACGGACACTTTGGCTATGGCGGCCCCGCACGCGCATGGCGCCGCGGCCGGCGACATGCCCTGCCACAAGTCTGTGAAGCCTTGCCCCCATTGTCCGCAGAAGGGCTGCCCCGACATGGGCGCCTGTCTCGTCAAATGCTTCCAGTCGGTGTTCGCTCCGGTAGGGGATACGGCGCTGACGGGATTGACTGTCACTTTACGCGTGCCGCCTGCGTCGTCGCAGAGCGCACGCGGATCTCAAATCCCACCACTTCTTCGACCTCCCAGCGTCTGAGCCGCGCCCTCCGGGCGTGATCGCGTCCGCGGCTATCGCCGTGGCGCGTGCGTGCGTCTGCCGTACGGCAGACGCTTGGTTTGCGACTACAGGAGATAGAAGAAATGCAACGCAAGACCCCGCGTGCGGTCGCCATCGGCGTCGCGCTGCTCGCCGCCATGGCTGTCACCGCATTGGCCGACAGCAAGGACTACGAGCTCCAGCTCGTCGACAAAGAGGGTGCACCGGGCCAGCGAAAGATCATCCGCTACCGCAACCCCATGGGGCTTCCCGACATCTCGCTGGTACCGAAGAAGGACTCCATGGGGATGGACTACATCCCGGTCTACGAGGGCGAAACGGACGACAGCGGTACGGTCAAGATCTCGCCGGAAAAAATACAGCGGACCGGGGTCAAGACCGAGCTTGTCGGCAAGCGGGAAATCAGTCGCAACGTCCGCGCGCCGGGCGTCGTCGAAATAGACGAGCGGCGCGTCACCGTGGTCGCGCCGCGCTTCGACGGTTTCATCGACAAGGTCGGCCCCGTCACCAGCGGCACTCACGTCCAAAAGGGCGACCCGCTCATGTCCGTGTTCGGGCAGGAATTGCTCAATCAGGCGGCCAGGCTTCTCCTTGAGCCCCCGGGCCAGAATGACAAATCGGGTAGCGTTATCGGCGCGCGGCGACGGTTGCTCAACTTCGGCGTACCCGAGGAATTCATCGATCGCGTCGTACGCGACCGCAAGGTGCCGGACACGATCAGCTGGCCGGCCCCGCGCGACGGCGTGGTTCTCGAGCGCAACGCGGTCGACGGCCAGGGCTTCAAGGCCGGCGACGTACTGTTCCGCATCGCCGACCATTCGGTGGTGTGGGTCATGGCCGATGTCGCCGAAGGTGACCTCGGTGCACTCAAACCGGGCCAGCCGGTGAACGTGACGACCCGCGCGTATCCGGGCCGGGTATTCACCGGCGAAGTTGCGGTGGTCTACCCGCACCTGATGAAGGAGACGCGCACGGTGCGCGTGCGCATCGAGTTGCCTAATCCGGACCTTGCACTTTTGCCGGACATGTACGCGGATGTGGAAATTGCCACGGGCTCGCACGAGCCAGTCGTCGTTGTCCCTGAAAGCGCTGTGATTGACAGCGGCACGCGGCAGGTCGTCATCCTCGACCGGGGTGACGGCCGGTTCGAACCGCGCGACGTCGAGCTCGGCCGAAAAGGCAATAGTTACGTCGAGGTGACGAGCGGCGTGCAGGACGGCGAGAGCGTCGTCGTCAATGGAAATTTCCTCATCGACGCAGAAAGCAATCTGCAGTCCGCGCTCAAAGGACTCGTGGCGCCACGTGCCGAGGAGTCACATCGATGATCGCCCGTCTCATTGGCTGGTCGGCCCGCAACCTCATGCTGGTGCTGATTGCCACCACCTTTGCGGTGGTGGCGGGCGTGTGGGCACTGGCACATCTGCCGCTCGACGCCATTCCGGATCTCTCGGACACGCAGGTCATTGTCTACACGGAATACCCCGGGCAGGCCCCGCAAGTGGTCGAAGATCAGGTCACCTACCCGCTCACCACTTCAATGCTTACCGTCCCGCGCTCAAAAGTCGTGCGTGGCTTTTCGTTCTTCGGCGTGTCGTTCGTCTACGTCATCTTCGAGGACGGCACCGACATCTACTGGGCACGCAGCCGTGTCCTTGAATACCTCAACACCGCAGCCAAGCGGTTGCCCGCCGGAGTGACCCCGACCCTCGGACCCGACGCGACCGGCGTGGGGTGGGTCTATCAATACGCGGTGGTGAGCAAGGACAAATCTCTAGCCGACTTGCGCTCACTGCAAGACTGGGAAATCCGCTTTGGCTTGTCCAAGGCGGAGGGCGTCGCCGAGGTTGCCAGCGTCGGCGGCTTCGTCAAGCAGTACAGCGTCGTCGTCGATCCCGGCCGCATGCGTACCCTCGGCATTTCCTTGCAAAAGGTGCGCGACGTCATCCGCGACAGCAACATGGACGTCGGCGGCCGCACGCTCGAGCTGGCCGAGCACGAGTTCATGGTGCGCGGCCGCGGCTATATC
This sequence comes from Hyphomicrobium sp., assembly GCA_039933175.1. Classification (GTDB taxonomy): domain Bacteria; phylum Pseudomonadota; class Alphaproteobacteria; order Rhizobiales; family Hyphomicrobiaceae; genus Hyphomicrobium_A. Next base: position 20,245 of record JBDTOR010000002.1, on the reverse strand, counting down.
AAAGGCACCGCGGACATCGAGAAGATCGTCGTAAAAATGGACGGCGGCACGCCGGTGCTGCTTAAGGACATCGCGCGCGTCGAGATCGGGCCGGACGAACGGCGCGGCATTACCGAGCTCAACGGCGAAGGCGAGGTGGCAAGCGGCATTGCCTTGCAGCGCTCCGGCGCCAACGCGCTGACCGTCATCGACAACATTAAAGAGCGCCTTAAGGAGATCACGCCATCGCTGCCCGAGGGCACCGAGGTCGTGCCGGTCTACGATCGCTCAGAGCTGATCCATCGGGCGATCGCGACCCTCAAGACGACGCTCTTTGAGGAAAGCCTAGTGGTGGCGCTCGTTTGCATCGTCTTCCTCCTGCATGTGCGCAGCGCACTCGTCGCCATCCTCATGCTGCCGGTGGGCATCCTGATGTCGTTCGTCGCCATGAAGGTGCTCGGCATCGGCTCCAACATCATGAGCCTCGGCGGCATTGCCATCGCCATCGGCGCCATGATCGACGCCGCCATCGTCATGATCGAGAACGCGCACAAGCACCTGGAGCGCGCGCCGCCGGGCAAGCCTCGATTGGAAATACTTGTCGACGCCGCCTCCGAGGTCGGCCCGGCGCTATTTTTCTCGCTGCTCATCATCACCGTGTCGTTCCTGCCCATCTTCACCCTCGAGGCACAGGAAGGACGTCTGTTCGGACCCCTGGCCTTCACCAAGACATTCGCCATGGCGTCGGCAGCGATCCTGTCGGTGACGCTGGTGCCGGCCCTGATGGTGATCTTCGTGCGCGGCCGCTTCATCCGCGAGGCGAAAAATCCGCTCAACCGGGCGCTGATCGCCATCTATAGGCCGGTCATTCGCGGTGTGCTCAAGGCCAAGACGCTGACCATCGCCGTGGCGCTGCTCATCCTCGCCGTCTCGTTGTGGCCCTTGCAGCATATCGGCTCCGAGTTCATGCCGAACCTCAACGAGGGGACGCTGCTTTACATGCCGACCACGCTGCCGGGGCTGTCCGTCACCAAGTCGGCCGAGCTGCTGCAGACCCAGGATCGCATCATTCGCTCGTTCCCCGAGGTGGCCTCGGTGTACGGCAAGGCCGGTCGGGCGCAGACCGCCACCGACCCGGCGCCCATCGAGATGTTCGAAACGATCATCAACCTCAACCCGAAGGACGCATGGCGTCCGGGGTTGACGCTCGACGGCCTCATTCAGGAGATGGACCGCTCGTTGCAGTTTCCCGGCGTTTCCAACGCCTGGACGATGCCCATCAAGGCGCGCATCGACATGCTGTCGACCGGCATTCGCACACCCGTCGGCGTGAAGGTCATCGGCAAGGATCTCACCGAGATGGAGCAGGTCGCCCGTCAGGTTGAAACGGTCCTCAAGACGGTTCCGGGCACCGCAAGCGCCTACGCCGAGCGTGTGGTCGGCGGCTACTATCTGGAGGTCGTGCCCGACCGCGACCGGCTGGCCCGCTATGGGCTGATGATCGCGGATGTGCAGAACGTCGTCGCCACCGCGCTTGGTGCCGAGCCCGTCACCACCACCGTCGAGGGCCGCGAACGCTACAACGTCGTGGTCCGCTATCCGCGCGACCTGCGTTCCGATCCGCAATCGATCGCCAAGGACGTGCTGGTCTCACTGCCCGGCGGAGGCACTGTACCGCTGGGAGAGGTCGCAGATATCAAGCGCACCCAGGGCGCCACCAGCATCCGCACCGAGAACGCCAAGCTGGCAACCTACATCTTCGTCGACATTCGCGGCCGGGATCTCGGCGGCTACGTCGCCGATGCCAAGAAGGCGGTGGAAGCGCAGGTCAAATTGCCCGCCGGCTCGTACCTCGTGTGGAGCGGCCAGTTCGAATACCTGGAGCGCGCCGAGGCCCGCCTAAAGTTGGTGGTTCCGGTGACGCTGATGATCATTTTCCTGCTGTTGTACCTAAACTTCCGGCGCATAACGGAGACGCTCATCGTCATGCTCTCACTGCCGTTCGCGCTGATCGGCGGGATGTGGCTGATGTGGTGGCTCGGCTTCAATATGTCGGTGGCGGTAGCTGTCGGCTTCATCGCGCTGGCCGGCGTTGCCGCCGAAACCGGCGTCATCATGCTGATCTACCTCGACCACGCGACCGAGGAGATCCGCCAGCGCTGCCGTGAACAGGGGCGCCCCTATTCGAGGGCCGACCTCCATGAGGCCATCATGGTCGGCGCCGTCGAGCGCGTGCGACCCAAAATGATGACGGTGGTCGCCATCATGGTCGGTCTGCTTCCCATCATGTGGAGCACCGGCACCGGCTCGGAGGTCATGCAGCGCATCGCGGTGCCGATGATCGGCGGCATGGTCTCCTCGACGTTGCTCACCCTCATCGTCATCCCGGCCGTCTACGGGATCATCAAGGGATGGCGTCTGCCGGCGGTCGCCCAGGTGAGAAAGGCTGCGGCTGTGCCCGAGCGCGCATGAGTTGCCAACGATGCAGCTTGATTCGCCGGGCCAGGGAGGAACGGACGGCTGCCGAGAATCAGAATGAGCCGGCGAACGCGTCTCAAAATGATTGATGGTGCCGCGCAGCAGATCCTGACGTGATTTGGCGATCCCGGGAGGATTTGAACCTGCGACCCTCTGCTTAGAAGTTGGCCCAGCACAACTAAGCTATTCACACAGATCGAATGCGATCCTCCTGGCTGAGGCCCGGAATCATCGCCGTCCGACGCACATATGACTCTGCTCGCACACGACATTGACGGGGCTTAGCAAATCATTTTAGGGGTAACGCGCGCGTTCCTGGTCGGCGTCATGCGGCGTTTGGCACGAGGTGACGGATGCGCTTCATCCTACAGCTTGTTGTGGTGCTGAGCGGGCTGTTCGTGGCCCACGAGTTCATGGCGCACTCGAACGAGCAACTCCGTTTGGCGCTTCGCTGGGCGAAGGTTGTCTCGGAGAGCATCGCCACGGTGCACCAAACGCCAACCCTAGTAGGTTCGGTGGACGTCGCACGGATAACGGAAGTCTCGACGCAGAGCGTCGCCACAGTGCACGAACCGCCGGCATTGGCCGCGCCGGTTGCTGTAACACCGATAGCGGAAGTCTTAGGGCAAGACCTTGTCATAGTGCACGAACCCCCAGCGCTGGTTGCACTCGTGGCGATCGCACAGATAGCGGAAGTCTCGGCGCAGAACATCGCCACAGTGCCCGAGCCGCCATCACTGGTCGCACTCGTGGCAGCCGCACGTACAGCGATAGTCCCATATCAGAGCATCGCTTCCGTGTACAAACCGCCAGCGCGGGTCACACCGTTGGCGATCGCACGGAGAGCGGAAGTCTCAGCGCAGAGCGTTGCCACCGTGCGCGAACCGCCAGCGCTGGTTGCACCAACGGCGGGCGCACGTATAGCGGAAGTCTCGGAGCAGAGCGTGTTCACTGTGCACGAACCAGCAGCGCTGCTTGCACCCATGGTGACCATGCGGATAGCGGAAGTCTCAGAGCAAAGCATCGTCACCGCGCACGAGCCGCCAGCACTGGTCGTATTGGCCGTGGCACGGAGTTCGGATATCTCCGAGCAGAACGTCGTCACTGCGCGCGAACTGCAAATCTTGGCCGAACCGATGACAGAGTGCGAGCAGATCTGGGATCAGATGACGCACATGACGAGAGAAGAATGGGCACAGGCATGCCGTCGAGTCGACGATCGGCTCCTCGTTCACCAGGACACCTCTACGACGGCCAGCGGCGATCGCGCGGAAGACTGATGAACAGTGGCGATCCCGGCAGGATTTGAACCTGCGACCCTCTGCTTAGAAGGCAGATGCTCTATCCAACTGAGCTACGGGATCCCATATGAGGCTTCACAAGCCTCGTCATCATCGTGATTACCAAATCACATACACGCGCGGGCAAGGCCGTGGATAGGCCGCGCGCCTATCCCTTGCAAGAGTTGGCCGCCTTATCTTAGTGCCTGTGTTCCCTAGGGTTCTTGAAACGGTCACGGTTCGCTGGCACTACGCACCCTTACGAAGCAGCACGGAAGATTGACATGCAGGTTAGACCGTCCGCCTCCGTTCACGTTTGTGCATTGCGGCACATCCCGGAGGTCATTGCACAAACCGGCGCCACCCATCTCATCAGCGCCATCAACGCCGATCTCATTCCCGCGACGCCCGCCGGCCTCAACGTCGAGCACCACTTGAGGCTCGACATGCACGACATCATCGAGATGCAGCAGGGTGCCACCGCGCCTGCCGAAGAGCATGTCGGCCAGCTTATCGAATTCGTGCGCGGCTGGGACCGCCAGGCGCCCCTGCTCATCCATTGCTACGCCGGCCTCAGCCGCTCGACCGCGTCGGCATTCATCACGCTGTGCGCGCTCAATCCCCAGGCCCCGGAGAAGACGATCGCGCTCGCGTTGCGCCGGGCTTCCGACACCGCCGTGCCCAACCGCCGCTTCGTCGGGCTGGCGGACGCCTTCTTGAAGCGCGACGGCCGCATGGTGGCGGCGCTCGACTGTATGGGTCCGAACCGTATCGCCCACGAATGCGTCCCGTTCGGGGTCGCCGGCCATCACGCACCGCTGATCGACCGCGCGGCGTAAAAGGTGCCGGCCGCCAAATCGTCGCATCGCCGACATTCCGTCCACTGACGCGGGCCCTAAGCGGCCCGTGTTCGTTTTGGCAAGCCCTCTGCTGCCAACGGACGGCGGCATTCCCTCGAGTTGCCTACCCACCAGACTCGTTGATCGTGACGGCAAACCCATGCCAAGAAAGGTATAAGCGCGTCAGGGACCATAAGGCTGCCGCCAAAAGAACGACTTCGGGGGAGAAACGAGTATGGCCAGCACTGCAAGCGTTGGGGACGCCAGCCCGCCGCTGCTCTCAAGAGAGCGCACTATCGCCAAACCGGGGTTCAATCGCTGGCTCGTTCCGCCCGCCGCCCTTTGCATTCATCTGTGCATCGGCATGGCTTACGGCTTTTCCGTCTTCTGGAAGCCGCTGCAGGCCGCCCTGCTCGGCCCCGACGGCAAAGCGCTACCGGAATGCTCCCAGGGAGCCATCACTTTCGCCGAGAAGTCTGTCGGCACGCTGCATGCGCTGACAGCCACGGACTGCAACTGGAGCCAGTTCGACCTCGGCTGGATGTACACATTCTTTTTCGTGCTGCTCGGTATCTCGGCCGCGACGTGGGGCGGCTGGCTGGAGCGGGTCGGCCCGCGCAAGGCGGCGTTCGTCTCGACCCTGTGCTGGGTCGGCGGCCTGCTGCTAGCCGCGGTCGGCGTCTACATCCACCAGCTGTGGCTGATGTGGATCGGCGCCGGCGTGATCGGCGGCATCGGTCTCGGCCTCGGCTACATCTCGCCGGTCTCGACCTTGATCAAATGGTTTCCCGACCGCCGCGGCATGGCGACCGGCATGGCCATCATGGGCTTCGGCGGCGGCGCCATGATCGGCTCGCCGCTCGCTACCATCCTGATGAACCACTTCCGCACGGCGACCGATGTCGGCGTCTGGGAGACGTTCGTCGCACTCGCCGCTATCTACTTCGTCTTCATGATGGTCGGCGTGTTCGGCTATCGCCTGCCGCCCTCCGGCTGGAAGCCGCAAGGCTGGACCCCGGTAGCGGCGACCAACAAGATGATCACAACCGCGAACGTGCACTTGCGCGACGCGCACAAGACGCCGCAGTTCTGGCTCCTGTGGCTGGTGCTGTGCCTCAACGTATCGGCCGGCATCGGCATCATCGGCGCGGCTTCGCCCATGTTGCAGGAGACGTTCGCCGGGGCGCTCATCGGCAATCCGGCGCTCGGCTATCTCGATCTGAAGAAGGACATCGCGCTCGCTGCCGCGGCGGCCGGCGTCGGTGCCGGTTTCGTCGGGCTGATCTCGCTGTTCAACATCTTCGGGCGCATAGGCTGGGCCTCGTCCTCCGACAAGCTCGGCCGCAAGACGACCTACTTCATCTTCTTCACGCTCGGCGCGGCGATGTACGTTCTCGCCGCTTCAGCGGCCGAATGGAAGATCCTGGCCCTGTTCGTCGCCTGCTTCTGCGTCATCGCGTCGATGTACGGCGGCGGCTTCGCGACCATCCCGGCCTATCTCGCCGACATGTTCGGCACGCAGTTCGTCGGTGCCATTCACGGGCGCCTGCTGACCGCTTGGTCGACGGCCGGCATCGTCGGCCCGGTGATCGTCAACTACCTGCACGACCAGCGCCAAGCCGAGGGCATCGCACCCGATCAGATCTACGGGCCGATCTTCTACATACTCGCCGGGCTGCTGGTGGTCGGCTTCCTCGCCAACCTGCTCGTGCGTCCCGTCAATCCGAAGTGGCACATGAGCGAAGCGGATGTCGTCGCCGAGCAGGCGAAGCTGAAGGCGGCACCCAGCGCTGCAACGGCGGCATCGGACGCCAGCATTGGCGTCGGCGGGGTCGATGCCAAGACTGCGCTCTTCTGGCTGTTCGTCGGCATCCCACTGGCGTGGGGCATCTGGAACACGGTCGAGAAAGCCCTGGTGCTGTTCCGCTAACACCGGCACGACGCAACGCGGCGGGCTACGGCCCGCCGCTGCCAGCGTAGGCGACGGCAACAATGACCGTGCCTCAGCGTCTTCAAGAAAACCGAGATCTAGGTCCCACGTGGCTTGGCGCGCGCCGTCGGAGCCGCGGAAGCGGGATCGTCAGGCCATGGGTGTCGCGGATAGCGCCCTTTCATATCGGCTTTGACCGCCCCCCACGATCCCTTCCAGAACCCGGGAAGGTCGCGCGTGATCTGTATTGGTCGGTGCGCCGGCGAGAGCAAGTGCAGGGTGAGCGGTAGCTTTCCACGCGCGATCGCCGGATGCTGCGTCAAGCCGAATAGCTCTTGCACGCGGATATGCAGGGCCGGCGCACCCGCCGTCTCATAGTCGATCGCGTGGCGGTTGCCCGTTGGAGCCTCGAAATGCGTGGGCGCCTCTTCGTCCAGGCGCCGCTTCAAGTTCCACGGCAAGAGCGCATCGAGCGCCGCGCTTAGATCGTCGGCGTCGATCTCGGACAACTTCGTCTTGCCGACAAGAAAGGGGCACAGCCATTCCGAGACGGTGCTGGCGAGAGCCGCATCGGCCAGGTCCGGCCATTCTTCCCCTCCGGACGCGCGCAAGAAACCGACGCGGTCGCGGAGCTGGAGCTGCGCCTTGCTCCACGGCAGGCGTTCTATGCCGATCTTAGCAATACCGTCGGCGAGGAGCCGCGCCGTCTCCCCGTTTGGCGTCACCGTGCGAGGCTCGCTGGCGAACACGATGGAACCGAGCCGGCGCACATGACGCGACCTCAGCGCGACCGCGCCCGGATCGAATTCAATCTCATCTTTGGCGCAGATGCGCTGTCCCGCCGCCGCAAGAATGTCCGCTTCATCCGCTGCGGCTGCGAGCAGGATGCGTGTCGAAGCTGCCGATCCGGAGAGTTCCGCTGCAACCAGGAATGCTGATCGTGCCAGGGGATGCGCTGCATCGACGTTGGCACCACGGCCGTTGGCGAGCAGGAATTGACCCGATGCGCCGCGTGCCTTGCCGATGCGCTCTGGAAAGGCGAGCGCAAGCAGGCGAGCGATCGAAATGCCCTCGCGATGTTCTTGCGCCGAACGATCCGAAGTTGCTAGCCGGGCCCAGCTAGCTGCCAGCTTACGCATGTCGCTGGCACGGCGAGAGCGGTCGCGACGGAATTCGTCCAGCCGATGGGCGAGGTCGGCGTCGGTGCCGCCGAGCCCACGCTCTACGATCACGGCGGCGATCTCGGCGGCCTCCTGCGCTTGGCCAATCTCGGCGGCGGAAATCACCATTCGGGCGAGCCTCGGGGGCAACGGAAGCGATCTGAGCCGTCTCCCGATGGCTGTGATGCGGCCTTCTCCGTCGAGAGCTTCAAGCTCCGTCAGCTCCTCGCGTGCGGCATCAATGGCGGCGACCGATGGCGGATCAATCCAAGACAGCGAGCGCGGATCCGCTGTTCCCCATTCCGCGCAGTCGAGCAACAAGGCTGCCAGATCAGCGGAGCGTATCTCCGGCTCGGTGAAAGCCGGCAGGCTCTGCGTTTGCGGCTCATCCCACAGGCGGTAGCAGACGCCGGGCTCAGTCCGGCCGGCGCGGCCCCTGCGCTGATCGGCGGCGGCCCGAGACACGCGCACGGTTTCGAGCCGGGTCACGCCGACGTCCAACTCGAAGCGCGGAACGCGCGCAAGGCCGCTGTCGATGACGACACGCACACCTTCGATGGTGATCGACGTCTCGGCGATCGATGTCGCGAGTACCACCTTGCGCAGCCCCTTGGGCGACGGCTCGAGTGCAAGATCTTGCGCCTTCATGTCCATCGCGCCGTAAAGCGGGGCGAGCGCGATTGTCGGATCGCTGATGCGCTGCTTTAGCCGCTCCTCGACACGACGGATCTCGCCTTGGCCCGGCAGGAACGCCAGGATCGAGCCGGATTCCGCCCGCAAGGCCCGCATCACCGCGTCCGCCATCTGATCCTCGATGCGCGCATTGGCATCGCGGCCGAGGTAACGCGTGTCGACGGCGAAGGCACGGCCTTCGCTGGCGATGATGGGAGCATCGCCTAGAAGCTGCGCGACCCTCGCGCCGTCCAGCGTCGCCGACATGGGCAGGATGCGCAGGTCATTCCGCAACCCGCGCTGGCAATCGAGCGCGAGGGCAAGCCCCAGGTCGGCATCGAGCGAGCGCTCGTGGAACTCGTCGAACAGCACCGCGCCGATGCCGGAAAGCTCGGGATCATCGAGGATCATTCGAGTGAAAACGCCCTCGGTGACGACTTCGATACGTGTCTTGGGCCCCGACTTTGAGACCATTCGCGCGCGCAGCCCAATCCGCTCGCCGACGGCCTCCGACAAGGTCTGCGCCATGCGCTCGGCAGCAGCGCGCGCCGCGATACGCCGCGGCTCCAGCACCAGGATCTTTCGACCGCCGAGCCAGCTTTCGTCCATTAGAGCGAGCGGAACGCGTGTCGTCTTGCCGGCACCGGGTGGTGCAACAAGGACAGCCGATGCGCCCGCTGCCAGGGTCGTACGCAATTCGCCCAGGATGGCGTCAATCGGAAGCGGCGCGGCGAACGTCATGCTGCCTGTATCCAGCACCCCCGCGCGTTGCGCAATGAGAAGCCGTTCCACGCCGACTAGTGCGCCTGGGAACAGCGAGGTTGCGACAGCGTTGTCCAAGGGCGGATCAGACAATCTTGATGGGATAGACCAATGGGTTCCCGAGACGGCTCCGGGGCAAATGCCGCGCGTGGCCTTGGTTGGCTCTTGCGCGCACAGTATGACGGTGTCGTTCGCGATCCGTTGCCAGCCCGCTGGGTCGAGTTAATCAACTGCATGGACGAGCAGGAGCGAGCCCGCCTCAAGTCGGAGCTGCACCTCGATGGTGACGAAACTGCCCGACCACTCAAAAACTAGGCCGCCTCAGCGTGCCCTGCACATCGGCGTTGGCTGCGGCGGCGGTGCTGGATGCGCCTTCTCGTAGCGGACGATGATCGGCTCGAGCGCTTCCTTGGACCAATACCTTGGCGTCCGAATTTCCCGCAAGCAGGAAGCATTCCAATATGTTCCAGCCTGCGACGGCGACCCCGCCTTCACAGCTTTGGTGACGGCGTCGATGTCGGTCGATTCAGGATAAATATAAAGCGTCGTCGCCGCTTTCTTCATGATGGCGATGATTTGGTCGGCGTCCGCCCGCGACCAACTCGTGCAGCCGCTACTGCGCCCGTCGGCGTAGTTCTCCAGATTTCCAAACGCAACGTTACCCTGCTTGTCCGCGTATGGGCTGTCCGGCTTCTTGCGAAGGCACACGCCCCGCAACAGGACGGCTGCGTGACCACCAATCTCGCGCGGTCTTGCGTTGGCGGTCTCGCCCTCGCCGTCAAACTGCACGAACGATCGCAGCAAAGGCGCGTATTTTCCGCCCGCGACGCCGTAGTAGCCCTTGAACGACGTGATCGTCTCGCTCGTAACATAGCCGCCGCCGGTCGTGAGTGAGGAACCCTTGGCGTTGCCGAAGTTCTTTACGCACCGTTTGCCGTTAGCGAAATTCACGATGCCCCTCAAATGGCGACCGCCGCCGTGACCGGACGAAATCGCGCGAAAAGAACGGTCGGCTTCGCAGATGACGTAAAACCGGCGACCCGCGTTGCCCAAGAGGTGCGGGCGCGTTGCGTCCATGGCGAAGTAGCAGGGATTTTTGACCACGCCGTCTCGCGTTTTTGTCAGGTAGAGCGCGCGCGCCCTCTCCAAAACCACGGATGCGATTTGACCGTCGCCACTCCCGACATGCGCCCGCAGCCAAGCCGGAATTTGCGATGATTGCTCAGCCGCCAGAGATCGCGGCGCCCCCGGCACAGCGGCGATGACGATTAGCGTGACGATGGCGAGGATGTTGAGAATGAGCGATCTCAGCTGCAACCGATCAGTTCTCCTGTCGAGGCCTACACACCATTCCTTGCCGCTCAATCGAAGGACCATAGAGTGCATTTCCGCCCAAGCCTCGTGGCGCGCAGCTTCAGTTGCCGAATTTATTATGGCGCCGCGATGGTGGGCCGACCACGCTTCGGCGACCTGTCGCATGCAGGCGCCTACTGCGCAGCCTCGTAACCCGAGCCGTAACTACCGCCTTTCGGGCGAAATGCATTCGATGTCCGCCGAGAACCGAGCGTGAGCGTCTAGGTCCACAGGCCTATGCTTGACGGTGCGGCTCGGCGGGTCCTTCCCAAGAAAGTTGTCGTCGTTCCAGTTCACCGACGGCCGGATCGGCCGCGGCGCAAATCCACCTCCGCAATTGGGGCACACGTTGCCCAACACCTCGTCGACGCAAGCTGCGCAAAACGTGCACTCGTATGAGCAGATACGAGCTTCTGTTGCGTGCGGCGGCAAGGGTCGATTGCAGTGCTCGCGGGTCGGCCTGAGCTCAAGCATCTTTGTCGCTCCAATTGTCCCGCCAGTGGTCGCGTCTGACAAGGCGCTCACGCCACCAGCTTCTCGATGTTCGCAAAGCGGCTAAGGCTCAGCCATGTCTTCAAACTGGACTCGAGCTCTCGGTTTCCCGTAACGGTGAGCCGGCCCTCGCGCTTGGCCCGCGCAATCGGGGTGTACCCCATCCAGATTTCCGTCATCGTGCGCAGGTCCGTTGCCAGATATAGATCGACATCGAAGCCCGGATCGACCGAGCACAAATCGACCTCCTTGCCCGGCTGCACGATGAGCCACCAATTCCGCCGCGCCGCAGGCTGATCGGCAAGGATAACCTCGATCGTGCTTCGGCGCCGCGGCATCGGAGCGGGATCGATATTGCGCCGGATGTCCCACATCAGGAGATTGGGATCGAGGTTCTTCAGCGACGCCTCGGTCTCGATCCACCTCTGCCCCCAGGCGCCGACCGTCTCGATCACCGGCTGCAGATCCCGGCCGGCCTTCGTCAGCTGGTATTCGAATACACCCGCCTCGCCGGACACCTTCGAGCGCGACACGATACCCGCCGCTTCGAGGTCTTTGAGGCGCTTCGACAGAAGGGCGGGCGACATCCTCGGCACGCCGCGCCGCAGTTCGTTGAACCGCGTCGATCCGACGACGAGTTCGCGCAGAAGAACCAACGTCCAGCGCGAACATAGGATCTCCGCCGCCATCGCAACTGGACAGAACTGGTTGTAGCTGGCGTGAGCCATGGCTCGCTCCCTGATCAGACGTCAGATCGAAGTCTTGCGGAGAGGGTACGCGGCGCGCCAATCCAATGCCAGTTCAGTAACTGTACTGGCGTGGTTCAGTCTGTGAACTAGCGGCTTCCCGGCCGGTATGGGAATTCCACCGGAGCTTGCGGGGCTGAACCCGCGGCGTCAGGCAACGAAGCACGAAAGGACTGTCATGCCACTCGTCGACATTCAGCTTATCGAAGGCGTCTTCGACAAGAGCCAGAAGCAAGCGATGATCAGGAAGATCACCGATGCGATGGTCGAAATCGAAGGCGAAGCCATGCGCGGCGTGACCTGGGTCCGCGTGCACGAGGTTGCAAGCGGCAATTGGGGCATCGGCGGAAAGGCTCTGACCGCCGACGATGTGAAAGCAATTCAAGCCCAAGGCAAGTAAGAGCGTCGGCCGGTCCAGGTGCAAAGAGGTGAAAATGCATCTGGATCCGCCGCGCCTTGGCGCCGGTCTGTGATCCACATTTGGAGACAGCGCGGCGTCAGTGCGTCCAGCGACCGATGCGGCCGTACTTGAAATTGTCGGCGTACGACTTGCGGATCATCTTGCGCGGCGCCGGCTCGAACACCTGATAGGCGATCCCTTCGCGCTCGGCGTAGGCGACGGCCTCTTCCTGGGTGTCGAAGGCGAGCTGCACCTCGGCGCGCATGTCGCGCGTGCCGGTCCAGCCCATCAGCGGCTCGATCTCTCGCGGGCTCGCCGGGGCAAACTCCAGCACCCATTCCTTGGTGCGGCCCTCGCCCGACTGCATGGCCGTCTTGGCCGGCTTGTAGATGCGCGCCACCATGGTGCCCTCGCGTGCAGATCCGTCGCGTCGTTGGTCGGGGCGGCGGGATTCGAACTCGCGACCCCTTGCTCCCAAAGCAAGTGCTCTACCAGGCTGAGCTACGCCCCGGACGAGCGACGTTGACGGGTTCTACGCGAACCCAACCGCCGAGTAAACGTGGCTTATCCGACGCCGGGCACCGTCGCCCTAGGGGGCGGGCGCCGGGGCGGCGAACAGCGGGTAGCGGACGCGGTCCCCGGCCTTGATGCCGAGACGCTCGGCTGCCCCGCCGGCCAACTCCAGCACCGCCGACACCGGCCCGTCGGAATTGATGATGCGCTCCGACATCGGCTCGGTTCGCGCTTCGATCCGATGGATGACGCCGTCGGGCCGGATGAACACCATGTCGAGCGGGATGAACGTGTTCCGCATCCACATGCTGAGCTCACGGCTCTCGTCGTAGGGGAACAGCATGCCCTTGTTGTCGGCCAGCTCAGTGCGGAACATCAGGCCCATAGACTTCTCTTGCGGATCTTCGGCGACCTCGATGTCGATTGGCACTTCCTGGCCGCTGGCCGGCACCAGCCACAGCCGGTCGAGACGCACCTTGGCGTCCGCCGCCGGTGCGAACACTATCGCGACCAGCGCAACGAAAAGCAGGGCCGCCCAATGGGCAGCCCCGCTCTGAACTTTCAGTTGAGCCATCGCGCCTAGTGTCCCGATTCCGAAGTTCGCCAGTGTTCGCAGCTAGGGTCGAGAGCGAACTTCGGGATCATAAGGGACACTAGAGGAATTAGATCCGCTAGCGTGATTCAGATCGAGAAATTCGCTCGGTACCTCGCCGCTAATGATAGCGAATTTCTCGATCATCACACTAGTCAGTGCGTTGGCGGCAGTCCGGGCTGTCCATCCGGGCGTAGCTCGGCAGCCATGCAGCCTTTGCAGCCGTGACCCCAACGAACCATCACCATCTGACCCGGACGCAGCTCGGTGAAACCGAAGCGCCGCAGTGTTTCCATGTGCACGAACACGTCGGGCGTTCCCTCGCCCCGCGTCAAGAAGCCGAAACCGCGCACCCGGTTGAACCACTTCACCATGGCCCGCTCCCAGTCGCTCTCCGGCGTGACGATAACGTGCGTCCGCTGCGGCAGCTGTGAGGGATGAATTGCCGTGCTTTCGTCCATGCTGAGGATGCGGAACGCCTGCATGCCCTTCGGCCGGCGCAGCACCTCGGCGTGAACCCGTGCTCCTTCGTAGGCTGTCTGATAGCCGCCCGCCCGCAGGCAGGTCACATGGAGCAGAATGTCTGCCAGCCCGTTGTCGGGCACGATAAAACCGTAACCCTTTGATGCATCGAACCATTTAATCGATCCGACGACCTCGAAGACCTCGATCCCGGCTTCTTCGGCCCCTTCCCGAGTCATCTCTATCGGTTGTGGGTCGAATCCCGGAAAATCGGGACGCTTAGAGGAATCCCCCATCATATGGTACCCCGCTACTTGCTCAACGTTTGCTTTTTTGCTGCTCCGTCAAAGTCGCCGGGAACGCGGAAGAGCCCTCTTCACGTCCCAGCCCCCGTCACGAAGCAAGCAAAGAATACCATCTGTTAACCAACTGGCCAGGGGCATTATTTCTGCCATGCCTCCGAGGCCGGAATGTCACGCAGATGTCCACATGAAATGGATGGCCATAAGTAGCTGATAATACGCCTTTTTAATGGGTTATGATTCTTCCCCACATTTTCACTCAGGGGCCTGCGAGCACACTTCGTGGGATATATCTGTGACTAGAAATGGCCCGAGATATTGGCCGAATTGCCGACGCACTGATTCGCTTTCAGAACCGCCTTAAAAGCCCCTAGCGCGCCACTCCGCGGCTGATGCCTGCACACGTTGTGCAAGGCTTGTCCCCACCCGCGCGGCAGGGCGACTCAAAGAACTCGAGTGCCGCCGCGACCGCTCTGTTGCGCCGGTGTGCCTTTCCAGTCACACGCGCGGTGGAGCCAACTGTGTGCGGCGCAAATGGAATGCTCAGATGTAGGCAGCGAACAGGTTTTCGCGCCTCTGACGGGCACATTCCCGCACGTTTCTAACGGCTTCAGAGTTCCGCGCCCCAGCCGCTTGGGCGCCCGGAGGTGCGAATGTTCCAACAAGCCGCGCGTTGGCAAAAATTTTCGCCTCGCTGGCGCAGCAGGAATGCGATCCTATTTTTATTTGGGAGACATGCTTTAAGGAGCAACCGGTTTCCCCTATTTTGTGGGCTCCACAAAGGGATCACGGATGCCAACGAAATCCTCAACCGGGCGCGGCGCCTCAGGGGCGCCCAGCGCCGGGGCCACCTTGCGTACCGGCGCGCGACCCGCGCCGGCGCCCGCCGTCGACCCGGTGGCCGATGCCCTGGCGCTAGATCGCCGTCTGGCGGCTATCGACAGCTTGGAAGAGCGCCTGCTGGAGATTACCCGCTCCGTGCAGGGGCGCGTCACCTTTTCGACCAGCCTCGGCATCGAGGACCAGGCGGTGCTCAACGCCATCGCGGCGAGCGGCGCCAAGATCGACGTGTTCACGCTCGACACCGGCCGCCACTTCCCCGAGACCCTCGATACGCTCGAAGCCAGCGAGAACCGCTACGGCCTCAACATCCGGGTCATGTTCCCGGATGCGCGCGAGGTCGAGGAACTCGTTGCCCGCGACGGCATCTACGGCTTCCGCCTCGCCGTCGAGAACCGCAAGGCTTGCTGCGAAATCCGCAAGGTGCGGCCGTTGAAGCGCGCCCTCGAAGGCGCCAAGGGCTGGGTCACAGGCCTGCGCCGCGAGCAGTCGGCCGGGCGCGCACATGTTCCCTTCGCATCCTGGGACGTGGAGAACGCGCTTTACAAGCTGAACCCGATCGCGGATTGGAACCTCGAGCAACTCGAAGCCTACGTCGCCGCCAACAACGTCCCGATCAATCCCCTGCACGCACGCGGCTTCCCGTCGATCGGGTGCCAGCCGTGCACGCGAGCCGTCAAGCCAGGCGAGGACATCCGCGCCGGCCGCTGGTGGTGGGAGAACGAGGACGGTAAGGAGTGCGGCCTGCATAACAGGCCCCGCCAGAAGGAAGCTGCTGCATGACGGCTCAGTTATCGCACCTCGACATGCTCGAGGCCGAGGCCATCTTTATATTCCGCGAGGCCGCCGCGCAGTTCCGCAAGCCGGTGCTGATGTATTCCATCGGCAAGGACTCGACCGTTCTGTTGCACCTGGCGCGCAAGGCGTTCTGGCCGCAAAAGCCGCCGTTCCCGCTGCTCCACATCGACACGACGTGGAAGTTCAAGGACATGATCGCCTTCCGCGACAAGACGGTGCGCGACTTCGGTCTCGAACTCATCGTGCATACGAACGAGGAAGGCCTCAAGCGCGGCATCAATCCGTACGACCACTCGCCATCCGTCTACACCGACGTGATGAAGACGCAGCCGCTGAAGCAGGCGCTCGACAAGCACGGCTTCGACGCGGCCTTCGGCGGCGCGCGCCGCGATGAGGAAAGCTCGCGTGCCAAGGAGCGCGTGTTCTCGTTCCGCTCGCCCGGCCACCGCTGGGATCCGCGCCGGCAGCGTCCGGAAATGTGGAACCTGCTCAACGGGCGCCTCGGCCCCGGCGAGACGGTGCGCGTATTCCCCATGTCGAACTGGACCGAACGCGACGTGTGGCGCTACATCGCCCGCGAGAGCCTCGAAGTCGTGCCGCTGTACTTTGCCGCCCGCCGCCCGACCATCACCCGCAACGGCCAGCTGCTGGTTGTCGATGACGACCGTCTGCCGCTGCTGCCCGGCGAGGTGCCGCAGATGAAAAGCGTACGCTTCCGCACGCTGGGCTGCTGGCCCCTCACCGCCGCGGTGCCGTCAACGGCGGCCGACCTCGACAGCGTCGTCACCGAAACGCTCGGCGCGCGCACGTCCGAGCGCCAGGGCCGCCTCATCGACCACGATCAAGCCGGCGCCATGGAACGTAAGAAGCAAGAGGGCTACTTCTGATGACGGCGGTCACGGCTATCCGGCGCGAGGATCTTGCGCCCGCACCCACTCAAGACCTCAACGGCATTCTGCACCTTTTGACGTGCGGATCGGTCGATGACGGCAAGTCGACGCTGATCGGCCGTCTGCTGTGGGACGCCTCCGACCTCTATGATGACCAGCGCGAGACGATCAATCGCTCATCGAATGCAGCGACCGGCGGCGCGCATCCTGATTTCAGCCTGCTGCTCGACGGCCTCGTCGCCGAGCGCGAGCAAGGCATCACCATCGACATCGCCTGGCGCTATTTCGACACCGCGACACGCCGCTTCGTCGTCATCGACAGCCCCGGCCACGAGCAGTACACGCGCAACATGGCGTCCGGCGCCTCGCACGCCGACGTCGCCATCATGCTGGTCGACGCACGTCACGGCGTGAAGCGCCAGACGCGTCGCCATGCTGCCATCCTCGACATCGTCGGCGTGAAACGCGTCGTGCTGGCCGTCAACAAGATGGATTTGGCCGACTGGTCGCAGGAGAAGTTCCGCGCCATCGAGGCTGACTTCCGCGAGCTGACCCTGCGCTTCGGCTTCCGCGAGGCAATCGCCATTCCCGTCTCCGCCGTCGGCGGCGACAACGTCGCGCGCAAATCCGAGCACATGCCCTGGTACACCGGGCCGCATCTGCTTGAGCACCTCGAGCGCATCCCGCCGCGCGACATCACTCCGCGCGGACCGTTCCGCATGCCGGTGCAGACAGTGCTGCGCGACGGCCTCGACTTCCGCGGCCTCGCCGGCACCGTCGCGTCGGGGTACATCAGCGTCGGCGACCGCGTCACCGACGTGCTGAGCGGCCAGAGCGCGCACGTGTTGCGCATCGCCACCATGGGCCGCGATCTCGAGCTCGCCAAGCAAGGGCAGGCCGTCGCCCTGCAGCTCGACAGCGATATCGATGTCGCGCGCGGCGCCACGCTCTCGTTGACCAACAACCTGCCGACTGTCGCCACGCAGATCGAGGCGCGCCTCGTGTGGCTGTGGGAGACGCCGTTTGACCCTGCCTCCGGATATTTCCTGCGCACGGCGACCGACCTCGCTCCCATCTCGAATATCGCCATCCAGTCGCTGCTCGATCTGGAGACTTTGGTTGCCCGGCCGTCGGAAAAGTGCGGCGTCAACGATATCGCCATTGCGGCGATCACGTTGGGCCGTCCGGTTGCGGTCGATGCGTTCGCTGACAACCAGCCGACAGGCGCCGTTCTCATTGTTGACGCCATTACCGGCGCAACGGTCGCAGGCGGTGTCATCAGCACGGCGACCAAGGGCGATGTCGCCAACGCCTCGGCCTTCAAGCTGACGCGCGAGCTGCTGGAGCGTGGGCTATGCCGCGATCTCGGCGACAGCGACGAGGACCGCCGCGAGTTCCAGCGGCGCGCCAGCGAAGCGGCGCTGCTCCTGCACGCCGCCGGCATTCCGGTCAAAATCGAGCTTTAGGGGCTCTGTTGTGTCTGCGAGGCTCGCCGCGTCTTCGGTGTTCGTTATGCCGAACGCGGCGTTCCCGCTGAAAAAGGTGTGAGCCAGCTCGATGTGGGAAGAACTGCTTTTGTTCGTGGCCGTCGGCTTTGCGGCGCAAATGGTCGATGGCGCCATCGGCATGGCTTACGGCGTCATCTCCACATCGGTGCTGCTCAGCCTTGGCATCCCGCCGGCGACGGCGAGCGCGTGTGTGCACGCGGCCGAGACCTTCACCACCGCCGTGTCGGGCGCCTCGCACTGGAAGTTCGGCAACGTCGATCGCAAGCTGCTGCTGCGTCTGGCATTGCCGGGAGCGATCGGCGGCGCCATCGGCGCTTACGTCCTCACCAATCTCGATGGCGACAAGGTCAAGCCGTTCATCAGCGCGTATTTGCTGCTCATGGGACTCTTCATCGTCTGGAAGGCGGTCACCAAGCGCGTATCTGATGGTACTGAACCTTCGCGCGTTGCCCCGCTTGGCTTCGTGGGAGGGCTGCTGGATTCCATCGGCGGCGGCGGCTGGGGTCCGATCGTGACGTCCACACTCATCGGCCAGGGCACAACGCCGCGCTATGCCATCGGATCGGTCAACCTCGCCGAGTTCTTCGTCACACTGACCATCTCGGCAACATTCGTCGCAACGATTGGCCTGGAGCTGTGGCCGATCATCACCGGCCTCATCATAGGTGGTGTGGTGGCCGCACCCTTCGCGGCCTACGCGACAAAAGTGCTGCCCGACAAGGTTCTGATGATCCTCGTCGGTTGCGTCGTGGCCATCCTGAGCCTGCGCACCATCGTCATGGCCCTCGCCTGACGGCGGGCGCCTGCGGGTGCGCAGCGGCAGGAGAGGCTTTCTGCGGTTGAACCATCCAAGATAACGGATATGGTCGCCCTCAAGAGGCGCCCCAGAACGCGATACGAGCCTGACTTCTATGGAATTTCTGCACTCGGGCGCCTGGCCCATCATCATCTTGGGCGGTTTTGCCGTCGGTTTTCTCGTGGGCCTCACCGGCGTCGGTGCCGGTTCGCTGATGACGCCCTTTCTTATCTCGGGAATCGGCATCTCGCCGGTGCTCGCCGTCGGCACCGACTTGTTGTTCGCCTCGATCACCAAGGCGAGCGCCGCTTGGCGCCATCACGCACTTGGCAACGTCAACTGGCCAATCGTGCGCTGGCTCGCAGCAGGCAGCTTGCCGGGCGCGTCGGTTGTGCTGGCGTGGATCTATCTGGCCGAGCCCGACGTCCACATCCTCGCCGCCATCATCCGCAAGGTTCTCGCTTTCGCACTGGTTGTTAGCGCGCTGTGCGTCGCCGCCTATCCGCTGCTGAAGCGTTACGCAATGGCCCCCGCCGACCATTCGGCGCTCGTACTGGTGCGTCCCGCGCCGACCTTGGTGCTCGGGCTGGTCCTCGGCGTGCTCGTCGCGCTGACTTCGGTCGGAGCCGGAGCCATCGGCGTCGTGGCCTTAACCGCGCTCTACAGTTCTCTTTCCGCGCGGCGCCTCGTCGGCACCGACATCGTCCACGCCATTCCGCTCACATTCCTCGCCGGCGCCAGCCACTTCGGCATGGGCAATGTCGACTTGAAGATACTCGGCTTCCTGCTGATCGGATCGGTGCCGGGCATAGCGCTCGGCTCGCGCATCACCGGCCTTGTGCCGGACTGGGTCTTGCGCGTGGCGCTGGCCGTCGTCCTCTTCTGGGCCGCCTACTCGCTCATCAACCCGATGCGCCACTAGCCCCTGCGCCTGATGCCGTCATGGCCGCGCAGGCGGCCATCCACGCCAGTTTCAGTCCGCGCTCCGGTGGGACGAAATCATCCCAATCGCATTGGGCCGATTTCAACGTCGAGTCGACGCTGACTTGCGGGGATGGCCGCCGTCCATGCGGAGCATGGCTTCGCCATGACGCGGCCATGACGAAATAATAACGGCGACAGACGCGCTAGCTGACGGTCTTCACGAGGTCGAGGTCGGCGTGAAAGCGGTTGCCCGCTGTCGTCGCGCGCACGTATCCGGCCCGGATGGCGAAATCGCCGAAGTGCTCGCCGTCCTCGCGCTCCTTGGCGTAGCGCGCGAACATTGGCTCCAACAGACCGACGATGCGGCCTTTGTCGACGTCCTCGGCGTATAGCTTGTTGAGCCGCGAGCCGTTGAACGCCGCGCCGAGGTAAAGGTTGTAAAGCCCCGGGTTGCGGCCAACGAGACCGATCTCGGCCAGGTACGGCCGGGCGCAGCCGTTCGGGCAGCCGGTCATGCGGATGACGATCT
>JBDTOR010000001.1:0-98525 GCA_039933175.1 Hyphomicrobium sp. | reverse complement strand
TCATCATCAATATCAAGGCGTTTTTGGACGGTCATGCGCCGCCGGACCGCGTCCATCCGGCGATGTTTTGAGGCCGCCGAAGGCGGCATAGGTCTTGGCCGCCGAAGGCAGCATGGGCGCAAGGCGCCCCGCGCCGTTGGCGCGGCCATCAGCTTGCGACTGTGCTGAAGCGGGAATTCTACGCCTCTGCTCGTGTCAGTGGCTACGGCGTGCGCGAAGCCGAATCCAAGCGACCATCGCCGCACACCGTGGTGCGCAACTGGCATGAGCCGCGGGCGCGCCGGTCGCCGTTGCAGCGCCCGAGCGCCAGCCGCTCGGCATCGCCAGGGGTCAGCCCGCCACCCGAATAGGTGATCTTGCGCTGCTTGCCGATCTGCGCCGAAGCAATCGCCGCGCAGATCTCGCTGCGGAAGCTCATCGCCTCGCAAGTGCCGCGGCCGAGCGCTGTGCATTCGCTGCGCACCTTTTCCTCCGCTTCCGTGCGCGAGCCAATTCTCCACACCGAGAAGAATGAGCCGTCGGGCGTGAAGGCGATGGCGCCATAGAGCGCGTCCTCATCCGGCCGCGGGACGGCCGGCGCGATCGACATGACAGGCCGCTCCGGCTCGGCGCGGACCTCATAGTCCAACCCGGGCAGGGGGAACACGACGGCGGCGATAATCGAGAGGAGCAAGGCGAGCCACATCCGAACGAGCAGCATGGAAGCGCTATCCTCTCACACCGCGCATGTCGAGGTGTGATTCTTTGTCGTGTGGATTGATAGGTCGGTTATCGTCGGGTTGCTGCCACTGATTGGATTTTCCGGATCGTACCCGAACGACAGCGTCTCGAACCGCGCGGCGAGCGCATCGTACGTCAGCAGGCGCCCGGCGAGGCTTACGCCGATGCCCAGGATTTCCTTGAGAACCTCGGTCGCCTGTAAGGTGCCGATGACGCCGACGACGGCGCCCAGGACGCCCACTTCGGCGCAATTGGGGATCGTCCCCGGTGGCGGCGCCTCGGGGAACAGGCAGCGGTAGCTGGGAAACGGCATTCCCTGCGCATCCCGCTCGTGCGGCTTAAAGGTCGATACGTAGCCGTCGAATGGCCCGACGGCGCCGAACACCAGCGTTCGCTTGGCGAAATAGCAGGCGTCCGCGACGAGGTAGCGCGTCTCGGCGTTGTCGGAGCCGTCGGCGACGATATCGTAGCGCCCGATGATCGCGGCAGCGTTGCCAGCGTCGAGGCGCGCCTCGATCGGCTCGATGTTGACGTGAGGATTGAGGCGGTGAGCCATGCTGCCGGCGCTCAGCACCTTTGCTTCGCCGACATGGTCAGTATCGTGGGCGATCTGCCGCTGCAGGTTGTCCAGCGACACGCGGTCGTCGTCGACGATGCCGATGGTGCCGACGCCCGCTGCGGCTAGGTACAGCACCACGGGCGAGCCGAGCCCGCCGGCGCCCACGACCAGTACGCGGGCGCCCTTCAGCTTCTGCTGGCCCTGGCCGCCAACTTCTTTCAGCACGAGGTGGCGCTTGTAGCGCTCGATCTCCGCCGGCGACAGGCGAGGCGCGTTCTTGTCCTGCATGGGGACAGGCTACCGCAACTCGCCCGCGGCGTCAGCGGGCGGCAGCGCTGTTATCCGCTGCCGCCCGCGCCAATCACTTGGCAAGGTAACTCCGGTGAACCCAGCTGCCGTCGTCGCGCTGGGCTTCGACGTAGAGCGCCTTATCGGCGTCGTGTACGGCCTGCCGGGCGATGCCGTTAACGACTTCGTCGTGGGCCGATGTGGCCGCTGCGGCCTTGAGGAACGTCGCTGCCGCTTCCTGCCCCGGGGCTGCGGCCTGGATACCTCCAGCTTCGCCGATGGCCTCGGTCACTCCGGCGCCGAGCTGCTTGGTCCACATTTTCGCGAACAGCCCGCTGGAGGGATAGACGTCGGCGCTGACGATGCGGCCGTTAATGGCCAGGACGTAGCCGACGATGTCTTCCTTGCCCTCGCCGGCCGGCTGCAGGGCGGCCATGTAGGCGGCGCGCGCCGTCTGCAGCTTCTCGTTCTCGAGCGACAGCTGCAGGCTCGTCACCGAGGCCGGGGCAGCCATCAGCGCGTCGAGGCGGCCCGACAGCTTCTCCTGCGTCGTGGCAACGGACGCCCAGACCTTCTGCTGGCGCGCGTAGGTTTCCGATGATCGGCTGTCATCCGTCGTTGCGGCCCCCGCCGAGACACCGCGCGGGGCGCGCATGGCGAGTTTGGCTTCGCGGGAGGGCATGGCCTCGGCGGCGCTGGCGAATCCTTTGACGTCCTCGCCGCCGCGCGCCGACCAGCGGCCATGCTCGACGCAGAACGCGGCGAGCCCGACTTCGCCGGACTTGGGCGGCAGCACAAAGCTCATGGTCAGGACGCGGTCCTGCTTGCCGCCTTTCACGATGTCGCCGGACTGGATGAAAATGTCCTCTTCGCCGGTGTTCTCCACCTTCAGCTCGTTCACCTCGCCCGTTTCGATGACGCGCACGCTGCCCTTGGCGAGCGCTTCCTGCAAAGTGAGCGGCACGGGACCCGCCGCACTGGGGCCGTGCACGAAGTAGACGGCGAGGTTCTCGTGAACGTGCGGGCCGGAAATGACGGGTGCCGGGTCGGCCCAGGCCGTGCGCGAGACGCCGGCGGCAAATCCTAAGGCCGCAATGCTCGCGGCCGTGAACGCAAAGATATGCATGACAACTCCCTAATCCGGATGAGCCCCGCATAAGGTTGTTCTCATAAGTGGCGTTTGCGGCCCGAGGTCGATGCGCGTGTGGCGGGCTAGTGTCCTGATCGCGAAATTCGTCTGAGGGTGCAGCAAGGTTGGAACGAATTTCGCGGTCTGAAGGACACTAGCTAACTTTACGATCGCTAGTGTGATTCAGATCGAGAAGTCCGCTTCGCTACCCAGCCGCCCGCAATGTAGCGGACTTCTCGATCATCGCACTAGAGCGCGCGGCGTGTCCGCATCAAGGCGTCGTCGTAGGACGGTGCGCGCAAATAAGAAAAAGGCCCGAGGTGACAAGACCCCGGGCCCTCTCGTCGCCGTTACGTCGGCTTACGTCGGCTTGCTGGGGTCGAGGAAAAGATCGCTCGTGTAATACCGCTCGGCCGATGACGGCGCGAACGTGACGATCGTCTTGCCGGCATACTCGGGCCGCTCGCCAATCGATAGCGCGGCAGCGACGTTGGCTCCCGTCGAGATGCCGCCGGGAATGCCTTCCACCTTGGCGACGAGACGCGAGACTTCGAACGCCTGCTCGCTCGACACGGTGACGATTTCGTCAATCAATCCGGTGTCGAGGATTGAAGGAATGAAGCCGGCGCCGATGCCCTGAATCTTGTGCGGGCCGCGCGGCTTGCCGGACAGCACGGGGCTGGTGGTCGGCTCGACGGCGATGATCTTGAGATCGGGCTTGCGCGGTTTCAGCGCGCGCGCCACGCCGGTCAGCGTGCCGCCAGTGCCGACGCCGATGACGATGGCGTCGACCTTGCCGCCGGTATCGTTCCAGATCTCTTCCGCCGTGGTCAATTCATGCACCAGCGGGTTGGCGGGGTTGTCGAACTGCCCGGGAATGACCGAGCCGGGGATGGTCTTGGCGAGCTCGTTGGCGCGCTCGACCGCGGCTGGCATGCCGCCGGGACCGGGCGTCAGCTCCAGCTCGGCGCCCAGATGGGTGAGGATCTTGCGCCGCTCGATGGACATCGTCTCGGGCATGACGAGGATCAGCCGATAGCCGCGCGCGGCGGCGACGAAGGCGAGGCCGATGCCGGTGTTGCCCGAAGTTGGCTCGATCAGCACCGTGCGGCCGGGCGTGATGCGGCCCTGCGCTTCCAGCGTGTCGATCATGGCGACTCCGATGCGATCCTTGACCGACGACAGCGGGTTGAAGAATTCCAGCTTCAGCAGAATGTCGGCGCGCACCTTGGCAGCAGCGGTGATCTTCGACAGACGGACGAGCGGCGTATGACCGATGGTCTCGGCGATGGAATCGTAGACGCGGCCACGGCCCCACGACTTGGTGGCGGCGAGCGTTTTGATGGGCGGAAGGTCAGTCATCGCGGGGTGCCTCGTGGACATGCTGTCGGGTAGGAATCGTCGTTGCGGCGATGCAGGGATCGGCCGTTGCCAGCGCACGTTGAGCGAAAGCCGATTGCTGTCAAGGTGCCGCCTCGATCAACGTTTGCGGGCGGGCGCCTTTACTGAACGCGCTTTTTTTGCCGCCGGTGCGGGCGTTGGGATGGATTTCTTTGGCGGGGCGGATTTGCGGGATCGGGCGTTTTCATTGGGCGCCGTTTTTCCGGTCGAACCGAACCCGCCGGCGCCGCGCGTGGTGTCGGAAACGGCCGTCGTTTCGACGAGCAACGCCTGAGCTACCGGGCTGACGACGAGCTGCGCGATGCGTTCGCCGCGGCGGATCTCGAACGCAGCTTGGCCGAGGTTGGCGAGAATGACGCATACCTCGCCGCGATAATCGCTGTCGATCGTTCCCGGGCTGTTGAGCACGGTGACGCCGCTCTTGAGCGCGAGGCCCGAGCGCGGGCGCACCTGCGCCTCGTAGCCGGCCGGAAGCTCGATGATCAGCCCCGTCGGCACCAATGCCCGTGCGCCAGGCGCCAGGGTCATCGGGCGCTGTATGTCGAGCGCCGCCAGCAGGTCGAGCCCGGCGGCCCCCGGTGTCTGGTATGCGGGCAGCGGCAACCCCGAGCCATGCGCCAGCCGCACGACCTTCACGCGCACGCTTGCGGATTTGTCCGGCGGACGCTTCTTCGTCATTCGGCTGCCGCCGCGCCGCGCCGCAAATACTCGGCTGCGCGCTGCATCAGGCGCCGCGCCACCTCGTCCTTGCTCAACGCGGGCCAGTCCTCGCTGCCGTCGGCCGTGACGAGGTGCACGGTGTTGCCGTCGCCGCCGAAGACGCCGCGCGCCGGCGACACGTCGTTGGCGACGATCCAGTCGGCGCCCTTCGACTTGCGCTTCTTCGCCGCTTCGCTCGTCAGGTTGCCGGTCTCGGCGGCAAAGCCGATGACCAGTGCAGGCCGCCCGGCGCGCGCCTTGCCGACGCTCGCCAGGATGTCCGGGTTCTCGACGAGGTCGAGGCTCGGCTTGTCGCCCGACTTCTTGATCTTGTCGCGCGGCGCCGATGCCGAGCGCCAGTCCGCCACCGCCGCCGCGAACACCGCGATATCGGCCGGCAGGCTCGTTTGCACCGCACGCAGCATCTCCTCGGCCGTCTCGACGCGGACGACGTCGGCGCCCGCAGGATCGGGAAGCGAAACCGGTCCGCTGATCAGCGTCACACGCGCGCCGAGTACCGCAGCGGCCCGCGCGATCGCGTGGCCCTGCTTGCCGGATGAACGGTTGGCGATGTAGCGCACCGGATCGATCGGTTCGTGTGTTGGCCCGCTGGTGATGAGCACGTGGCGCCCGGCGAGCGGGCGTCCGACCAGACGCGCTGCGGGAACTTCGCGCCGCTCGGCGAGGATCTTATCCGCCGCCGCCATGATCTCCGCGACCTCGGCAAGCCGCCCGGGGCCCGCCTCGTCGCGCTCTGCCATCTCGCCGACGTTCGGGCCGACGAAGCGGATACCGTCCGCCTGCAGCTGCGCGACATTGCGCTGTGTCGCCGGGTGCAGCCACATGCGCGGGTTCATCGCCGGTGCCACGAGCACCGGCTTGTCGGTCGCCATCAGCACGGTGGAGGCGAGGTCGTCGGCGTGACCGCCGGCCATCTTGGCGAGCAAGTCCGCCGTCGCCGGCGCCACGATCAGCAGGTCGGCCTCGCGCGACAACCGGATGTGGCCGATCTCCTGCTCGTCGTTGAGGTCGAACAGGTCGGTGAATACGCGGTCCGAGGTCAGCGCGCCGACCGACAGCGGTGTCACGAACTGCGTTGCGGCGCGCGTCATCACGGCCCGCACCGAGGCGCCGGCTTCGCGCAGACGGCGGATCAGGTCGAGGCACTTGTAGGCGGCGATGCCGCCGCCGATCAGAAGCAGGATACGCTGTTGTTTCACGTGGGACGCTCGATGGTCTTGGCTGCCGGCAAACTAGCACAACCGCCGGCCGCAAGGGGTTAAGCGGTGCGATCGCCAGGGCGCGGCTATGCGCCCGGCTCACCGGTCTCGCTTTGCCTCTATAAGGCCCTGGTTTCCATGCTTTCAAAGGCCCAGATAGCTTCTGCGCCGCCACAGGGAAGCACAAATGCCCTACGCCAGGATCATTGCCGCCATCGCCGCCGTGTTTGCATTCGGTGCGGCTGCCCTGGCAACGGTCGACGACCCGACGCTCGATTGCCTCAGCGAGGACAACGAGCGCCGCATCAGCGGCTGCTCGGCCTTGATCGACAGCCCGGACCTTCCAGACGACCAACGCAGCCTCGCGTACGGCATGCGCGCACTCGCCTACTCACTGCTCGGCGTCTTCGACAAGGCCTTGTCCGACTACGACGCGGCGCTGAAGATCAAGCCGGACTTTCCCTTGGCGCTGAATAACCGCGCCTGGGCCTACTTCAAGCTCGGGCGCCCCGCCGACGGCACGCCGGACGTAGAAAAGGCGCTGGCGCTCACCCCGGGCAGCCCATATGCGCTCGATACCCGGGCGCACATCCGCCAATCACTCGGCGACGCACACGCGGCATTTGCCGACTACGACCTCGCCATGCGCGCCGGCGGCGAACCCATCGTGAAGATGTATCAATGCGGGCTTCGCGCGCAGGGGCTCTATTACGGCGCCGTCGATGGGATCTATTCGTCGACCTTGGCGCAGGCCATGCGTACATGCACCGGCAATCGCCAATGCGACCCGCTGCCGTCCGACTCGGAATGCCGCCCGGAACTGTCCTGAAGGTTCGTCGCCGCACGTTGAGCGAAACTTGCAAATCGCTGCACTGCATCAGAAATTTGGCTGTTCAGAACAACTTGACGCATCCCGTGTGCTCGACCATGGTGCCTGGCCGACGACTCGTTGGACCACTCTGTCGGCCTAGAAGAATCCAATAAGGTCCAAGTCTAGGGAGAAGATCCCAAGGCGGGGGGATGCGTGAGCGCGTCGCCCCGCCTTTTGCGTTCCAGCTTCCCTTCCCTGTGCATCGCGGATGTGCGAGCTGTTGCTGCCACGAGGCTGTCGCAAAGCCCGGCGAACGTCGCCGACGTGCCGAGGCGTTGCGCGCCGCCGTGCTCGTGGCCAGCAGAACGGGGATTTCGTTGGGGGGGAATGCGCAAGCATCGCATGAGACGCGGTCGGCCGGGCGGTTGCCGGTCGTAGCGCTGCTGCTCTGGGCGCTGTTCGCCTTCGTCGTCCCGAGTTTCGTGCAGGCACTTAATCTCGTCGACATATTCGCCTTTCCGCTCGGCTACTTCATGGCTGCGCAAGGCGTGCTCATCGCTTTTGTGATCATCGGCGTTTCTTCGGCGCGATGGCAGGATCGTCGCGACGCCCGCCGCGCGGCGGACGGCTGACATGACTGTCGATGCCAACAGCACGTCGCCGGCGCGGTCTCGGGCTGGTCTGGCGCTCGCCGCCATCGCTCTCATTGTCGTATTCGGTATTGCCGGCCAGTCGGTGCTGGTTCGCCTTGGGGCATCCGCAACCCTCGTCGACGGTTGTTATTGGGCACTCGGCATCGCCATTGCCGCCGCCTTGGCAGTAGGTGCCGGCATGCGCCCGGGGAGCAGCGTTTCCCCGCTGTTCGGCGGCCTGGCGATCGCCACCGATACGGTATCGGCCGCGTTTTTCCTGGCGCTTGCCGGAGCGATCTTCGCCTGGGGGCACGACGGCCTGTCCTTCGCCATCGGCCTCGGTGCCGGCTGCCTTCTGTTGCAGCTGGTCGTGGCGCCGCGGCTCGCGAGTAGCGGCGCGCATTCGCTATCGGGGTTCTTTGCCGCCCGTTATCCCGGCCGGATGACCGGCGCCCTGTGCGCGCTCACTATCGTCGTCTCGATGCTGCTGCTGCTCATGGCCGAGCTGATGGCCGCCGGCTTGGTCGGCGCGCGTCTGCTCGACATCGATTTCGCCACCGCCGCCGGTATCGCTGCGTGTGCGGTGCTCGCCTGCTTCATCGTTCGCGGTCTTAGCGGCGCGGCCTGGGTCAACGGCGTGCTGTTTCCCATCATGCTTGTGGCGATCCTCGTGCCGCTCGTGGTGCTGTCGGCGCGGTGGTACGACCTGCCGGTGCCGGAGCTCGCTTACGCCAATGCGCTGTGGCAGGTCCAAGGCCTCGAGGAGAAGCTCATCGAGCAGGACCTCGCCGACCCCGCCGTCATGCGGCCGATGCTTACGGCATTCCTCGCCCTCACTCCGGTGAATTTCCTCGGCGTCGTTCTCGGCCTCGCAGCCGGTGTCGCGGCCCTGCCCAGCATGCTGCCGGCGCAGTTGGCGACCGTATCGGCGCGGCACGCACGCCACGCGGCTCTGTGGGGGCTCGGCTCCGTCGTGCTTCTGCTGACGCTGATGCCCGCCGTTGCCGCATACGCCAAGCTATCCTTCATCCAACTGCTGGCCGACCGCACGCCGATCGCCGATCTGCCGGGGTGGATGTTTGTTTACGGCAAGCTGGGGCTGGTTGAGATCTGCGGTAGCGCGGCGACCAATGCCGCAGCGGCGGCCGATGCGTGCGCAGCGTTGCCGGAGACCGCCCAGGGGCTCCGCCTGCAAGACATTACGCTAAGTCCCGACATGATCATGCTGGCGCTGCCGGACATGGCCGGGCTCGACCGCTTCGTTCTTGGGCTGCTCGCCGCTGCGGTCCTCGCCGTCGCCATCGCGACCGCCAACGGCCCACTCAGTGCCATCGTGCGCGCGCTCGGACATGACAGTCCGCCGAACGCCGCCGGTGGGGAGGGGCGCAATTCGCGCCTTGCTTCGTATGCGATTGCCGCTCTGGCGGTGGCGGCGGCGACTGCCGGGGCATTTGTCCGGCCACTCAGTATCCTCGACGCGGCGGCCTACGCTTTCGTCATCGCCGCTGCCGGTCTATTCCCGGCGTTGTTTGCCGCGCTTTGGTGGAGACGCGCCAACACATACGGCGCCGCGGCGGCGATGTTCGCCGGGCTAGCCGTGGCGTTGGTCTACCTCATCGGCACGCGCTATTTCGCGGTCCCGTTCTATGAATGGACCGCTGCACTGTCGAACGCCGGTGGCGAGGGGTTGGCCTCCTTCACCGATTTGAAGCATGTCTGGATCGCCGCCGCAGCGGGTGCCGACAAGGAATCCGCCTGGGCAGCGCTGCAGGCGCAGGCGCGCGACAACGCCAATTGGTGGGGCGTCGACGGGCTAGCTGTGGCGCTGCTGGCGCTGCCGGTCGGCTTCGTTGCGCTTCTTGTGGTGTCGCTGATCACGCCGGCGCCGCGCCCGGCGGAAACCGTGCCGTAAGCCCTCGCATGCTAGGCTCGCCGCCATGACCTACGACCTCGTCGTTGCCGGCGGCGGCATCAACGGCGCCGGCATCGCGGCCGATGCCGCGGGCCGCGGGCTTTCCGTGCTGCTGCTTGAAAAGGGAGATCTGGGCGGCGCCACGTCGTCGGCGAGTTCCAAGCTCATCCACGGCGGTCTGCGCTATCTCGAGAACTACGAATTCAGGCTCGTGCGCGAGGCGCTGCAAGAGCGCGAGGTGCTGCTGGCCAACGCCGGCCATATCATCTGGCCGCAACGCTTCGTGCTGCCGCAGGTGCCGGGCGCCCGGTCGGGGCTGCTGTTGCGTGCCGGCCTGTTTCTCTATGACAACCTTGGCGCCCGGCAGCGTATCCCCGGATCGCAATCGATCGATTTGCGGCGCGATCACGCCGGCCACGCGCTGCGCCGCGAGCTGACGCAGGGCTTTGCCTACTACGACTGCCGCGTCGACGATGCGCGGCTCGTCGTGCTCAACGCCAGGGCGGCGGCGCAACGCGGCGCCTCTATCGAGACGCGCATGCGGCTTGTCTCGGCGCGCGCTGAGGGCGGTGAGTGGCGCATCCAGACGTCTCGCGACGGCATGGTCGGCGAAGTTCGCGCGCGTGTCCTGATCAACGCAGCGGGGCCGTGGGTGCGCAACGTGGGTGGGGACGTCGGTGCTCCCAGGCCAGCAGCCAACGTCCGCCTCGTCAAAGGCAGCCACATCGTCGTGCCGCGCATCACCGGTGCCAATGACGCCTACCTATGTCAGAGCGCCGACGGTCGCGTCGTTTTTGCCATCCCCTACGAGGAGCGCTTCACGCTCATCGGCACCACCGAGATCGCCTATGACGGCGACCCCGGCGGCGCGGCGATCAGCGGCGAGGAGGAGGAATACCTCCTTGCCCTCGCGCGGCAGTTCTTCGCCAGCCCGCCGGAGCGCGATGACATCGTGTGGAGTTATGCCGGGGTGCGCCCGCTCTACGATGACGACAGCGGCGCCAAGGCTTCGTCGGTGACGCGCGACTATCGCTTCGAGGTGAGCGAGGAAGGCGGCGCCCCGCTGCTCACCGTGCTCGGCGGCAAGCTGACCACCTATCGCCGGCTGGCCGAAGCGGCGCTGGGGAAGCTCGCGCCGTACTTTCCCGGCATGGGGCGGCCGTGGACCGCATCGAGCCCACTGCCCGGCGGCGACCTCGGCGAAGCCGGCCTGGAGGGCTTCATCAAGAGCCTGTGCCGGCGCCAACGCGGTTTCGAAGCGGCGTTCCTCGGGCGCCTGGCGCGCCGCTACGGCACGATGGTGGATGATGTGCTGGGCGAGGCGGAAAAGCCCGGCGACCTCGGTGAACAACTCGGTGGCGGCCTGACGGAACGCGAGGTCGTCTACCTTCGCGATAACGAATGGGCGCGGGAGCCGGAAGACGTCCTCTGGCGGCGGACCAAGTGCGGTCTGCACATTCCAGCCGAAGCGCGCGTCGCTGCGGCGGACCGGATTTCTCGCCTGCTCTGAGCGGTGCCGCGTCGTTATCGGGGTCCGAACTGGCGCGGATCATCGCGAACGGCGCCGGCGCTTATCGCGGGTGCCGACCACGGGCCGTGAACGTTGATGATCTCGCGCTTCTTCAGATTCAGCGCGCCAACCTTGGCGGGAAGGTCGGCGCTGTCGAGCGTTTCAAGGGTCACGTCGCCGACCGCCAGCTCCATGTCGAGGCGATGTTCGATCAGGCTTATCGTGCCCTCCGCCTTGAGGGCGCGGTCTCCCGATAGCGCCTCCGCCGATTGCGTGCGCAGCACGCCGTCATCGACGATGAAACGCGCATCGAGCTTGTCGATGGCAATGGCGTGCGTGCTGACGTCCTGCCAGGTGTCGCCGCCTTGCTCGTTCCCGGTTGCTGCCAGCTCGTTGATGTCGAGGCCCACGCGGCCGCCCTCGGCGAGGCTCACGCTCATCTTGCCGTCGAGCGAACGCAGCAGGCTCTCGCCGGTGTTGCCGGTGGCCGTCAGGTCGACCGTGACTAGTCCGCGACCCTGTATTGTCGGGTGACCGAACACCGCCTGCACCGAGCGGCCGATGTCGGCTGCCTCGAATTTTGCCTGCACGCCGTAGCTCGGGTTGGCGCCGCTCATGTCGATGCGGATCTGGCCGCCGCCGCGCGTGCCGTCGTCGACCTCGAGTTCGGCGATGTCGGCGAGCATCTTGCCGCCGCGCAGCGACACGGTCGCGGCGCTGCGGCCGATGGTGAGGGCCGGCAGGTTGACGCTATCGGAAGAGATGCGCAGGTCGGCATCAATGGCCTGGATCAGCGGAAACTCGAGACCACTGGCTCCGGTCACCGTCGTCAGCAGGCTGACGCTCTCGGCCTTCGGCTCGGCGCTGCTCAGGTAGGGTATCAGGTTGAGAGCCTTGAAACCCAGCGTCCCTTCGATGGCCGGCCGGGCGCCGATGAAATTTATCGACAACGTGCCCGTGGCATCGTTCTCGTCGATTTCCACAAGCGCGTTCTGGAACGCGAGCGTGCGCTCGGCCCATTCCAACTGACCCTTGGCGTGGAAGGCGCCGAAGCCGCGACCCGCCGGCCAATGCACGCCCAGCCAGCGCGCGGTGGCACGCAGGTCGGTCGAGGCGATCTCGGTCTGCGGCGACAGCAGCTGCGGATTCTCACCCAGCATCAGGCTGCCTTCGATCGTTCCATTGAGCGGTGCGCCGGAGAAGGACGCATTGACCGGGCGCGACATGCCGTGTGCATCGAGGCTGGCGCCGAGCGTCGTATCGAAGGCGATCTTCTCGCCGCGGAAATCGAAAGCGCCGGCGCAATGCACGGCGCCGCCCGGCTTCG
Organism: Hyphomicrobium sp.; assembly: GCA_039933175.1. Taxonomy (GTDB): domain Bacteria; phylum Pseudomonadota; class Alphaproteobacteria; order Rhizobiales; family Hyphomicrobiaceae; genus Hyphomicrobium_A. The sequence continues at coordinate 86,317 of JBDTOR010000001.1, read as the reverse complement.
ATGAGATGGTCGCGTTGACATTCTCCAGCTCGACGATCTCGCCGTCCGACATCTTGATGCGGAAGCTGCTGTCACGCACCACGAGCCCGTCGAATTGCATTCTCTGCAACGCCTGGACCAGCGGCGCGACGTCACCGGCACGCAGATCCTGCGAGAAGGTCGGCTCGCGGGTCGAGAAGTCGGCGGTGAAGACCGCCTTGTCGAGCGTCATCTGCGGGCCGTTGCCGGTGATGAGCATGGCGATCATCTGGCCGCCGCGGGCAAGGCCGGTGCGGCTCGGCGGGACGGACAGCGTGCCGCCTTCAAGGTCGATGGTCGGCCCCGTCATCAGGCGGACGGGCGAGCTGAGGCTGTAGCTGTTGGTCGAGGCCGCGAAGACGGCGCCGCTCTGCAGCGCAATGCGGTTGTAGCGATCGTTGATCAGCAGCGGCGCGGCCAGGAGGATGACGAGGAAGCACACGATGGCGAGCGTCCACGAGTAGCGTCGCATCGTATGCCTCGGGCGCTTCATGAACCCCTGCCGCCTTAAGCGCGCAACCCCGTGATGTCGCCAGCGACCAAGTCGCGAGGGCCGCCGGGCGGGCAAGCCTTCGTTATAGCGGACGCCGTAAGTCTTAAAGGCGGCTCTGCCTCGGTGCAAGCAGCGAGCTGCTTTAGCGGCCGTATTGCGGCTCTTTTTCTTAACGACTGGGAATTTGTATACGCCTTGTCATGCGCTGGCGAGGCGCGACATTGATGCTGCCCACCATTTTCCTAGCGCCACACGCAGTTTCGTGTGGACACCAATTGCGCCTAGGCAAGATCGCAGGGAAGCTGCGCGCCGGGCCATCAGCTCGCATGCGCCAACCCGCTCGCGCACCTTCGCGGCGAATGGGCAGAACATTGGAGTTCGCCGTGAGGCAGCCGTTCGTCGTCGGAGGTATCGCGGTCAAGCCGGGCGAGCGACGCTTGATCGACCTGCCAATTTCGAAGCTTTCTAATCATGCCCCCGTGACGCTTCCCGTTCACGTGCTGCACGGCACGCAGCCAGGGCCGACCATGTTCGTCTCCGCCGCCATTCACGGCGATGAGCTCAACGGCGTGGAGATCATCCGCCGCCTGCTGCGCACGCTCGATCCGCACAGCATCGGCGGCACGTTGTTGTGCGTGCCGGTCGTCAACGTGTTCGGGTTCATCAGCCGCTCGCGCTATCTGCCCGACCGGCGCGATCTCAATCGCTCGTTCCCCGGATCGGCCAACGGCTCGCTCGCCGCGCGGCTGGCGCACCTTTTCCTCACCGAGATCGTCAAGCGTTCGCAGATCGGCATCGACCTGCACACGGCCGCCATTCACCGCATCAATCTGCCGCAGATCCGCTGCGTGTTTCGCAAGCGCCCACGCGTGCAGGAGCTTGGCCGGGCCTTCGGCGCCGATGTCATGCTGGAAAGCCCCGAGCGCCCCGGCTCGCTGCGCGAAGCCGCGCGTGAAGCCGGCGTGGACGTGCTCAGCTACGAGGGCGGCGAAGGCCTGCGCTTCGACGAGTTCGCCATAAGGGCGGGCGTCGACGGCATCACCGGCGTGATGCTTGAGATGGGCATGCTGGAGCCCGGCGAGGGTGTCGAGCCGCCACCCGGCGACCGGCGCACACCGGTGCTGATCAATGCCTCGAGCTGGCTGCGCTCGCCGGAGGGCGGCGTGTTCCGCACCACCAAACGCATTGGCGACGGCGTCAACGTCGGCGAGGTGGTGGGCCACGTCGCCAACCCCTACGAGGATGTCGCCGTCGAGGTCAGCTCGCCGCGGCGCGGCATCATCATCGGGCGCACGACGCTGCCCATCGTCAACATGGGCGATGCACTGCTGAATATCGGCTGGTCGAAGGATTTTGCCGATCATGTGTCGCCGGAGCGCGAGGTGCTCGACGATCCGGTCGACGAGGACGATGACGTCGTCGACTAGCGTTGACTACCGCTTGCTCGCGCCCGGACGCCCGCCGGCAATGGCCTCGTGCAACAGCAGCACGGGTATGAGGCCGACGAGGACGATGGTCAGGGCCCCCAGCGACGCCTGCTCCAGCTGCTCGATCGAGGCGAGCGAGTAGACGTGCGTCGCCAGCGTCTCGAAGTTGAACGGCCGCAGCAGTAGGGTCGCCGGCAGCTCCTTCATGCTGTCGACGAACACCAGCAGTGCCGCGGCGCCCAGCGGCGCCACCAGCAGCGGCAGGTGCACGCGCCACAGGGCCGACAGCGCGCTCTCGCCGAGCGTCCTCGCGGCAGCGTCGAGGCTCGGGGAGACACGGTCCATGCCGGCCTCGATGGGCGCCAGGGCGACGGCGAGGAAGCGGATCACGTACGCCAGCGTGATTGCGAATAGCGAGCCCGAAAGGAGCAACCCGGTCGAAACGCCGAACGTTTCGCGCATGAAGCCGTCGACATGATTGTCGATGCCGGCGAGCGGGATCAGAAGGCCGATGGCCAATACGGTGCCGGGCACCGCATAGCCGAGCGCCGCCACGCGTCCTGCTGATCGAATGAAGCGATTTGGGGCGACGCGCCGCGCATAACCGAGCGTCAAGGCCACGGCCACCGCGACGCCGGCGGCGATGGCCGCCAGCAGCAAGCTGTTGCCGGCCGCTTGCAGGAAGCCGCTCGCCAGCGCCCCCTTGGTGTGGGTGGCGGCGTCCTGGGCAATGACGAGCACGGGGATGACAAAGCCGAACAGGAACGGCAGCGCCGCGAGCACGGCGGCCAGCGCGCCCTTCCAGCCGCTAATCTCCTGGAACGGAATGGCGCGATAGCGGCCCGTCGTATGGTGGCTGCGCGCACCTCCACGGGCCGCCCGCTCGATGGCGAACAGCGCGGCGATGAGCACCAGCATGACGGCGGCGAGCTGCGCCGCGCCGCCGAGGTTGGAGCGCTGCATCCACGTGGCGAAGATGCTGGCGGACAACGTGTCGACGCCGAGGTACTGCACGGCGCCCAGATCGTTGAGACATTCCATGATGACGAGCGCGACGCCCGCCGCGATGGCCGGCCGCGCCAAGGGCAGCGCTACGTCGGCAAACGTGGCGAGCGGCGAGCGTCCGAGCGTGCGCGCCACTTCCAGCACGCATACCGACTGCTGGGCAAAGCTGGCGCGTGCCGTGAGGTAAACGTACGGGTAGAGCACCGCCGACAGCACGAACACGGCGCCGCCGAGCGAGCGGACTTGCGGAAACCAATAATCCGCCGCGCCAGCGAAGCCGAACGCGTGCCGCACGTGCGTCTGCACGGGGCCGGCATAGTCGAACAGCTCCACGTAGCAGTAGGCGATGATGTAGGTCGGCACCGCCAGCGGCAGCACCAGCAGCCGGTCGAGCACCTCGCGCCCCGGGAAGCGGTACATGGTGACGAGCCATGCCGCCGCCGTACCGACGGAAAACGTCACCGCCGCGACGCCGGCCGACAGCAGCACCGTCCGCCACAGCGATCCCGGCAGGACGGTCGATACGAGGTGCGGCCAGATGTTGTCGGACGGGTTGATCGCCAGCAGCAGAACGGTGGCGACGGGCAGTGCGACGATGGCCACGACGACGGCGACGACCGCCGTCCATGCTGGCGAAACCCGCTGTCGTTGTCGCCAGCCGGCGATGACGGATCGAACGTTAATGACGCCGGTCAGCGCGTCGGCCAACCGTGGCGTGATCGGTTCAGGTCCTTGCACGGACATCGGCCGCGGCGCCTCTTGCGAAAAATGTCGTCGGGCGCGGCGGTACGTTCGTCAGCAGAGGTTGCGCGGGCGGGGCGTCACCAAGCCGGCGCCCATGAAAACGGTGCCCGGCAGCAGAACCTGACCGGCGTCCTTGAGGCAGCGCGCGAAGCTTTCGGCGCCTTCGATCGCTTCGTCGACTTCGTCAGAGCCGAGCAGCGCCACGGCGCAGGCGCGGAAGGCGGGACACGTGCTGTGCTGGCAAGCCGCGACCATCGAGATGGCGAGACATTCGTCGCGGCAGAACCGGCGGCACTGGGCGGGGAAAACCTCGATGCGGCGCTCGGCCGTGTCCTGTACCGCGCGGACCCAGCAGGCAAGCTCGGTCATCAGCGGTTTGGCGGCGCGCGGGCCGACGGCGCGCGAGAATTCCTGCCAGGCAACTTCCCAGCAACCGATGTCGCTCGTCTGGAAGCCCTGCAGCCAGCAGCGGAAGCCAACCCCGACCAGGCGCTCGGCGGCGGGGAACATGGCAGCCGCGGGGATCGCGGAATCGCGAGCCGAACGGCCTCTTTGGAATGTGTCGATCTCAGACATCAGTTGGTTGGCCCCTGATCGAATTGTACGCGGTCGACGAGTTCGGAAGCCTGCTTACGCAGGGCGGCAATCTTGGTGAGCGGGAGCGGGTCGTCTTTCAACTGGCCCCAGCTCTGCACGAGCTGCGAAGCTGGAACGCCCTCGACGACGGGATATTCGCCGTTCGCCTCGGCATAGATGCGTTGGGCCTCGGGGGAGACCAGGAATTCCATCAACCGCAGCGCGTTGTCCTTGTTGGGTGCGCTGGTCGTCATGGCGACGCCCGAGATATTGACATGCGTGCCGCGGTCGGCCGCATTGGGGAAGATCATGTGAACGGCCTCAGCCCAGGCCTTCTGGTCCGGGTTCTTGAGCATTGCCGCCATGTAGTACGTGTTGCCGATTGCGATGTCGCAGAGCCCGGCTTGGACGTCGCGAACACCCTCGCGATCTGCGCCGGCCGGACGTCGCGCGAGGTTGGCCTTGAGACCGCTAAGCCACTTCTCGGTGTACTCTTCACCGTGGTGGGCGATCATCGAGGCGATCAGGGCGATGTTATAGGTGTGCTGGCCGGAGCGGATGCAAATCTTGCCGCGCCACTTGGGATCGGCCAGCTCCTCGTAGGTGATCGTATCCTGCTTGACGCGATCCTTGGAGGCGTAGACGACGCGCGCGCGCTTGGTGAGGCCGAACCACTGGTCGTTGACGTCACGCAGGTTGGCGGGGATCGCCTTTTTCAGCACTTCGGAATGCACCGGCTGCGTTACGCCCGCAGCCTCGGCTTGAAGCAGCAGCCCTGACTCCGGCGTCAAAAGGAGATCGGCGGGGCTGTTCTTGCCCTCGGCGGCGAGGCGCTCGATGAGACCGTTCGAGGCGAACACCACGTTGGTCTTGATGCCGGTCTCTTTGCTGAAGGCGGCGAGCAGCGGATTGATCAGTCCGGGCTCGCGATAGGAGTAGATGTTGACCTCGCCCGCAGCACGTGCGGCGTGGGCAGAAGCGAGGCTCGCTACGCCGAGCACGGCGGCACAGGCCGCATTGCGCATGAAAGCGCTGATAGACCGCATCGTTGGCTCCAATAGTCGGGGTTCAAGGCCCCGGTATCGGTGAATGTTGAAGCGGAGCGTGAGTGGCAGGCCCCGCACTGCATCATCCCTAACGTGCGGGCGGCGGCGGCGTCAACAAAAGCGCGAGCAAGTCCAATAGATTAGAAATCATCTAATCTGAAACGGTGGCACCTGATGCCGGCTCCGTGCGGGCGACGACGCGATCGCGCGGGAATATGAGAGCGACCGCCGTCCCTTCGTTGGGCGCGCTGTCGATCTCGAGCCGGGCGCCGTTCGCCTCGGCAAGGCTGCGAGCGAGCGGCAGGCCGATGCCGTGACCTCCGGCCTGGGTGCGCTGCGGACTGGCGGGCACCTCGGCTTTGAGCGCCGTTGCCACTACCTCGGCCGACATGCCTGCGCCGCTGTCCTGCACGGCAGCGAAGATCGAGCGGTCGTAGCCGAGGCCGGTGACGACGCGCACCTCGCCGCCGCGCGGCGTAAACTTGATGGCGTTGCCGATCAGATTGAAAAGGATCTGTTTGACGGCCGTCGGATCGGCCGTGACGTGGGGCAGCGTCCGGTGGAAGTCGTGCATCAGCTTGAGGCCGGCTTCTTCCGCGAGCGGCAGCATCGCCGATACTGATCCTTGAGCAACCGCGTTGAGGTCGATCTCGGCGACCTGCAAACCGCTGTCCAACTCGGTGGTGGCATCGCCGCCCAGCAGGCGGTTGATCAGCGCCAGTGCGTGCCGTGCATTGTCGTGAATGTCCGACGTGTAGCCGCGATAGCGCTCGTTGCCGATGGCGCCAAAGCGCTGGTCCTTCATGATCTCGGCGGCAGCCGCGATGGCGCTGAGCGGCGTGCGTAGCTCGTGCGCCAGCTTCGATACCTGCACGGCGCGGTCGTCGCGGCCCTCATCGGGCTCATCGGCGTCGGCGATTTGCGGGACGGCCCCATCGCGGCCGCCGGCAAAGCCGCTGCGGATCGCACGGGCGATTTTGGTCATCGTTGCTGCATCGCCGGGGGACGGCGTCACGCTCGGCGGCAGCGTGGGCGCGGCGGGTTCGGCGGCTGGCGTGGTGGCGCGCTTGGCTTGGGCGGAGGCGATCGAGACCAGCACCAGCGCCGAGGCGGACGCCTCCTTCGGCACGGCGGCGACATCGCACATCAGGTTCTCGGCGCCGTACGCCGTCCAGAAGATCAACGACTCGCGCCGGGCGGCGTCCATGGGCTCGCGCAGCATCGCTCGCAGGCGGACGAGGCCGGGCATGGCGGCGTCAAGGGTTCCGGAGGCGGCGTCAGGGCGCAGGCCAAGCCGGGCAGCGCCGGCGGCGTTGGCGGCGAGCACGCGTCCCTTGGCGGGGTCGATGACCCAAGCGGGGTCGACGCAGCCTGCGAGCGCCTTCTCAGGGCCGGCTCCGGTCAGGGGCAGCGTAGCGCGCGGGCCGTCTACGGGCATGGGTGAAACACCAAGGCTCCAAATCTGTTAGCGCGATGAGGCGCTTCCGTCCACGAGTGGACTGCCGCAGCGTTCTGTATCCACATTCATTTCGCGACCCTTCCGCGCCGGATCGAGGTATATTCACAAACTGCCCGAAAACCAGGAGCGGGCTCGACAACCATCCTGGCCAGGAGGAGACCCCCGATGTCCGACAAGCCGCAATTCGAGTTTCCGGAGGCCGTCCGCGAACTCGCCGAGCGCAACGTCGAGCAGGCTCGCAGCGCCTACAATCAGTTCATCGACATGGCGCGCAAGGTGCAGGACACGCTCTCAGCGTCGCATGGCGTCATGACGTCGAGCGCCGTGGAGATGCAATCGCAGATCTCCAAGTTCGCCGAACAGAACATCCAGGCGAGCTTTGCCTTCGCTACCGAGCTGTCGCGCGCCCGCGATCTCAAGGAATACATCGAGATCCAGCAGCGCTACGCGCAAAAGCAGATGCAGTCGTTCGCCCATCAGGCCCATGTTCTGGGGCGGCTGGTGAGCGAGGCGGCGCAGAAGGCGCAGACGCGGGGATAAGCCCCGATTTTCGGTTCACGCGACGGTATGAACCGGTTCAAACCGTTCATGTCCAGACCTTGCCTCGCGCCTGCAGCCGCTGTATTTGAGCGTTCCTGCAGGCTTTCGGGCAAAGCGCGCGGCGGATTGACTTTCCGCCGAGTGCAGACCTAAGTCTTTGAAGTTGTTGGTATGCCGCCTTAGCTCAGTTGGTTAGAGCGCTAGATTGTGGATCTAGAGGTCACCCGTTCAACCCGGGTAGGCGGTACCACCAAACCGGCACCCAGGGCATAGCAACTGCGCTGTCGCGCCCCTCAATCCGAAGCTTCGCGCAAGCGGCTCAAGACAGATACCGCCAGACCCCCGCAAGCCAAGAACATGACAGCGAGCGCCGGGATCGCCAGGGCACCGCCCGGCCATTCGAACCCGACCCCCTCGGCGAACCAGTAGGCGCCGAACGCCAGAAGCATCACGCCGACGACGAACTTCACCGTGTTCTCCGGAACCTGGGTCAGCGGTCGTTGCAGGGCGACGCCGATAGTTGCGACGAGGAGGCATGCGGCGAGAGCCCCGCCGCTGGCCGGGATCAGCGTCCCATGAGCCGCGCTCAATGCGATCACGAAGATCACGACCTCGAGCCCCTCCATGAACACCGCCTGGAAGCTGCTGACGCCCGCCATCCAGTCGAGGTGCGCAGGGTGGCTCCTCGCTTGCTGGCGAAGCTCAGCCGTCTCTTCCGCGAACGCCGCCACCTCGTCGTGCAAAGCCATCCTGCCGGCCGCTCGCAGGACCGCCTTGCGGAGCCAAGTCACGCCGAACCACAGCAGCAGGGCGCCGATCGTCAAATGCAGGAGCTGGAGGGGAATGAGCGGAATGAGTGGGCTGAGAGCCAGCGCGAACACCGCGAGCACGGCGAGCGCGGCCAGCGCGCCAAGTACTGCCGGGCGCCATCCGCGCACACCAGCGACGGCGAGCACGACGGTCAGCGCCTCGACCGCCTCGACCATCGCGGCAAGAAAAGCAGTCGCAAAGGTGGGCAAGGCGTGGGCGAAACTCATCTTAGATGGCCTCCGCCAAATTCCGATATCCCGCCGGCGATACGTCTCGAATTGCTGAGCGACATCAGCCCTCCTAGAGCAGATCGCCGAAGTGGGTTCAAGGCTGCGGCGGGGGATGCCGCGGCCAATGGTAAATCAGAGGCGGCTGGTGACCGTGGCGAAGAACGCCCGCGGCGAGCCGGGCGTGATGTTGTTGTGCGCGTTCGAGTGTCGAAAACGTTCTCGAGGTTGAACGGACCTCAAAAATGGCGACAGGGCGAGCCGCAGGCAGGCCAGCAGGCCCTAAGTGTTGTCTGCCGAGCACAGATCGGGCTGAACGTTCGTCCGCCTGGTGGGATCGAGACGGTCACGTCGCTGCACTACTACATGGCGCGGCAAATCGCGGCTCGTTACTACGTTTGCATTTTCAGCCCCTTGGGACTTCCATCGGACGGCCCGTCCGGCCCATCATGTCGACGTCGAACTCATCCCCCTCAGGCCGCACATGCGCGAGAGCAAGCAGTCGCCCAAGTCCGCCGACCGGCTGAGCGAGCGGTTCACGGCGCGGTCCCGCAACCTCACGCCGGCGCTTCGCCGCGTTGCCGACTACATCAATTCGCATCGGCAAGACGCGCTGACCATGTCGGCGACGGAGCTCGGGGTCGCCATTGGCACGTCTGACGCTACGGTGGTGCGAGCCGTGCAGGCCCTCGGTTATGTGGGGTTGCGCGAACTGAAGCAGGCACTCGCGTCCGCGACCGGCCAGGGTACGAGCCCAGCTGACAATCTGCGACGCACGCTCGACCATATCGAGCACGCCGACGCCGCCGTCGAGCACGTCTTGGAGGCGCACGCCGAAGCCGTGGCACAGCTGGCGAAAGGTGCGCCGCGCGCCCAAATCACCGAAGCCATCAAGGTGTTGAGCGAAGCACGGCGAATTGCTTTCTACGGGATCGGGCCTACGGCGCCGCTGGCGCAGTACGCGCATTTCGTCTTCGCCCGGAATGGGCGACCCGGCATATTGTTGCAGGCCAGCGGCAGCACGCTGGCGGATCATCTGCTCGATCTGGAAAGCGCACAGGCGGTCCTCATGCTCGCCTACGGCGCGGCCTATCCCGAGGCGGAAGCCACCATCGCGGAGGCCCGCAGGTGCCATATCCCGGTCGTCCTTATTTCCGATTCCCTCGATGAACGGCTGGCGCGTCACGCCAAGGTCATCGTGCCCGTGCCACGGGGCCGGGCTGGCAGCGTGGCGCTGCACGGCGCAACCTTTGTCAGCCTGGAGGCGATCATTATGGGTGTCGTTGCCCGCGACAAGCCGCGCGCCATGGCGACGCTACAGAAGCTCAACGAGCTGCGGCAGACCTTGAGCGGCAGACGGCGCGGCGTCCGGTAGAAAACGGCAAAAGCACGGCTACTCAACGAGTTGACTACTACATTGGGAACGTCAGGCTCGCTGTGGGCGCTCTATTTTATGCGCTCTGGCAACCCAACGAGGTGGTCCGCCATGCGCCTCACCAAAGCCACCCTCGACCAAGTCCAGATCCTGGTGCTAGTGGCGCGGTTGAAGGCGGACATTGTTTCCGTATCGGACCTTGCCGAACAATTGGCCCTTACCAAGCCCAATGCCCTCAAGCTCGTCACGCGTCTCGTGCGGGCGGGGGTACTGAGCGCCAAGCGTGGCCCGGGCGGCGGGGTCAAGCTGACCCGGCCCGCGTCGCAGATCCTGTTGGGGCAGGTGGTGAGCCAGCTCGAAAGCGTCAACGCGAAGGATCACCCGCAGGAAGACAGAAAATTTCTGTCGCAAGACCGGTTGACGGACTATCTGGACTCGGCCTTTGCCGCGTTCGTAGAGCTGCTCAACCGGCACACGCTGGCCGATCTCGCCGCTCGTAATGAAAAGCTGCCGGCAATTGGCAAGCGGGTCAGTCAATCGCATCGTCGCGCGCAGTTGACGGCCTAGAAAGCTCGGCCAAGCCTATGATGCCCGGCGTATACTGCGCGGCGCATTCGCCACACCGATGCCTGTTTCCCCGGGCTTTATCCTTTACTGCCGTCATTTGACCACCATGAGCCGGTGACAGTTGCCGGCTTAGGAATCCAGCGGCGGGCACCGGTGCTCGGGCGTTGACCCGATTGCCGAGCGAGCTGGCCGAGACGCACGCGAATCCGTTTCTGGTTGCGGGCAACTCATCGAGGGGACGAGCGCCTGACTCCATGTTTTTCAAGCGATCGAAGGTAGACAAGAAAAGCGCTGCGGATCCCGCGGCTGAGCCGACGGGCCCGGTGGAAACCGCCGAGGCAGCGGAGACGGCTGTGCCGGTGGAAGCTGCTGCAGCTACCGCGCCCGCCGAGCCAAGGCTGTCGGTCGGGGCGCACACGAACGCTGCCGGAGCAACCGACCCTGCCAGTCTCGGCTTCAAGACGACGGCCGACCTCGAGCCGGCGCACGGTCCGGTCGGTCAGACGAAGGCCATGGACGCTCTGTCCTTCGGGGCCGGCATCAAGGGGTCCGGCTTCCACATGCTGGTCATCGGTCGCGAGGGCACGGGCCGGCGCACGGCGGCGCGCGCCAAGCTGCAGGAGGCCGGCGCTAAGGCCGGCCGGCCGGCCGACTGGGTGTACGTCAGCTCGTTCGATCCGACCGGGGGCTTTCGCGCTCTGAAGTTGCCGGCCGGGACGGCCAAGCCCTTCGCCGAGAAGATGGCGTTGGCCATCGACCAGCTGGCCGACGCATTGCCCGCTGCATTCGCCGCCGACGACTACGATCTGAAGCGTCGCAAGATCGAAGAGGAGTTCCGCTTCAGCCGCGAGGACGCGCTGGAAGCGCTGCGCCGCGAGGCCGAGTCGCAGAACATTGCGCTGTTGCGCACGCCGGCCGGCATCGCCGTCGCGCCGGTACTGGAGGGCAAGGTCGTCAAGACCGATGTGTTCAACAATTTGCCCGATGGCCTGCGCCGCGAGGTGGAGACCAAGATCGCTGCGCTGGAAGCGGAGATCGAGGCCATCCTCACCGAACGGCCGGACGCCGAGAAGGAACGCCGCGCCCGGCTGGTCGCGCTGAACGAGCAGGTGGCCGGTCGGCACGTGCGCGCGGCGCTCGAGGACACCAAGGCCGAGTTTGCCGAGGTGGCCGGCGTCGAAAGCTACTTGAAGGCCGCAGGACGCGACCTCGTGCGCAATGCGGGATTGTTCGTTGCCCCCAACGGCACGCAGGCGGCCAAGCTGACACGAGGGGCAGGCACGCATCCGCGTTTTGCCCGTTATGCGGTGCACACCATGGCGACAACTTCGGCCGCCGGCGGCGTCCCCATCGTGCAGGAACCCAATCCGACCTACGCCAATCTGTTCGGGCGGGTCGAGCTTGGTACGGCGGCCGACGGCGAGGCGACGGTCGTGCGCATCAAACCGGGTGCACTGCATCGCGCCAACGGCGGCTATCTGCTGATTGACGGCGATGCATTGCTCGACAGCGCAGCGACGGCGGAGGCGCTGCGCCGCGCTTTGGAGGCCGAAGAGATTCGTTTCGATCCGCCTGCAAGCCCGATAGGCACCGTCGGCGACGAGGTCCCGGACCTTGAATCGATTCCCCTTAACGTGAAGCTCGTCGTGTTCGGCGATGCTGAGACGCAGCGGCGTCTGGCGGCAAGCAACCCGCAGCTGCGGCGCATGTTCAAGGTTGAGGCGGTCTTCGAGGACGCCGTGGCGCGCACCAAGGAAACGGTGGCGACGTTCGCCCGCGTCGTAGCCGGCATCGTCGAGAAACACTCCTTGCGGCCCCTCGACGTTGCAGGCGTCGCGCTGCTCATCGACGATGCGGCACGCAAGGCCGGAGGCAACGGCAAGCTGTCGCTTGGCATCGCCGACTTGACCCACGTATGCCGCGAGGCGGATCACTGGGCAGGCAGCGAAGGCCGCGACGTGATCTCGGGCGCCGACATCGAGCGGGCGCTGCGTCAGCGCAAGGCCGGCGAAGATTTGGCGGAGGCATCATGATCGCGCACGTGGCAGCGGCCGGTGAACGCAGCGGGCGCGTCGTGCTGTGGCTCGGCGGATCGGCCGAAGCGAGCCGCTTCGCCATCGAGGCGGCGATGCTGTTGGGGCAAGCGTTCCAGGCCGAGGTCGAGAGCCTCTACGTCGAGGACAAACAGCTTTTCGATCTCGCCGACTTCCCCTTCGCGCGGGTGATCGGCGGTACGGCAACGGGTTGGCAGCCCTTGCCGCAGATCGCGCTGGAACGCGAGATGCGCTTTGCCGCTGCGGCGCTGCATCGGCAGGTTGCCGAGGCGGGGCTTGCCGCGTCGGTGCCGTGTCACGCGCGCGTCGTCCGTGATGAGCCGTTGCGCGCGCTCGCGCGCGCCTGCGCCGAGAACGGTCCGTGGAATGTCGTAATCGTCGGCGAGCCCTTGGCACCCGGCCACGAGCAACGCCTGGCCGACCTGTTCGAGCGCGTGCGCGACACAACGGGTGCTGTGATTGCCGGGCCGTTGGCGCAACGCACGCGCGGGCCGGTCGTGGCCGTCGTGGAGGAGTTCGAGCGTCTCGGCCCGATGCTCAAGGCGGCGCAGCGATTGGCAACTGCTACCGGCGGCGACGTGAAGCTGACTCTCGTCGGCGATCGGCGCGAGGAGCTAGAGTGGATGGAAGGCGAGGCGCGGCTTCTGTGCGCCGACGGCGATGACGGCGAGTTTGCCGGCTTCGAGAGCGTGCTCGCCGCCAACGATGATCCCGCGCCCCTCGCCGAAGTACTGCAGCGGCACAAGGCCGGTTTCGCTCTGGCCCAGTACGGCGGCCGGCTCATCGCGCGCGGCGCCAGCCTGCGTCCGCTGACGCAAGTGCTCGCTTGCCCGCTTCTCTTGGTGCGCTGACCTCTCTCTATGCTTCGGGCGTCATGCTCTGGTTTGCAGCCTGCTCCCTCTCACCGTCATGGCCGCGTAGGCGGCCATCCACGCAGGTCTCCGCAGAGTGTGAGGGCCAAGGCCTCATCACATCTCAGCCACTGGCACCTTATCCAAAAATGCTCGCCGAAGCTGGCGTGGATGGCCGCCGTTCATGCGGAGCATGGCTGCGCCACGACGCGGCCATGACGAATGTGTGCGCGTGTGAGCCTTAGCTACTCAACCTGGAAGTATTCCGGACCGGTGCCGATGATATTCGGGTCGGGCGTGCCGATGGCGCGCACGTCCTTGTCTGCATAGTCGGAATGCGCCACCACCCAACGGATGGTTTCCAGTCGCGCGCGGCGCTGATCGTTGGCACGCACGACAATCCACGGCGCATCGGGCGTGCTCGTGCGCTTGAAGATTTCGGCCTGCGCGCGCGAATAGTCGTCCCACTTGTCGATGGCGGCGAGATCGACGTCGGTGATCTTCCAGCGCTTGAACGGATCGTGGCGGCGCTCGTGAAAGCGCATCAGCTGCATCTCGCGGCCGATGATGAGGTAGAATTTGAACAGGCGTATGCCGTCGCGCACCAGCAGCTCTTCGAAGTCGGGCGCGTCGCGCAGGAACGCCTGCGTTTGCGCCGGCGTGCAAAAGTTCATGACGCGCTCGACGCCGGCGCGATTGTACCAGGAGCGATCGAATAGGGTCATGTCGCCGGCCGTTGGCAGCTGGCAGACGTAACGCTGGAAGTACCATTGCCCGCGTTCGGTCTCGGTTGGCTTCGACAAGGCGACCGAGCGCGCATGGCGCGGGTTGAGCCGCTCGAGGAAGCGGCTGATGCAGCTCCCCTTGCCGGAGGCATCGCGGCCCTCGAAGAGAGCCACGAACCGTTCTCCCTTCGCCTCGATGTGTGTCTGCAGCTTCAGCAGCTCCAACTGAAGCTGCATCAGCTGCTCCTTGTAGATCTTCTTTTTCAGCTCCTCGTCGTAGGGAAACCCACCCGACGTGAGGGCCCGCTCGGCGATGGCGGGCGGCAAAATCGGATTGTCGAGGTCGAAGGTATACTGCCCGGCGGCTTTGGTTTTGCCGTTCTTGCCACCCTTAGTGCTCATGGTCGTTAATCCGTTCCTGTGCGAGCGTCAGTGTAAGGTGAATCTGATGACGTGCGCCGGTCATGTTTGAAAGGCGTTATGTTCCCATCTATCTACGTGTCACGTTCCCAGCAATCGGATCAACCATGAGAGCACAATGTCCCTAGGCACGGCGCTGAGCAACGTGCGGTGGGCCGAGCGCAGGGCCGAGGTGGGGCTGTGGGCGAGCGCGGCGTGGGCGGCGGCCAAGCGGCGGCTGGCTGCACGCTGGATGCCGATCGCAGCCGCCATCGGCATTCTCGCGGTGTTGGTGCTGCTCGGCGAGCTGCACGGGATGGCCGCCTTCGGGGCTACAGCGCTGCTGCTGCTGGCGGCGGCGACGTGGCCGCTCGATTCTGCCGCCTTTATCGACGCGCTCTCAGGCGATACCGGGGCCGTCAGCATCAATCGAACGGCAAGCAGCGATCGCAAAACGTGGCGCGCAGTCGTTGATGCAATTCCAACGGCGGCGCTGGCGCTCGATGGCGCGGGTACGTTGGTGCATCACAACCGACTTGCCACCGAAATGTTTCCCAAGATCAAGAGTGGCCAGCCGATGAGCCAGGTCTCACGCAGCCCCGACCTGCTGGTCGCGGTCGACCGCGTGCTCGCCTCGGACGACCGCATCGACGTCGATCTCGTCGAGCGTGTGCCCGTGGAGCGCCGCGTGGCCGCGACCGTATCGCGGCTCGAGGGTTCGTCGGCATCGACCTCGCCACATGTGCTCGTCACCTTCCGCGATCTCACCGAGCAGGACCGCCTCGCGCAGATGCGCGCCGATTTCATCGCTAACGCCAGCCACGAATTGCGCACGCCGCTGGCCTCGCTGCGCGCCTTCGTGGAAACGCTGCAGGGCCCGGCGCGCGACGATGTTGCGGCACGCACGCGTTTCCTGACGCTGATGGCGAGCCAAGCCGAGCGCATGACGCGCCTCATCGACGACCTGCTGTCGCTCAGCCGCGTCGAGATGCGCGTGCATCTGCCGCCGCGCGGTATCGTCGAGCTCAACGAGACGGCGGCGTACGTCTATCAATCGCTGGAGCCGGTAGCCGAGGGCGCCAAAGTAAAACTGTCGCTGGTCCGCGACGAGACGCCGGCGCGCATTCGCGGCGACCGTGAAGAGATTGTCCAGGTGCTGCAGAACTTCATCCAGAACGCCATCAAATATGGCCGCGAGGGCGGCACGATCGAGGTGCGCGTCGGGCGCGATGCAGCGCGGGGCGCCGGTGATGCGCGTGTATGGGTGAGTGTCGTCGACAACGGGCCGGGCATCTCCCCCGAGCACCTGCCCCGTCTGACCGAGCGCTTCTACCGGGTGAGCGTCGCCTCGAGCCGCGAGAAGGGCGGTACCGGGCTCGGCCTCGCCATCGTCAAGCACATCGTTAATCGCCATCGCGGGGAATTGCGCATCGCCTCGCGCCTCGGCGCCGGGTCGAGCTTTACGGCCAGCTTCGACGAGCTTGGCGCCGGTGCCTGAGGCCCGCTTGGGTTCGCGTTTCAGCAACAAACGAAAATGTTCATATTAGTCCAGAATAATCAATACATTAACCTGTCACTAAAGTATCGCTGCGCTGGTCTATCTAAGCCGCACGGCGCAAGGGCGCCGGAGCGGGGAGAGGTTGCTAGTGCGGAATTCGCACGGCCCCGCTGTCACCTCCATAAGGAGATCAGTGTGAGCACAAAGTTCATCGCCTGCGCGGCGGCGGCCGTCGTCGGCACGATTGCGTTCTCGGGCGCGGCTGTCGCCCGCGATCAGATCCAGATCGCCGGTTCTTCAACGGTTCTGCCGTACGCCAACATCGTTGCCGAGCAGTTCGGCAAGGCCAACAGCAACTTCAAGACCCCGATCGTCGAGTCGGGCGGCACCGGCGCGGGCATCAAGCAGTTCTGCCAGGGCCTTGGCGACGCCACCATCGACATCGCCAATGCCTCGCGCAAGATCAAGAAAGAAGAGATCGCAGATTGCGCCAAGAACGGCGTGAAGGAGATCGTCGAGGTCCAGTTCGGCTATGACGGCATCGTCTTCGCCGTCGACGCCAAGTCGGATGACTGGGCTCTCGAGCCGAAGGACCTCTACCTCGCCCTTGCCGCTGAGGTGCCGAAGGATGGCGCTCTCGTCCCGAACACCGCCAAGACCTGGAAGGAAGTGAATCCTTCGCTCCCCGACTGGCCGATCGTCGCCTACATCCCGGGCGAGAAGCACGGCACGCGCGAAGTGTTCGAGGAGAAGGTGTTGCACGCTGGCGCCAAGGCTGCCGGCGCTGACAAGCTCTTCCTCGCCAAGGCCGAGGGTGCCGACGACGCGGCCAAGAAGAAGGCCGCTGATAAGGCCGCTACGCGGGTCCGCAAGGATGGCGCCGCTGTCGACATCGACGGCGACTACACCGAGACGCTCGCCCGTCTTTCTTCCAACCCGAAGAGCGTTGGCGTGTTCGGTCTGTCGTTCTACGAGAACAACACCGACAAGCTGAAGGTTGCGACGATCAGCGGCGTGAAGCCGTCGGTCGAGACGGTCGCTGCCGGCAAGTACCCGGTGTCGCGTCCGCTGCAGTTCTACGTGAAGAAGGCGCACATCGGCGTCGTTCCCGGCCTCAAGGAGTACGTGGAATTCTTCTCGTCGGACAAGATGATTGGCCCCGAGGGCCCGCTCGCCGAGTACGGCCTCGTTCCCTCGCCGGACTCTGAGCGCGCTAAGCTGCAGGAAGACGTGAAGGCCGCCAAGTCCATGTAAGGACGGCGCTGCTTCTACGAATAGGCGGTCCGGGTCTCGCGGCGAGATCCGGACCGTTCTCGACAAACGGCCGGGATTGAATAAAAAGCGGCGCGCAGCCGTGCCCGGAACGAAGTGCGGCGCACGCCGGTTGGCGCCGCGAGCGAGGATTTCGAGTGTCGACCTCCGTCATCATTCTGGGCCTGATCGTCGCGAGCCTACTCGCCTTCGCTCTCGGGGTATCGCGCGCCAATGCGCTGGCCAAGAAGGGCGATGCCCAGCTTCATTCGCGCCCCGG
The DNA here is from genome assembly GCA_039933175.1 of Hyphomicrobium sp. Classification (GTDB taxonomy): domain Bacteria; phylum Pseudomonadota; class Alphaproteobacteria; order Rhizobiales; family Hyphomicrobiaceae; genus Hyphomicrobium_A. The sequence continues at coordinate 68,972 of JBDTOR010000001.1, read as the reverse complement.
CTACTACGGAACGTACCTGGCACTGTGGACGCTGCTGCCGGCGTTGCTCGTGACACTGCTGTGGAGTGCGGCCGAGCCCAGCTTGGTTCGCCATTTCACTGCCGAAAGCCTGCCCGCGAACGTTCAAGCGCTCTCGCCGGCCGAGCAGTCACTCGTCATTGGGCGGGTTGCGTCGGTGGCTCGCGGCCTGCCGCAGCTGTCGAAAGACGAGTTCGAGATCGTACGCAAGACGCGTTATGGCTTCACCTCGCCCGCCGATGCGCAGCGCGTGCTGCAGGAGCGCGGCATCGCCCTCGGCTCGGCGCCCGAGCCCTACGTGATCGCCGCCGCGTACGACCAAGCCGACCTGCAAAACCGGGGCAAGCTGTATATAGCCTGCGCCGCCATTGGCATTGCGCTGCTGGGCTTCCTCTACGCCAACTGGCGCGTGCATCCCAAGCTGCGGGCGCGCAACGCCGTCGAAAGCGTTGTCCTTGCCGGACTGATCCTCTCGTCCACGGTGGCCATCCTGACGACCGTCGGCATCATTTGCTCGATGCTGTTCGAGAGCATCCACTTCTTCGGGATGGTCGACCCGCTGCGCTTCTTCTTCGGCACCCAATGGGATCCGCGCTTCTCGGCGGCGGGCAACGCCAGCGCCGGCGAAGGCGAGTTCGGCCTGTTGCCGCTACTCTGGGGCACCCTGTACATCTCGGTTGTCGCCCTGTTCGTCGCCGTGCCGGTCGGGCTGTTCGCCGCCATCTACATGTCCGAATACGCCAGCCGCGGTGTGCGCACGATTGCGAAGCCGCTGCTGGAAATCCTCGCCGGCATACCGACCATCGTCTACGGCCTCTTCGCGCTGATCACCTTCGGACCGTTCCTGCGCGATGCCGGCGGCCATATCGGTCTCAGCATTTCCCCGTCGAGCGTGCTGTCGGCCGGCCTGATCATGGGTGTGATGCTCATTCCGTTCGTTTCCTCGTTGTCGGACGACATCATCAACGCCGTGCCGCAGTCGTTGCGCGAAGGCTCCTACGGCCTCGGAGCCACGCAATCGGAGACGATCAAGCGTGTCATCCTACCGGCGGCGCTGCCGGGCATCGTCGGCGCCGTGCTGCTCGCCGCCTCGCGCGCCATCGGCGAGACGATGATCGTCGTGCTGGCCGCCGGCATCGCCGCCAACCTGACCCTCAATCCGCTGGAGCCGGTGACGACAATCACCGTCAAGATCGTCAGCCAGCTCACGGGCGACTTGGAATTCAACTCGCCGCAGACCCTCGTTGCCTTCGCGCTTGGCCTGACGCTGTTCGTCTTCACGCTGTGCCTCAACATCTACGCGCTCTACATCGTGCGCAAATACCGGGAGCAGTACGAATAATGGCTGTCGAGACTGTTCCAGGACCGTTTTCTGGGCCGATGGCCGGTCCGTCCGGACCCGGCGCTGCGGCGAGCGCCGCCATCAAGCGCTCGATCAAGAAGCGTTATGCGGCCGAGCGGCGCTTTCGCGCCTACGGCGTCGCCGCCATCCTGTTTGGCCTCGTGTTCCTTGCGGTGCTGTTCGGTAGCATCGTTTCAACCGGCTACACGGCGTTCGTGCAGTCATCGCTGGAGCTCAACGTCTTTCTCGACCGTTCCGTGATTGATCCGGACGGCAAACGCGAACCCACAGCATTGATGACCGCCGACTACACGCTCCTCGCCAAGAAGGCTTTGGCATCGGCAGTCGGCGCCGACCCGGCCAACAAGATGCAGATGCGTGAGGTTGGAGCGCTGCTGTCGCGCGACGTCGATGTCGAGATCCGCAAGGCCGTCCTCGCCGACCCATCCGTCATCGGCAAGACGGTGCCGATCTGGGTGCTGGCCAGCGGTCGCGTCGACAACCTGATGAAGGGAACGCTCGACCGCAACCTGCCGGCGCAGACACGCAAGATCTCCGATCAGCAGCTCGCCTGGATCGACAAGCTGTCGGCGTCCGGAGCCCTGGCCAAGCGGTTCAACACAGGCTTGTTCACCAACGGCGCTTCGAGCAATCCGGAGACGGCTGGCATCGGCGTCGCCATGGTCGGCTCCCTGTTCATGATGATCACTGTGCTGCTGCTGGCGGTGCCGCTCGGCGTTGCCGCCGCGGTCTACCTGCAGGAGTTCGCCCCCAAGAACTTCTGGACGGACCTCATCGAGGTCAACATCAACAATCTGGCGGCCGTGCCGTCGATCGTCTTCGGCCTTCTCGGCCTCGCCATCTTCATCAACTTCGCGGGCCTGCCGCGTTCCGCTTCGATCGTCGGCGGCCTGGTGCTGACGCTGATGACGCTGCCGACCATCATCATCGCCACGCGCGCCGCCATCGGCGCCGTTCCGCCCTCGATCCGCGAAGCGGCCCTCGGCGTCGGCGCCTCGAAGATGCAGACCATCGCCCATCATGTCGTGCCGCTGGCCATGCCTGGCATCCTGACGGGGACGATCATCGGCCTCGCCAAGGCGCTGGGCGAGACGGCGCCCCTGCTCATGATCGGCATGGTCGCCTTCGTCGTCGAATACCCAACCTCGCCGCTGGCACCGTCCACGGCGCTTCCCGTGCAGATCTACATGTGGGCCACCTCGGCGGAGCGCGGCTTCGTCGAGCGCACTGCCGGCGCCACCATTATCCTGCTCGCAGTGCTGATCTGCATGAACCTCGTTGCCGTCATTCTTCGCCGCAAGTACGAGCGGCGGTGGTAAAGTCTCGTTCCCTCAGGAGCCGTAGATGCTCAAGATGCCGACCCTGGACGTTCAGAGTTCTCCCGTCGACGCGCGCACCGAGACCAAGGTCGTGGCGCAGGACGTCAACGTGTTCTACGGCGCCAAGCAGGCGCTGCAGAGCGTGTCCGTGAACATACCCGACCGCGCGGTGATGGCCTTCATCGGTCCTTCCGGTTGCGGCAAGTCGACGTTCCTGCGCTGCATCAACCGCATGAACGACACCATCCCGATCGCCAAGGTCACCGGCAAGATCATCATCGACAACCAGGATATCTACGATCCGAGCCTCGACGTGGTGCAGCTGCGTGCCCGCGTCGGCATGGTGTTCCAGAAGCCGAATCCATTTCCGAAGTCGATCTTCGAGAACGTCGCCTACGGCCCGCGCATCCATGGCCTTTGCCATTCGAAAGCCGACCTCGACGACGTCGTGCAGTCGAGCCTCGAAAAGGCCGGCCTGTGGAAAGAGGTGAAGGATCGCCTGGATGAGCCCGGCACCGGCCTTTCCGGCGGGCAGCAACAGCGCCTGTGCATCGCGCGCGCCATCGCGGTGAACCCTGAAGTCATCCTCATGGACGAGCCATGCTCGGCGCTCGACCCGATCGCCACGGCGCGCATTGAGGAGCTGATCGACGAGCTGCGTAAGAACTACTGCATCATCATCGTCACCCACTCCATGCAGCAGGCGGCGCGTGTCTCGCAGCGTACGGCGTTCTTCCATCTTGGAGAGCTGGTCGAGGAAGGGGTGACCTCCGAGATTTTCACCAGCCCCAAACAAAAGCGCACCCAGGACTACATCACTGGCCGGTTCGGCTGATGCTGAGGAGCCTCTTTGCCCGCCCCGCAGCCCGCCCCGTAGCCGGTACGACCCGCCCGACAGGAGAGCCTTCCATGAACGAGCACACCGTAAAATCCTACGAGGAAGAGCTGGCTCTGCTCGACAAGAAGATCGCCCAGATGGGCGGCCTCGCCGAGCAGCTGCTCGGTCAGTCTCTCGGTGCGCTGGAACGCCGTGATCCGAAGCTGGCCGAGGAGGTCGTGCAGTCCGACCGCGCCATCGACAATCTCGAACGCGAGATCGAGGAGCAGGTGATCTCCATGATCGCCCGCCGTCAGCCGATGGCCGACGACCTGCGGCACATCATGGGCGCTCTGCGCATCACGACCGACCTCGAGCGCATCGGCGATCTGGCCAAGAACATTGCCAAGCGCGCACTGGCGATCGCCGATGAATCGCATCCCAAGCCGCTGATGTCGGGCATCCGCCACATGGTGGAGCTGGCCCTCGAGCAGCTCAAGGAAGTGCTCGACGCCTACTCCGAGCGTGACGCCGACAAGGCCCTCGCCGTGTGGCGCAACGATGCGCAGATCGACGCGATGTACAACTCGCTGTTCCGCGAGCTACTCACGTACATGATGGAAGACCCGCGCAACATCGGCATCTCCACGCATCTTCTGTTCGGCGCTAAGAACGTCGAGCGGGTGGGCGATCACACGACCAACATCGCCGAGACGGTGCACTTCCTCGTCCGCGGCTTCAACATTGCCGACGATCGTCCGAAGGACGATCAGACCAGCTCGACGCTGATCTCCGGCAATCGATGATGGGGCGGAGATAACGGGATGTCCGCTAAGGTTCTCATCGTCGAGGACGAGGCGCCGCTCGCCGAGATGCTGCGCTACAACCTCGAGGCGGAGGGCTTCCGCGTCGCGCACGCCGAGACCGGCGAGGAAGCACTCATCCTCCTCGAGGAGGAGCGCCCCGATCTCGTCGTGCTCGACTGGATGCTGCCGGGCGTCTCGGGTATCGAGCTATGCCGGCGCCTGCGCGCCAAGTCGGACTCGCGCAACGTTTCGATCCTCATGTTGACGGCGCGCGGCGAGGAAAGCGACCGCATCCGCGGGCTGTCGACCGGAGCCGACGACTATGTCGTCAAGCCGTTCTCGCTGCCGGAGCTCATGGCGCGCGTCAAAGCCATCCTGCGCCGCACCTCACCCGATCGCGTGGCAGAAGTGCTGAAGATCGGCGACATCGAGCTCGACCGCGCCGCTCATCGCGTCACGCGCGGGCTGCGCCAGGTGCGCCTGGGTCCGACAGAATTCCGGCTGCTCGAGTTCCTCATGGAAAGTTCCGGCCGCGTTCTGTCGCGCACGCAGTTGCTCGACGGCGTGTGGGGACGCGACGCCTTCGTCGACGAGCGAACTGTCGACGTTCACATCGGCCGCCTGCGCAAGTCGCTGATCCGCGGCAATGAGCGCGATCCGATCCGCACCGTGCGCTCGGCCGGATACGTCTTCGGCGAAGCCTGACGCAACCAACCGGAACAAAAAAAACGCGCCGGACGAGCGTCCAGCGCGTTGTGTCAGTTGAGCTAGCGCCGCGTCGTCCGCTTAAGCGGTTTCTTTGCGCGGAATGGAGACATCGAGAGGGCCCGGCACTTGGACGAGCTCGCGCTCGCGACGGCGCGCCTGGGGCGGCTGGAAGGCACGCCGGGCGTGGAATTCGCAGTACGGCAGGCCCGGCACCTTGTCCTTGCCGCAGAAGTGGAAATCGGACATTTGCGGGTCGCCGATCGGCCAGCGGCAGCTGCACTCCAGCAACGTCTGGATGGTTTTGCGCTCGGCCAGGGGGATGATCATCTCCTCGACCGGTGGGACGTACGCCTCCGTCTCCTGATAGAGCGCGCGGAAGGCGGGATTGCCGGTGGCCGAAAATCTCGCCTTCGCCATGCGCTTGGAAGCCATGCGCGGACGCGGGCGATGGCTCTTCATGCGCGAGGTGGTGGCGCGGCCGGAGAGACCCAGCCGGTGAACCTTGCCGATTACGGCGTTGCGGGTGACGCTGCCCAGCCGGCCGGCGATCTGGCTTGCGCTCAAGCCCTCCCCCCACAGCTTCTTCAGCGTCTCAACGCGCTCATCCGTCCAAGCCATAAAATTTCGCTCCCTGGGCATCAGGGGCGCGCGCAAACAGAAGCGCACACCGATTGACAATCGGGACAGGCACGGGCGCGGCGCGGAGCGTGCGGACACGCTACGACAAACGCGACAAGCCAAGGCCTGGCCGGTTACGGGACGCTTTACTGGGTGACGCGAACTGGATGACGCTTGACTAGCGGCGCATATTCGACAGGGCGAGCAACTGCTTCGCCAACGCACGCCGGGCCAACACAGGACTGGGTCTCGATGACTACGCGAGACCTCGTGCCGCGACAGGAGGAAACCTACAACAGGCTGAATTGGGCCTACAAGATCAGAGATCCGGCAGGCGGGGCATCCGGCGGAACCGGTGGCATATTCGCAACACGCAACTGCCCTGCCCGTTGCTTCTTTGCCCGTCGTTGCTGGCTCCGCGCGGAGGGGCATGCGGCCGTCGCGGCGACCAATCCCCAGATGTGAATACTGGCGAACAAGTTTGACAGTTCCGCGGCCGGGATGACGTAAACCGGCGTTGAATGCTATTGAATACGCGTTGAAACGGCCCATTCCGTTGACAGAAATGGGCCTCGCGCGTATCTACAGCGCTTCATGGCCGCCGCGGAGGCGGCTTTTTTAGTTTCCAGCGACGCTTCGCTGCACAGGGTGGGCTGACCGATGTCCGCATCCTTGGCGGCCTCGGACCACACAACCCAGGCCGCTGCCCCTACAACCGGCCCGTCATCGGCCGTCATGGGCACTTATGGGCGCCAGAACCTCGTTTTCGAGCGGGGCGAGGGCGCCTGGCTGATTACGGCTGCCGGCGACCGCTATCTCGACTTCGCCTCGGGCATTGCCGTCAACGTGCTGGGCCACGCGCATCCACGCCTCATCGCCGCGCTCACCGAGCAGGCCGGCAAGCTGTGGCACACGTCCAACCTTTACCGCGTCGAGGGACAAGAGCGGCTGGCTGAGCGGCTCGTCGGCGTGACGTTCGCCGACAAGGTGTTCTTCTGCAATTCCGGCGCCGAAGCGTGCGAAGCGGCGATCAAGGCCGCGCGCCGCTATCACTATGTCTCCGGCAATCCGCAGCGGTGGCGCGTCATCGCCTTCAGCGGCGCCTTCCACGGCCGGACGCTGGCGACCATCGCGGCTGGTGGCAACCCGAAGTACCTCGAAGGCTTCGGTCCTCCGGTCGAGGGCTTCGACCATGTGCCATTCGGCGACCTCGCTGCGGTCGAGCAGGTCATCGGGCCGGAGACGGCGGCGATCATGATCGAGCCGGCGCAGGGTGAAGGGGGCGTCAACGTTGCGACGCCAGAATTCTTGCAGGCCTTGCGCGCGCTGTGCGACAAGCACGGCCTCCTCCTCATATTCGACGAGGTCCAGTGCGGCATGGGCCGTTCGGGCAAGCTGTTCGCATACGAGTGGGCAGGCATCACGCCCGATCTCATGCCCGTCGCCAAGGGCATCGGCGGCGGCTTTCCGCTGGGCGCGCTGCTGGCGACCGAGGACGCGGCGAAGGGGCTGACGCCCGGCACGCACGGCTCGACCTTCGGCGGCAATCCGCTCGCGACGGCGGTTGGCTATGCGGTTCTGGAAAGCGTGCTGGAGCCGGGCTTCCTCGAGGCTGTGCAACAGAAGGCGCTGCGTCTCAAACAGGCGCTCGCGTCCGTAAAGGACGCGCATCCCGATCTCGTCGAAGAAGTCCGCGGCCAGGGCCTGCTCGCCGGCATCAAGGTGAAGGTCGCGCCGGCGGAGGTGGTGAAGGCCGCTCTGGCCGAGAAGCTGCTCGTCGCCGGCGCCAGCGACAACGTCGTGCGGCTGCTACCTCCGCTCAACATCGCCGACGAAGAGATCGCCGATGCTGTCCAGCGTCTGTCGCGCGCGCTTGATCGCGTTGCGGCGCCCGCAACTTGAATTTTCATTTCAGCTCAGCCGGCCGGAGTGCCATGGCCCTAAAATCCCGCACCGTTCCGCAACCGAGGCATTTCCTCGACCTCGACGCGCTCGACCCCAAGACGCTGCGCACCATCATCGACATGGCGCACGCCATGAAGCGCGCCGGCAAGAAGACGCCCGCCAAGTTCAAGCCGGTGGCCATTGCTGAATCGACCCTGGCGATGATTTTCGAGAAGCCGTCGACGCGCACGCGCGTGTCGTTCGACGTCGCCATGCGCCAGCTGGGCGGGCAGACGCTGTCGCTCAACAATACGGATCTGCAGCTCGGCCGTGGCGAGTCCATCGCCGACACGGCGCGTGTGCTGTCGCGCTATGTCGACGCCATCATGATCCGCGCCAACTCGCACGCAACCCTTCTCGACCTCGCCAAGTATGCCACCGTCCCGGTGATCAACGGGCTGACCGACAAAAGCCATCCGTGCCAGGTAATGGCCGACATAATGACCTTCGAGGAGCACAAAGGGCCGATCAAAGGCCGGTCTGTCGCCTGGGTCGGCGATGGGAACAACGTTGCGGTTTCGTGGATGCACGCCGCGGTGCGTTTCGGGTTTGAACTGCGCGTTGCGTGCCCCGACGAGTTGCGTCCCGAGCAGGAAGCGATCGACTGGGTGAAACGCGAAAAGGGCGCCGTCGCCTACACGAGCGATGCTGCAAAGGCCGTACGCGGGGCCGATTGCGTCGTCACCGATACGTGGGTGTCGATGGGCCAAACGGATGCGGCGCGGCGCAAGAAGATGCTCGAGCCGTACGGCGTCGATGCCAAGCTGATGAGCAAGGCGGCCGACGGCGCCATCTTCATGCATTGTCTTCCCGCCTACCGCGGCAAGGAGGTCACCGAGGACGTCATCGACGGGCCGCAGTCCGTCGTATTCGACGAAGCCGAGAACCGCTTGCACGCGCAGAAAGCGATCCTCGCCTGGTGCCTCGGAGTGTCTTGATGGCGGATGTTGGCACGACGACGACCACGCTGAAGATCCCGAGCGACGACATCGTGCTGCCGTTTCGCACCGTGCGCTCGGGCGTCATCGGCCGTCTCGTGCGCCTTGGCCCGGCCGTCGACGAGATCCTTTCGCATCACGCCGCACCGAACGCCGTGTCGCAGACCCTCGGCGAAGCCGTAGCGCTGACCGCATTGCTCGGCACGGCTCTGAAAATCGACGGAAAGCTGACGCTGCAAACCAAGACCGACGGCCTGCTGGACTTTCTCGTCGTCAGCTACGAGCCGCCGGGTCGGCTGCGCGCCTATGCGCGTTACGACAAGAAGCGTATCGGCGCCGACGATGACATTGCCCAAGGGGAGCTGATCGGCAGTGGCCATCTCGCCATCACGATTGATCCCGGCGAGGATATGGAGCGCTACCAGGGAATCGTCGCGCTGACGGGCGAGGGCCTCGGGGAAGCCGCGCTGACCTATTTCCATCAGTCCGAGCAGCTGCCGTCATTCGTGCGTCTCGCCGTGGCCCGCCACTACACCGCCGGCGAGAAAGGCGCGCCCGGGCGCTGGCAATGGCGCGCCGGCGGACTGATGATCCAGCATCTGGCGCGGACCGGCGGCACGGAGCCGGCGTTGGACGAAGCGTTTGGTGACGACGAGCACTACAGCGAAGAGGATGACGATTGGGAGCGCACGCGCATCCTCGCCTCGACGGTTGAAGATCACGAGCTGCTCGATCCGACGCTCGCGCCTGACCGGCTTCTCTACCGGCTGTTTCACGAGGAAGGCGTGCGCGCCTTCCCTGCCGCTTCGATCGAAGCCTACTGCCGCTGCTCGCGCGAGCGGGTCGAAGGGTTCCTGCGCTCTTTCGGTGCCAAGGGGCTGACGGATATGCGCGAGCCCGATGGGTCGATCAGCGTCACGTGCGAATTTTGCACGAAGACGTACCGCTTCGCCCCGGACGAAATCGCGTAGGCGCGCCTACTTCAACGTTCCCAGATAATCGATGATCTTCTTGCGCTCGCCGGCGTCGGCGATGCCGCCAAACGGCTGCATTTTGTTGCCGCTTACGACCTGGTTGGGATCGCTGATAAATTTGTCGAGTGTGGCTGCATCCCAAGTCACTCCCGAGCCCTTCATGGCCGGCGAGAACGCAAATCCCTCTACCGAGCCGGCCTTGCGGCCGACGATTCCGTGCAGCGTCGGACCTAGCCGATTGTCATCGGCTTTGAACGAGTGGCAGGTGCGGCAAGCGTTGTTGAAGGCGACTTTTCCGTCCTCGCTCTCTTCTTGCGCAGCCGATACGGGCGCGAGAGATGCAAGCAAAGACAAGGCGCTAAAAGCGGTTGCGCGAATTTCCGGCCGGTTCACAGCGAGCCTCCATTTTCATTCGACTTAATCCAACGCGGGCATAAGTCGATGCGCGTGCCGAAAGTTCCCGGCAACGCGGGGCTGCGCGATGAAGAAGATGTGATGCGGCAATCAGCGAACGGCTGAACCGTGCTCGGCCCAATCGCCAAGTCGCGCAAGAAATGCACTGCACTTCGTGAGCTGGTCGGCGGCGATCCATTCGTCGGCCGTGTGCGCCTGCGCGATGTCGCCGGGACCGATGACGACGGCAGGCGAGCCGGCAACCTGGAATAGGCCGGCCTCCGTAGCGTAGGAGACCGCGTGCGTTTCGTTCTGGCCGGCGAGGTTGAGCGCCAGCGCCACCACTTCGGAGTTCGCACCGGCCGAGAACGGCGGCACCTGGTTGGCGATGGCAATGTCGATCGCGGCCTCGGCGGCGACTTTGCGCATGTCCGGCAGGCAGACGTTGGCGGCGAAGGTGCGGATGCGCCGGTCGATGGCGGCGATGTCGACGCCAGGTACGGCGCGCACGTCGAAGTCTAAGCTACACGAGACGGGCACGATATTGGTCGCCGTGCCGCCGTCGATGCGCGTCACCTGCAGCGTGGCGTAAGGCGGATCGAAGCGCGGAGCCTGCGGGCGCAGTTTCAACTCGTGTTCGATATCGGCCAGTTCGCGCAGCAGCTTCCCGGCGACGGCGATGGCGTTGACGCCCAGCGGCGCCATGCTCGAATGCGCGGCGCGGCCCTTGATCTCGATGTGCCAGCGCACGGGCCCTTTGTGCGAGTCGACGACGCTCATCATCGTCGGCTCGCCGACCAGCACCATGCGCGGCTTGACGAGACGGCCGCCGAACTCGGCGATCATCGGGCGCACGCCGAGGCAGCCGATCTCCTCGTCGTAGGAGAAGGCGAGGTGGACGGGCACGGCCAGCTGGCGCTGCATGTAATCGGGCACGGCGGCGAGCACGCAGGCGAGGAAACCCTTCATGTCGGCGGTGCCGCGGCCGTAGAGCTTCCCGTCGCGCTCGGTGACGACGAACGGGTCCGACGTCCACCGCTGGCCCACCACCGGAACGACGTCGGTGTGGCCGGAGAGCGCGACGCCGCCGACCCCGATTGAGCCGACGGTGGCATAGAGGCTCGCCTTCTCCCCATCGGCGGTTGGAACGATCTGGCTGACCACGCCGTGCTGCAGAAGGTAGTCCTCGACGAAACGGATGAGCGCCAAGTTGGACTTGTGGCTCGTCGTATCGAAGCTGACGAGCCGCGCCAGCAGCTCCGTTGTGGAGTAGGCCGGACCCTTCATGGGGCGCTCGCTAGTTCATGCTGCGCACGACGAATGGGCTGTCGAGCGAGAAGGCCGGAATGGCGACGTCGAACAATTCGCCCTTGGCGTCCGTCATCTGATAGCTGCCGACCATGATGCCCGACGGTGTGCGCAGCGGGCACCCCGACGTGTAGCTGAATGACGAGCCCGGCTGGATCACCGGCGTTTCGCCGACGACGCCCGGCCCGCGCACCTCCTGCGTCTGGCCGATGCCGTCGGTGATCTGCCACACGCGCGAGCGCAGCTGCACCGTCTCTTCGCTCTCGTTGGCGATATCGATGGTGTAGGCCCAAAAGAACTCACTCTCCTCCGGGGACGACTGGTCCTCCAGGTATTGAGGGGTGACGCGGATGCGGATGCCGCGGGTCACAGCTTCGTACATGCGCCTAGTGCCCCGATTCCGAAGTTCGCCACAGATTGCGGCCGGGACGGGGAGCGAACTTCGGAATCATAGGGGGCACTAGAAGCCTAGGTTCCCTAGTGTGATTCAGATCGAGAAATTCGCTCGATACCTCGCCGCTGACGTTAGCGAATTTCTCGATCATCACACTATGCTCCATGCGCCGTCGACGCGGCGCAACCACGCGATTCTAAGCCCGGCGCGCGCCGGGTCAACGTCGGCCGAGGGGGTGATTAACCGCGAACTGCGGCAAGCCCCGTATCGAGATCGGCGGCCAGATCCTCGAACGCTTCGAGGCCGACCGACAGCCGCAACAGCCCATCGCTGATGCCCAGCTCGGCGCGCGCCTCCGGGCCGATCCGGTGATGCGTCGTCGTCGCCGGATGGGTGATAAGCGATTTGGCGTCGCCGAGGTTGTTGGAAATCTTGATGAGGCCAAGCGCGTCCTGCAGGGCGAAGGCGCCCGCCTTGCCGCCCTTCACTTCAAACGCGATCATCTGGCCGCCGCCCGTCATCTGCCGCTTGACGATATCGGCTTGCGGATGGTCGGCGCGCCCACAGTACAGTACGCGGGTGACGTTCGACTGGCCGGCGAGATGATCGGCGAGTTTCGCTGCCGTCGCCGTCTGCGCCTTGACGCGCACCGGCATTGTCTCCAGGCCCTTGAGCATGACCCAGGCGTTGAACGGGCTCATGGTCGGGCCGGTCTGGCGCAGGTATTCCTGCAGGTGATTGTTGACGTAGTCATGCGACCCGAGCACCGCGCCGCCGAGGCAGCGGCCCTGTCCGTCGATGTGCTTGGTTGCGGAATAGACGACGATATCGGCGCCGTGCTTCAACGGGCGCTGGAAAAGCGGCGTCGCGAAAACGTTGTCGACGACGACGAGAGCGCCAGCCGCATGCGCGATCTTGGAGACGGCGGCGATATCCACCAGCTCCAGCGTCGGGTTTGACGGCGTCTCGAAGAAGAACATCTTCGTGTTTGGGCGGACGGCCTTTTTCCAACCGTCGAGGTCGCGACCATCGACGAGCGTGCAGCCGATGCCGTACCGCTGGGTCAGCGTCTCGACGATGTAGCGGCAGGCACCGAACAGCGCACGGCCAGAGACGATGTGGTCGCCGGCCTTGAGGTACGACATGACGGCGCCGTTCACGGCGGCCATGCCACTCGCCGCGGCGCGGGCCTCCTCGGCGCCCTCGAGCAGGCGCACGCGTTCTTCGAACATGGCGACGGTCGGGTTGCCGAAGCGGCTGTACTGGAAGCCCGGGTCCTCGTTCTTGAAGCGTGCCTCGGCCTGCTCGGCGCTGGCGTAGACAAACCCCTGCGTCAGGAACATCGCCTCGGACGTTTCGCCGAACTGCGAGCGCAGCGATCCGCCATGCACGAGCTGCGTTTCGGGTGCCCACTTCTTGGGGGTTGCCGCTCGGTCGTCGTTGCTCGCCATGCGCGCTCCTGCGGGCTCGTTGGCCCAAGTAAAACCCGGCCGGCGGGCAAGGCACCGCTCGTAAAATAGCCGCGCTAAAGCTCTGGGTGCGCACGGCCCTTTTAGCGAGTTGTTTTACGTGGCTGCAAGCCGGCCGGCCAAATGACCACGAAGTGTGTTTGGGGGATTACTCCCGCATCGCGCTTGGCGTCAAGGCCCGCTTGCTCTAGAGCGACAAAGCTGCGCTTGCCGGCAAGGATTTAACGACGATGGCTAAGCCCGAGGTCAAAGCTGCGAAGGCCGCGCCCAAGGCGCCCGTCGAGGGTATCCTGCCCTCGCAGGCGATCCGCGAGCTCATTGTCGAAGAGGTGGTGAAGCTCGCCGAACCGCTGCTGCCCAACCAGCTGCAGCCGGCCAGCCTTGATCTGCGCCTCGGCAACGTCGCTTACCGGGTGCGGGCCAGCTTCCTGCCCGGGCGCGGCGAGCGCGTCACGGCCAAGCTCGACGATCTGCAGTTGCATTCCATCTCGCTATCTCAGGGTGCGGTACTGGAGACGGGCTGCGTGTACGTCGCGCCGCTGCTCGAAGGCCTGTCATTGCCCGACGGTCTGTGCGCGGCGACCAACCCCAAGAGTTCTACTGGGCGGCTTGATGTCTTCACGCGCGTCATCGCCGATGGCGTCTCGTCCTTCGATCAGATCCCGGCCGGATATGAAGGCCCCCTGTACGCCGAGATTTGCCCGCAGACCTTCCCCGTCGTGGTGCGCAAGGGATCGCGCCTGTCGCAGATCCGCTTCCGCGCCGGCGGTCCCGAAGCCAAGCCGGTGCAGGACATTCCGCTGTCGATCGATCTTGCGGGCGACAAGGATGGCCTCGTCGGCTACCGCGGCAAGCGCCATACGGGGCTCGTCGATGTCGACGCGGTTGGCGCATGCGCCATGCTCGACTTCTGGGAACCGATTTATGTGCGCGGCAAGAAGCGGCTGATCCTCGACCCGGACCAGTTCTATATCCTCGCCTCCAAGGAAGCAGTCCAGGTACCCCCGACCCAGGCCGCAGAAATGGTGCCGTTCAATCCGCTGGTCGGCGAGTTTCGCGTGCACTATGCGGGTTTCTTCGACCCTGGCTTCGGTCATGCCGAAGCTGGCGGTGCCGGTTCCAGGGCCGTGCTGGAGGTCCGCTCGCACAACGTGCCGTTCATGCTGGAGGACGGGCAGACGATCGGCCGTTTGGTGTACGAGCAGCTCACCGACACGCCCGAGTTGCTGTATGGCCGCGACCTCCCCTCGCATTATCAGGCGCAGGGCCTCAAGCTCTCCAAGCACTTCAAGTAGGTGTGGGGCCAATTTCGTCTATCCGTCATCCCGGCGCAGGGCGGGATCCATGCAAGTCTCCGTGTTGCGACCGCGACGATGCGTAGAGAGAGTGCGATGCCTGCTGCGCTGCCGAGATTGTTCTCTACTAAAGCCGCGTGCTGAAGCTGGCGTGGGTCCCGGCCTGCGCCGGGATGACGGTGTTGCCGTGGAAAGAGCGACGCAGCTTACGCGGTTCCTTAAGTGTGACGGGCTAGCCTGCCGGCGGCGCGACGAGGCGCCGGTCGCCGAGGGCTCGTGCCGTGCAAAGTATCCATAACATCGACATCTGGCTGGCGGTGGGCGTCGTCGTCGCCACCGCGCTGACCGACGCGGTCTACGTGATGTTCACCAACTCGGTCATCGCGCGCAAACGCGTCGCCGCCGCCAACTGGAGTAGCCTCTGGTACACGCTCTCCTCGTTCGCGGTGATCAGCTACACCAACAACTGGGTGTATGTGATCTTCGCGGCAATCGGATCGTGGATCGGCGCGTATATCACCATGACGGTCCTGCACGGCGCGGGCGGTAAGCCACCGGCGCCCCTCTCTCCGGAACCATGACGGTCTGGCTGAACGTCAGCCGTGCCAGGCGTCGATGATACCGCTGAAAAAGGCGTGAGCGCCGGCGCGCAGGTTGCCGAGCGAGTAGCCGCCCTCTTGAACGATGAGGGTAGGGATGCCGAAGCGGCCAATACGCTTGCCGACGCGCTGCATGCCCTGGTTGGTCACGGCGAACGAGCCGGTCGGGTCGCCGCGCATGATGTCGAAGCCGATCGACAGCACCAGATAGCGCGGCTTGAAGGCACGCACGACGCCAAGCGCCTTGTCGAGCAGTGTCAGATAGCGCTCATCATTGACCGGCGGCTCGGTCGGGAAGTTGTGATTGAAGCCGAGCCCTGCCCCTTCGCCGCGCTCGTCGCTGTAGCCGGAAAAATTTGGATAGGCGTGGCTGGGGTGGCCGTGGATCGAGACGGTCAGCACGTCATCGCGTGCGTAGAAGATGTCCTGGCCGCCATTGCCGTGGTGATAGTCGATGTCGAGCAGCGCGACGGTCCCTTGCTTCGACAGATAGTTGGCGGCAATCGCCGAATTGTTGAGGAAGCAGAAGCCGCCGTATATGCGTCGCTCGGCATGGTGGCCAGGCGGGCGGCATAGGGCGTAGGCGAAGCGCTCGCCGTTGGCGATGACGGTGGCGGCGGTAAGCGCCACGTTGGCGGCATCGCGCGCGGCGGCAAAGACGTTCTTCGTCAGTGGCGTGAAGGTGTCGGCGCAGAAGTAGCCGGCGCGATCCTCCAGCGCCCGCGGTACGCGGTCGGGACGGCGGATCGGAAACACTTCCGGATAGATAATCGCCTTGTCATCGAGCCGCTGGCTCATGGCCTTGAGGTAGCCGACCAGGGCCGGCGTATGCACGGCGGTCAGGTTGTCCTCGCCGAAATGGCGCGTGGGCACCCGCTCGATCGGCAGACCCTCGAGGCCCTTGAGGATGGCCGTGACGCGCACCGGGCGCTCGACGTAGCCCTTCTCGCGCAGGTGGTGGATCATGTGGCGTTCGGAGACCACCATCTTGATCGGCAAGAGATACTTGGCGCGCGTCGGGACGGCGCGCTCGGGCTGCGGGCCGAGCGCTTCGAGCTTAACCGGGTTGTCGGTGAACGAGCGGACGATCCGCATGACGAACGGGTCGTCGTGCTCGAAGGCGTACTGGTCGACGAGGATGTTGCGTATGACGACACGGGCATCGCGCTGCGACAGGTGCGGTTTGCGGCCCAGCGGGTCATAGAGCAGGGTGGTCAGGTAGCCGTCGTTGCGAGGATTGGCCTCGATATCCCACAGCGTGTTGACGACCTTCTGCACATCGTAGCGTGCGTAAAAGCGTAGCCGCTTACGGTTGATCGCTAGACGCGAGCGGTCCTTGAGCTTGTCTGGTTCGACAGGTGGTACGTCGAGGAACAGCCCGCGCGCGCCGCGGGCAGAGAGCAGCTCACGCAACGCCTCGTAAAGCGCCACGCCGATGCCCCGCGCCGGTTTGCGCGGGTCGCTGGCGAAGTACTGCAGGTAGCCATAGTCGAGGTCGGAGAAGTAATAGACGAAGGCGAGTCCCGTGATGCGGTCGCGCGCGTCGGTGGAGAGCAACAGGATCGGGTCGAAGCCGAGTTTCCTCCGATTGAGCAGCATGTGGGCGATCCGGTCGATCGCATCGGCCTCGTGGGGAAACGCAGCCCGGAAAAGGTCGCTGGCTTCGGCAAAGCGGCGCCGGTCAATCTCGGAGACGAGTTCGAAAAGCCGGCGGAAACGGATCATTCCGTAGTCAATCCTTCACCTTGCGAGCCCGGCGCTCGGTGCATAGCCAACGCGCCAGTCACGCAGAAGCTGCGGTTGTCCGTGTGCGGCACAGGGTCCAAATTCGGGCGGTCGAATGATCGGCCTGCCGGCTGAAAAGTTAGCTAAGTCAGCAGGCTCATACCGCCATAACGCGCAAGGAGCCGCCTCGCAAAGAGGCGGGCACGCCGCCGGGGACCGCTCCGGCGGCGCTGTCGTTTCTAGACGTTGTCGTCGCCGGTGACGACGCGGCCGATCCACTCCTCGATGGGGATGGTGCCGGCCTTGGCCACCTGCGCCAGCTCGTGCGGACGCAGCACGTCCTGCACCGGCTCGGTGCGCTTCCACTCGCACAGCGGCGTCTCGATGTCGGCCTGCGGTACGTAGCGCGAGGTCTTCAGCTTCTGATAGCGGTGGATGTAGCGCGGGCAGTTCATCCAAAGCTCGGTGATCTTCACGCGCACCACGAGTTCCGCCTCCTTGAAGCAGGCGAGATGCTCGGGCGCGCTGGACACTTCCGCCTCGCCCTGCACGCGCAGCCGGAACGGGCGCTCGAAGTCGATGAACAGGAAGCCGACATGCGGGTTGGCGGTGATGTTGCCCATCGACAGGTACATGCCGTTGCCGTCGTAGCTCGGGAACATGAGGTGCGTCTGGTCGACGACGCGCATGAAGCCGGGGGCGCCGCCCTTGTAGGAGACGGTCGGCCGGCTCTGGCTGTCGACGGTGGTCAGGAAGAAGAAGTCGCGGCTCTCTATGAAAGCTTGTTCCTCGGGGCCGATCTCGGTCTTGAGGGCGATCTGCTCGATGCGGTCGGCCATCGGCCGGGACTGAAAGCGGTCCTGCAGGACGCGGTGCTGGTCCTCGTATAGCCGGCTCATGGGTCGGATCTCTCCCCTATTTTTGCGTGGTTGTTGGTCCCATCTTGGCATGCGCCGGCGCGTTCCGGCCAGCACCCCGCTCCGGCGACAGTCGATATTCTTCACCTCGAACGCCTTGGCGCCTTTTCTCAGCGACGGTCCGCAGATAAGAATTGGGAATTCGATTGGCAGTCATTTCGGTGCAGAGCATGTCACGCAGCGTTCGCATAGCCTGTCTTGCCTGTGTCCTCGCCGCGCCCATCGGCGCCCATGCCCAAGACGTGGCTGGAACGCTCAGCGACGCCATCGTCGGCACTTGGGTCGGGGAAGTCTCGCAAGGCGAAACTAAATTCGAGACGCGGCTGACCCTCGTATCGCCCAAGGGCGGCGTGAGCCGCTACCCCGGCTTTCCGTGCGGCGGAACCCTTTCGGGTGATCGCAAGGGCGACGACTACGAATTCAATGAGGTGATCACCTGGGGCGGTGTGGACGAGAAGGACGGCGGCTGCATCGGGGGGCTCGTGAAGATTTCGGTCGACGGAGACAAGATGACGTACGACTGGTCCGGCACCTTCAACGGCGCGGATCATGCTGCGGCGGGTGAACTGCACCGCGTCGGCAAGAAGCGTTGAGGCAAAGGCGACGGTGACGTGAGCGGGCCCGGACGGATCGAAAGCTGGATGCGGCGAGGTGGCCTGGTGGCCGCTGCTATGGGCGTGTTGGCCATGTTTGCTGTGGCCGACGGCTGTCGCGCGCAGGAGGACGTTGCGGGCGATGTTGCCGGCAGCTTGCAAGACGCCATCGTCGGCCTGTGGTCAGGGCAGGCTGCACAGGGCGATGCCGATCCTTTCACCGTCCGGCTAACGTTCGTTTCACCCAAAGGCGGCGTCAGCCGCTACCCGGGAGAACCGCCCTGCGGCGGCATGCTGGTCGGCGATCGCAAGGGGGATACCTACGAGTATCAGGAGGCAATCACCTATGGCGGGACCGACGAAAAGACCGACGGCTGCCTCAACGGCCTGCTTCGGCTTTCTGTCGAAGGTGACACAATGAAGTATGAGTGGTCCGCGAACTACAACGGACAGGACTACTCATCGACCGGCGAGTTGAAACGCCAGGGCGCCCGCAAGAAGCGCTAGCATCGGCTCAGCTGCCGCTCCGCCGAATTTCCGCAACCTACTGTTGCTGTTGTTGCTGCTGCTCTTCGACGAACTTCGCCTTTAGGCACGGCGCCAGCATCTCCTGCGCTCCCGACAGGGAGAACGTCTCGTCGAGCGAGACTTTCGGCTCCTCGAAGGTAACGACGCTGCCGACGCTGAATTTTCCGACCAACTCCTTCAGCCACCCGCGCGTGTCCGACGATTCCACGTGTTTCACACCCGCCTGCAGATCGGCGTCCTGCGTCTTGAGGTCGAGGCGTAGCGGCTCGGAGAAGGAATCGATCGTCATCTGTACGGCACGGGTTCCGGTCCAACGATCGCGCTTACCGGCGACCGCGCCGAGCAGGATCACGCCGGCGCCGGGAGTCTGCCCGGCGACATCGCATGAGACCACCAGCGATGCCCCTCTCTCGTTGGAGACCACAGCTGTCCAAATGCCCTTATCGGTCTCGGCACCGCGCCAAACACCTGGCGCCGATGCCGCTTTGCAATCCGCTACGGCCTGGGTGCGGGCTCGGTCAAACATCGAACGCCGGTCCTTCATGTTGTCGGCGGAGAGCGCCTCCTCGAGTTTCGGTCCGCAGCTTTTCTCGAACTCACACGGCTGTTGGCTATTGCAGCGCTGAAACTCGCTAACGGCCTCGGATACCTTTTGGCCTTCGCAGTTCGGCTCCGCCAGTGTCATCCGCACGTCGACGTCGCCCTGCCGTGAAGTCACCATCTCGGTCGCGACGCGATTGGTATAGCGGCTCTTGCAGATGTTCCGGTCGCACGGGCGCGATTTCACGCATGCCGCGAAGCGATCGAACATCACGGCCTCGGCTTCCTTGGTATTGGCCGGAGGCAGGTCTTCTTTGGTTTCCATGCCGGGAGTGCAGGGCTTGCTGACGGAGGTCGCCTTGATGACGTTGTCGTCGAGCAGCTTATGCAGCTCGCGAATGTCGACCGCGAAGAAAATGCCCTGCGCATAGTCAGATTCCTTGGCCACCGTGCGCAGCGTGTTGATGCCGATGACACGGCCGCAGTCGTCGAACAGCGGGCCGCCGCTGTTGCCGGGATTGATCGCCGCTGTGTGCTGGATCAGCCGCTCGCCGCCGAGATACTTGGTATTCGACAGGGTGCGCGCGACGGTGCCGACCGTATAGGACGGCTCGAAGGCGATGGCGGGCAGGTAGTTGTTGTCGGCGACGAAGTCGGCCGCCACGGGGTAGCCGATCGCGGTTACTTTTGCAGGGGGGCTGGTGTCGTAGTCCGCCAGCACCACCGGTTCGCCATAGATGTCGATGATCGTCTCGATCAGCGCCATGTCGCCGACGGGATCTGTGGCGATCAGACGAGCCGGGATCGCCGTCGGCTTGCCATTGGCAAGGAACGTCACGTAGATCGCCTTGGCGCCCTCGATGACGTGGTTGTTGGTCGCGATGACCCGCTTGTCGTTGATGATGAAGCCGGTGCCTTGGCGGGCGCCCCCTTGAGTAAGCTCGACCTCGATGCGCACGACGCTTTCGCGCACCTCATCGCGGTCGAAGATCATGCCGGACAGCGCAATCCCGGCGCCGAGCACGACAAAAAGAAAGGCCGGCGCGAGAACCGCAGCCAGCCGCCAACCGTGCGAGCCTAAAATCGACCTGAGCATCCAAATCCCCTGGGGCAAATATCAGACGGCAGATTGCCAAACTTAGGGGTGCCCAACAAGCGCGGGACGCAGGAAACACAGGCTTGGCTAACGGCGCCTTCAAGGGCGGCGTTCACCATCCGCCCCCGGATGTGGCGTCGCGGCAGTGGGGTGTGTCTTTCGCTCGCCGCAGTTTTCGGCGTATCGTCTCGTCTGCCCCTGGAGACGGAATGAGCTTCTTTCGCCGTCGATCGAGCCCCGGACTGGTTGCACTGCTCGCTTTGACGATGCAGGCAGCGCTCTTCTTGGCGCAAATGCATGTGCATACCGGCATGCACGTGCACACGGCGGCCGGTGCCTATAGCGGCATGAGCGCTGCCGCCCGTGCAGGGGCCCGCGCGTGGGCCAAAAATCTCGCCACAGCAGTCAGCTGTCGCGCCGTGGTAAACTTGGGTTGCCAGCCGGCCGTCCCGCATCATCACGGCAATGACTGCCCAATATGCTGGTCCGTGGCAGCGGCTGGCACGGGCGTTATGCCGACGGCCCCGGCCGTATCACTGGACGCGCCGCGCTTTGCGACGCTGGTCCCGCTACGTGCCGATGCGGCCGCCCCCGGCCACGCCATCATCAACTTCCAGGCACGTGCACCGCCGGTCGCCTAACTCCTCACCCGTCGATCCGCAGCCCCCACATCCGCCGGCGATGCCGCCCCCGTGGCCGCACGCGCGAGCGGTACCGATCGAGGAGCACGACCATGCGCAAGCAACTCACAATTTCGCTCGCCGTCGCCGCGATATCCCTGCTGACGACCGCCCCGCGTGCCGAGGAAGAGCACCGCGAGCTCGGCCCGCACGTGCACGGCCACGGTACGCTGAACATCGCGATCGAGGACAAGCGCGTTTCCATGGAGCTGGAGGTGCCCGGCATGGACATCGTCGGCTTCGAGCATGCGGCGACGACCGATGATCAAAAGGCGGTAGTCGACAAGGCCAAGGCCCACCTGGAGAAGCCGCTCGGCGTGTTCGCGCTGCCTGCGGATGCCGGCTGCACCGTCGCCGAGGCCAAAGTCGCCATCGAGGCGGAGCATCATCATGATGACGACGACAACGACGGCGATCACAACGATGCCAAGGACAAGCACGGCCATGACGAGCACGCCGGTCACAACCAGTTCCACGTGACGTATGCGCTCGATTGTACCAATCCCGCCGGGCTGACCACTATCACCTTCGACTACTTCACCCTGTTCGCCGGCGCGCACGACCTCACCGTCAGCGTCGTGACCGGCAAAGGCCAGAGTCAGTTCGAGGTGAGCCGCAGCAAGCCGACTCTCGACCTCGCCGGGATCATGTGATGCAGAAGTCGCATGACCCCGCATCGCCCGCCGTCGTGCGAATGTCGGGCGTCCGCTTCCGCTGGCCGGGCACGCGATCGTTCTCGCTGACGATCGAGGACTTCGCGTTGCCCGCGCGGCAACGCGTCCTGTTGGTCGGGCCTTCGGGCACGGGCAAGTCGACGTTCCTCAGCTTGCTGTGCGGGATCGTGCCGCCGTCGGCCGGCAAGCTCGAGGTGCTCGGCACCGACTTGACGCAGCTGTCGAACGCGGCGCGGGACCGGTTCCGCGCCGAGCACTTCGGCATCATTTTCCAGATGTTCAACCTGCTGCCGTACGGCTCCATCCTCGATAATGTCCTGCTGCCGTTGAGTTTTGCGCGCGGTCGCCGCGGCCGGGCCGAGGGCCGCGGCGCGACCGAGGACGAAGCGCGACGGCTGCTGCGGAGCTTGGGGCTCGATGCCGCGGACCTCGGAGGGCTCTCGGCGGCGAATCTCAGCGTCGGCCAGCAGCAGCGGGTCGCCGCCGCGCGGGCGCTGATCGGCGGTCCGGAGCTGATCGTCGCCGACGAGCCAACTTCGGCGTTGGACCGCGACCGGCAACTCGCCTTTCTCGACCTGCTCTTTGCCGAGGCGGAGGCAGCCGGTGCCTCGGTCATCATGGTCAGCCACGAGGAGCAGCTCGGCTCGCGCTTCGACCGGGTGCTGCGGCTGGACGAGATCGCCGTCTCCGAAAGGAGCAATGCAGCATGATGCTGCCCAGCCCCATCATTCCGCGTCTGGCCCTGCAATCGCTGCGTAACCGCGCTCTGACTGCCTGCCTTACCGTGCTTTCCATCGCGTTCAGCGTGATGCTGCTGCTCGGCGTGGAGAAGGTGCGCACCGGCGCGCGCGAGAGCTTCGCCAACACGATATCCGGCACCGATCTGATCGTCGGGGCCCGCAGCGGCAGCATCCAGCTGCTGCTGTATTCGATCTTCCGCATCGGCAACGCGACGAACAACGTCACCTGGAAAAGCTATGAGGACATCGCCAAGCGGCCCGAGGTGGCGTGGATCGTGCCTGTATCGCTTGGCGACAGCCATCACGGCTTTCGCGTGCTTGGCACGACCGTTGACTACTTCGAGCGCTACAAGTATCGCCACGGACAAAGCCTGGCGTTCGCTTCCGGCGGCCCGTTCAAGGATCTGTTCGACGCCGTGATCGGCGCCGATGTAGCAAAAGTGCTCGGTTACAAGGTCGGCGATCCGATCATCGTCGCCCACGGCCTCGGCTCGGTGTCGTTCATCGAGCACGCCGACAAGCCGTTCCGCGTCTCGGGCATCCTCGCCAAGACCGGGACGCCGGTCGACCGCACGGTGCATGTCAGCCTCGAAGCCATCGAGGCTATCCACGTCGACTGGCAGAGCGGCATGCCGGTGCCGGGCGAGGAGGTATCTGCCGAGCAGGTGCGCCACATGGACTTGAAGCCGACGGCGATCACTGCGGCGCTGGTTGGCCTGAAATCGAAGCTTGCCACCTTCCAGCTGCAACGGGCCATCAACCAATACGCGCAGGAGCCGTTGTCGGCGATCATGCCGGGCGCGGCGCTGCAGGAACTCTGGGGCCTCGTCGGCACGGCTGAGACGGCGCTGTCGGTCGTGTCGGCGATGGTCGTCGCCACCGCGCTACTTGGAATGGTGACCATGATCCTGACGACACTGAACGAGCGGCGGCGCGAGATGGCCATCCTGCGCTCCGTTGGCGCGCGGCCGTCTACCATCCTCGGCCTGCTCGTCACCGAAGCCGGGCTGCTGACACTGGCCGGCGTCGCGCTCGGCGTGACGCTGCTCTACGTCTCGCTGGCGTTGCTGCGGCCCTGGGTCGATGCCACCTATGGCCTCAATCTCGACATTGCCGCGCCGACGCAGCGCGAATGGCTGATGCTCGCGGCGATCGTCGCCGCTGGATTCCTCGCCGGGTTGTTGCCGGCCATGCGGGCCTACCGGCTTTCGCTGGCCGACGGCATGACCGTGCGCACCTGATGGAGAGATCGATGACGAATTCCTTAGCTCGTGTCGTGCTGGTTCTGGTCCTCGCGCTGGCGCCACTCGGCGCCTCGTACGCGGTCGATACGCCGATCGATCTCAAGTGGGGCCAGCTCGTGCCGCCGGCCGAGGCGGTGAAGCCAAAACCGAAGACGTTCTTCTCCGGTGCGGCGCCCGCGTCTTCGGCGGATGATGGTGCTCCGCCGCCGCCACTGGCCGAGGGCGGCTTCATGTCGATGAAGCGCCGGCAGCCGGGTGGCGACAAGCCGCCGCGCGTGGTGACGGAGTTCAGCGGCAAGCGCGTGCGCATCGGCGGCTACGTCGTGCCGCTCGACTTCGAGGCGACAACCATCAAGGAGTTCTTGCTGGTGCCGTTCGTCGGCGCCTGCATCCACGTTCCGCCCCCGCCGGCCAACCAGATCGTCTATGTGAAGTCGGAGAAGGGCATTCAGCTCGCCGGACAGTTCGACCCGGTCTGGGTGACGGGCACCCTGAAGACCGAGACCGCCTTCACCGGGCTTGCCGACGCGGGCTACTCGATCGACGCCGACAGCGTTGATGCACGTCCCGAGCAGTAGGAATAGACCATTGGTAACAGTGCGCTAGGGAAGCGTTTGCTATGGGCGCGGGGTCGCAGGCGCCGCTTTGGCGGCCGTGTTAGACTGCAACCGAGATCGATGCCGATTGAGGATTGCCCCATGCCGCCGTTCATCACCAAGACCCAGGACTATCTCGCCGACACGATATTGGGCGATACCGGCTTTTTCTTTCACTTTTCCTCGTTCGTGCTGGTCAACGCCATTCTGATAGCCGTCAATCTGCTGCTGACTCCGGACAAGCTGTGGTTTTACTGGCCGCTGCTCGGCTGGGGCATCGGCATCGTGGCGCACGGGCTGGCGATCCATTTCTCGACCGGCGAAGCCGTTCGCCGCCGCTCGCGCACCCGCGGCGCACGCAGCGCCTAAAGCCGGCAGCGGCTAAGGCGCGGCTGGACCGGCGGGCTTACGGCGTACGCGCTCGGCCATCAGCTTCATGATCTGCAGCGCGAACTCCGGCTCCTCGGCGATCAGCGTGAGGAACATCGGTTTGTCGATGACCAGCACTTCCGTCGGTTCGCTGGCAAGGGCAGCAGCCGCGCGCGGAGCATCCTCGATAAGCGCCATCTCGCCGAAGATGCCGCCTGGGCCGACGCGCTCGAGAACGTTGCCGAACGTGATGACGTCGACGGCGCCGCTGCGCACGACATACATCGCCGTGCCGCTCTCGTGCTCAAGGAAAATGCGCTCGCCGGCATCGAAGCGGCCCAATGGTATGCCGCGACGCGTGAGCATGCTGATATCGAAATCGGTGTCGGTCACGGCCCGCAATGCCTTGCGTGTTCAATATGCGGAGAGTGTTACGCGTCGACGCGATTTGCAACAAGCCGCAGAAAGTATCCTCTGCTATGCGCGTGCGAAAAACAGCGCGATGAAGCGCTCGTAGATTTTGGTCAGCGTTTCGAGATCGGCGACCGGCACGCATTCATCGACCTGGTGAATGGTGGCATTGAGCAATCCGAGTTCGATCACTGGGCAATGATCTTTGATGAAGCGGGCGTCGGATGTGCCGCCTGTCGTCGACAGCTTGGGTGTGCGCCCGGTGATCTCCTGCACTGCAACCTGCATAGTTTGGACGAGCGGACCTGCTTGCGTCACGAACACATCGCCGGTGCCGGAGAACGAAAGCGTGAAGCGCGCGCCGACCTCGGCGGCTGCTTCCGTGCACGCCTTGCGCAGCACGTCTTCGAGCGTCGCGCGCTGATGCGCATCGTTGTAGCGCACGTTAAAGCGCGCCCGTGCCTGGGCGGGAATGACGTTGGTCGCCGTGTTCGGCACCGAGATGACCGTGACGACCAGATGCGAGGCTTCGAAGTTCGACGTGCCGTTGTCGAGCCGCAGGTTCGACAACCTGTCGATGATGCGGGCGAGCTTCGGCACCGGATTGTCGGCGATGTGCGGGTAGGCGGCGTGACCCTGCTTGCCTTCGACGACGAGGTCGCCGTTGAGCGAGCCGCGGCGCCCGATTTTGATCTCATCGCCCACGGCGTGGCGGCTCGACGGCTCTCCCACCACGCAGGCGTGCAGAACTTCGCCGCGTGCCTTCAGCCAGTCGAGCACCTTGATGGTGCCGTTGACGCTGTCGCCCTCCTCATCGCCGGTGATCAGCAGCGAGATCGACCCAGGCAGCTTGCCGCCGCCAGCGTCCAGAAAGCGCTTCGCGGCCGCCACGAAGCAGGCGATCTCACCCTTCATATCGACGGCGCCGCGGCCGTAGAGGACGCCGTCGCGGATCTGGGCGGCAAACGGGGGCGACGTCCACGCGTCGATGTCGCCCGGCGGCACGACGTCGGTATGGCCGGCAAAGCAGAGGTTGGGCCCGGTGTTGCCGAGCCGCGCGTAGAGGTTCTGCACGTCGGGGAAGCCCGGCTCGGAAAAGGTCATGCGGTGGCACTCGAACCCGGCGGCGGAGAGAACGCCCTCCAGCAGCGTCAGCGCGCCGCCTTCGGCGGGTGTCACGCTTTCGCAGCGGATCAGCGCCTGGGCCAGCGCGACGGGATCTGAGGCGGTCGACATGCCGATGTCTAGGCTCCTGCCAATGGATCGGGACCGTAGCGATTGGGGCCGCGCGTGCCGCGGAGAAACCCGTTGTCGATCGAGACAGCGAGGATGACAACCACCAACAGCCAGAAACTGGCCGCGCCGACGCCGCCGGCCTCAGGGTCGATCAGCAACCCGAAGTGCGGCGCCACGTAGAGAAACGCGCCGAACGCCGCAAATGCATAGCCTAGCCACCACGGCCAGTCGCGATCGTTGAAGCGCTTTACGGTAATCGCCGTGGCCGGCACCAGCCAGGCGAGCTGCCAGAACGTATCGGGCCACTGCGGCGGCACGGCCTCGTCGCTGACCAGCATGTCGGGGTTGAACAGCAGCGTCCCGGCGATGCTGCCGAGAAAGGTGATGATGAAGCCGATCCACCATTGCTGCCGCGGAATACGGCCGTGAAACGAGGTCAGCAGGGTGAACAGCCTGTCCATCGTGCAGCCCTAGTCGCTTTTTATGTGCTGCGCGAACGTGAGCTCGCCGGCGGACATCGCCTTGGCGCCGCGCACATCCTCGATCTCGGTTTCGACCAGCGTGATCTTCTGCCAGATCTTCTGGCTGAGATTGGTCGTCAGCCGCTCGATGTCGCCAACCGCATCGACCACTGCGGGGTCATCGATCTTCTCGGCGTAGACGGCCGCGGACTTGCTGGCCAGCGACAGCATTTCCGAACAGTAGCTGAGGTAGCGCACGAGTTCGAAGCGCGTCATCTCGCGGTCCGGCGACGAGCTGGTGCGTGGGCCGCCGAGTGCGCTCGGATCCTTGGTCAGCTGGTGCATGTCGATGACGTGGGCGACGGAGCGGAATTCATGCAGCGCCTTGAGAACCGCCCGGCGGCGCCAGCGGCTTTCGAGGCTTGATAGATAGAAGGCCGCGCCGCCCAGCACGATGAGCAGGCTAACGCCGGCATCGACACCCTGCATGACGTTGGTCAGTTCGGTGGAGGCTTCTAGCCGGGTTGCCTTGCTGAGGAGCCAAACGATGGTGCTGGCAGCGAGCAGCAGCAGCAGCCACACGCCCATGATCAGCGGGATATTGGGGCGGGCGATCTTTTCGGCGCGGTCTGAGGTCTGTTCCGCCATGGCGATCAGCTCGCGACACACCCCAAGCAATCCCGAGCCCGGAAAGCGCTCGCCGATGCGCGACGCCAGTGTCGTCAGCGTCTCGGCGATCTTCTGGCTGGCGAGGTTGCGGTAGTTATTCATACCCAGCCTATGGTCGACGGTTGGAGCCGCCAAGCGCATCTAAACCCCAAAACGCGTCCGATCATCAAGCATGCGGCACGCACAATTCCTAAATTAGTATTCTGTCAGGAGGCGTTTCAATTTTTTGTTGTGGCTCCGGCGAGGGTGAGGGAAATTTCTCGCCGGCCCGGGCCAATCTCGGCAACCTCGAACCTGGAGCAATTAATGCGCGCGATCCTGGCAGGTCTGATGACGTTTGCCCTCGCGGTACCGACGCCGCCAGCCGCGGCCCAGACGCCAAACTATCTACAGCGTCCCACGGCCGTGGGCGTGCAATTCACCCTCCGGGTGCCGCTCAAATCCGACGATCTCGACGACCAACGGAACGTTATGGAAAACGGACGCAGACAGCTCTATGAGATCGGCGCCAAGGAATGCGCCGCCATTCTCGCCACGCTGGCGTCAAGTTGCAAGCTTTCCAGCCTCAACATTCAAAGCAACAACTTGCGCCTGCGCCCCGAGGACAATTTCGTTACGCTGACAGCTAACGCCCAGTATCAGGTCGAGTTCAAATCCAGTGAGGCTGCAGCGAAGGAGCAGTCAAACAGGCCCTAGTCGCGTAGCAGCTCGTTGATCGAGGTCTTGGAGCGCGTCTGCGCGTCGACCTGCTTGACGATGACGGCGCAATAGAGATTGGGGCCTGGCGAGCCATCGGGCAGCGGCTTCTTGGCCGGCATCGTGCCGGATACCACGACCGAGTAAGGCGGCACCTTGCCGAAGAACTTCTCGCCCGTGGTGCGATTGATGATGGTCGTCGAGGCGCCGAGATAGACGCCCATCGACAGCACCGAGCCCTCGCCGACCAGCACGCCCTCGGCGACTTCCGCGCGGGCACCAATGAAGCAGTTGTCTTCGATGATGACCGGGCCGGCCTGGAGCGGCTCCAGAACGCCGCCGATGCCGGCGCCGCCGGAGATGTGGCAGTTCTTGCCGATCTGAGCGCACGAGCCGACCGTGGCCCAGGTATCGACCATGGTGCCCTCGTCGACATAGGCGCCGAGGTTCACGAACGCGGGCAGCAGCACGACGCCGGGCGCAATGTAGGCGGAGCGGCGGACGATGCAGCCCGGGACGGCGCGGAAACCGGCGCGGCGGAAATCATCGGGGGTCATGCCGTCGAACTTGGAGGGCACCTTGTCCCACCAGGTGGCCCCGCCCGGGGCGCCGGAGATCGGCACCATGTCGTTCAGGCGGAACGACAGCAGCACGGCCTTCTTGAGCCACTGATTGACGGTCCAGCCTTCCGGGCCCTTCTCGGCGACCCGCACCTCGCCCTTGTCCAACAGGTCAAGCGTCTTCTCCACCGTGTCGCGGACGACGCCGGTGGTGCCGGCCGAAATGCCCTGCCGCTCTTCCCACACCGCCTCGATCGCGCTCTGCAACTCGGCGGTGTTCATGTTCTGAGACATCGGGCTCCCCGTTTTCTTCATTTTGCGGCTAACTGCCCGCCTTGTCGCGCGGGCGCAAAATACTGTCAATGCGAACGATTTCTTCTGTCGGGCGCGTCAATTGGATACGTCGCGTTAAACCCCATTCGCCATACTCGCGAAAGTTTCGGGGGTGAGTGGCGTTGGTAGGGGTTGCGTCGTGCTGCAAGGCGAAAAGGTGATCTCGGTGGCCTCTTCAGCCGCGGGCAAATGGGTGGGTCGCGATGGCTTCGTCGCCGAGGCGGCGGTGCAATTCGAACGCATCAACGGAACCATAGCGCGGCTCGAGCGAGAGCTGGAGAAATCGCGCCAGACCATCACCGACATGACCGAGGAGGCCAACCGCACGCGGCGCTTCCAGGCATTCGAAGAGACCCTCAAGAATTCGCGCGACTACAAGATCACCGACCTGCAGCGCTCCTGCAAGGATATCAAGACGCGCCTAGACTCCATCGAGGGTGACAAGGGCAGCTTCGTCGGGCTGACCTACAAGTCGTTCGCGCCCATCGACCGCAAGCTCGCCGAGTTGGGTGCGCTGCAGACGCAAGTCGAGCGCGCCGAGCTGGCCGCGCGCCGCAACGAGATGCTGTTCTTCGGCGCCCTCGCGGTCGCTGCCATCGCACTCGCTTCGCACCTGATCTTCTAATTCTGCAACTGAGCCTCGATCAGCCGCTTGGCTTCGGGGCTGTCCCAGTGCGCCGGGCCGATGAGCCGGCCGATCTCCCGGCCCTCGCGGTCGATGAGGATCGTCGTCGGCATGCCGATAACCTTCAGCCGCGTGCCTTCCTTGGCCGTCGGGTCTGCATAAGGCTCCAGCTTCTCGGCCTTGATGTCGGCCAGGAACTTCTTCGCCCCTTCGACGCCGGACTTGTCGACCGCCAGCGCCACGACCTCGAACTTGTCGGACCCGAGCGCCGCCTGCAGCTTATCGAGCGCCGGCATCTCCTCGCGGCAGGGTGCGCACCATGTGGCCCACACGTTGAGCAGCACGACCTTGCCGTGGAAGCTGGCGAAGCTGACCTGATTTCCGCTGCCGTTAACAAATTGGAGATCAGGGAGCGGCGCAGGCTGCGGCTTGAAGACGAACGTGGTCATGGCGCCGGTAGCCAGCGGGTTGCCGCTCGGCTTAATGGTTGCAGCCGGCGCTTCGGCCGACGGCGTACCCACCGTTTGATTGTCATGTTGGCCCAACGTGACGTATACCGCCGCGAACGCTGCCAGCGCTGATATGGCGGCAAACCACGCATACCAAGCCGTCGGGCGGTTCTGCTTTTCTACCGGCCGCTGATTGCTCATGTGCCTACTTTCGCCGAACCAAATCGACCGGCCCCTGACGGAGCACCCAAGCCGTGACGGACAAGCCTGCTAATAGCATGTGGGGCGGGCGCTTCTCGGCCTCGCCCGCGGAGATCATGGAGGAGATAAACGCCTCCATCGGCTTCGACAAGCGTTTGGCCCCACAGGACATCCGCGCCTCTAAGGCGCACGCTGCCATGCTGGCCGACGCGGGCATCATCGCCCCGGAGGACGCCAAGGCGATCATCAAGGGTCTCGATCAGGTAGCGGCCGAGATCGAGAGCGGCAAGATGGTGTTCTCGCGCGCCCTCGAGGACGTGCACATGAACGTCGAAAGCCGCCTCAAGGAGGTAATCGGCACGCCGGCCGGGCGCTTGCACACGGCGCGCTCGCGCAACGACCAGGTGGCAACCGACTTCCGGCTGTACGTGCGCGAGCGGCTCGACGGGCTCGACGACGCGCTGGCGGGCCTGCAACTGGCGCTCGTCCGCAAGGCCGAGGCGCACGCCGCGACAGTCATGCCGGGTTTCACGCATCTGCAGCCAGCCCAGCCCGTCACCTTCGGCCATCATCTGCTCGCCTATGTCGAGATGATCGGCCGCGACCGCGGACGGCTGGCGGACGCGCGCACGCGGCTGAACGAGTGTCCGCTCGGCTCGGCGGCGCTGGCGGGCACGTCGTTCCCCATCGACAGGCACGCGACCGCCAAGGCCCTCGGCTTCGACAAGCCGACCGACAACTCGCTCGACGCCGTCTCCGACCGCGACTTCGTGCTCGAGACGCTGGCCGCGGCATCGATCTGCGCCGTGCATCTGTCGCGCTTCGCCGAGGAGGTCGTGCTGTGGTCGACACCGCAGTTCGGCTTCATCAAGCTGTCGGACAAGTTCACCACCGGCTCCTCGATCATGCCGCAGAAGCGCAACCCCGATGCCGCCGAACTAACGCGCGCCAAGGTCGGACGCATCGCCGGGGCCTTCCAGAGCCTACTCATCGTCATGAAGGGGCTGCCGCTCGCCTATTCGAAGGATATGCAGGAGGACAAGGAGGTCGCCTTCGACGCCTTCGACAGCCTTGCGCTGGCCATCGCCGCGACGACCGGGATGGTCGACGACATGCAGCCGCAGGAGAAGGTGCTGCTCGCCGCTGCTGGCGGGGGCTATTCGACGGCGACCGACCTCGCCGACTGGCTGGTGCGGGTGCTGAAGATGCCATTCCGGGATGCCCACCACGTCACTGGGCGCATTGTCGCCGCGGCGGAGGCCAAGAATCTACCGTTGGATAAGTTGTCGCTGGCGGACATGCAGGCAGCCGAGCCACGCATAACCGGCGACGTTTTCTCGGTTTTGAGCCCCCAGAACTCGGTCGCTAGCCGTGTCAGCCATGGGGGAACCGCGCCACAGAACGTGGCCAAAATGGCTGCCGCCTGGCGGAAGCGGTTGGAAAAGGCCCCACCGAGGGGCTAGAACTGGGAGCTACGGTCGGGCGCCCAAGTTCCGCCTCAGCGGTGGAGTGCCCTGCTATTTCGGCTGTTTAGCCAGTGGGATCGGTCGGGGATATGCGCGTAACGGTGACACCGAAGGCGACAATTGCCGCGCTTGTGGCCGCCGGGCTGTGCCTTGGGCTCGGCGCCTGCGGCGTCCGCGGCTCGCTCGATCCGCCGCCGTCAGCCAAGGCCGCCGGCACCGCCAAGTCGGCCGAAGCCGCCGGCACCCAGCCCGAAAGCGCCGCCCCGCCCAAGCCGCATGACGGCTTCATTCTCGATCCGCTGCTGCGTTAAAGCGAATCGGGCGCTACAAAGCCCGCCATGCATCACTTCCATTACAAGGACGGCGTGCTCCACGCCGAGGATGTCTCGCTCGCGCGACTCGCTGCCGAAGTGGGAACGCCGTTCTATTGCTATTCCACCGCGACGCTGCAGCGGCACTACCGCGTGCTGACTGAGGCCTTCGCCGGCCAGGACGCGCTCATCTGCTTTGCGGTCAAATCGAACTCCAACCAGGCGGTGCTAGCGACGCTGGCAAAGCTTGGCGCCGGCATGGACGTGGTCTCCGAGGGCGAGTTGCGCCGCGCGCTCGCTGCCGGCGTACCCGCCAACAAGATCATCTTCGCAGGCGTCGGTAAGACGCGCGAGGAGATGGCCTACGCACTGGAGCAGGGCATCCTCGGCTTCAACGTCGAGGGCGAGCCGGAGCTGCGCGCGCTGAGCGAGGTGGCGGAAGGCCTGGGACACACGGCGCATGTGGCACTGCGCGTCAACCCGGACGTCGACGCCAAGACGCACGCCAAGATCTCCACCGGCAAGGCGGAGAACAAGTTCGGCATTCCCTACGGCCAGGCGCGCTCTCTTTACGCCGAAGCCCGCAAGCTGCCGGGTATCGCAGTCGCCGGCATCCATATGCACATCGGCAGCCAGATCACCGATCTGGAGCCGTTCCGCAACGCTTTCCGGTTGATGCGCAAGCTCGCCGAGGAGCTGATCGCCGATGGCCATAAGCTCGTGCACCTCGACATCGGCGGCGGCCTCGGCGTGCCGTATATGTCGGACGGCGAGATGGCGCCGCCGCCTTCGGCGTACGCCGAGATCGTCAAGGAGCAGCTGGGCGATCTCGGCCTCAAGATCGTCATGGAGCCGGGGCGCGTCATCGTTGGCAACGCCGGCGTGCTCGTCACGCGCGTCCTCTACGGCAAGGAGGGCGTCGACAAGACGTTCACCGTCGTCGATGCGGCGATGAACGATCTCATCCGCCCAACCCTGTACGAAGCGCAGCACGAGATCTGGCCGGTCCAGGAAGCCAAGTCGGCGATGCCGCCCATCGTGCAGGATATCGTCGGGCCGGTGTGCGAGACCGGCGATTATCTGGCGCTCGACCGAAGCTTGCCGCCATTACAGGCCGAGGACCTCATCGCCGTGATGACCGCGGGCGCTTACGGCGCGGTGATGTCGTCGAGCTACAATACGCGGCCATTAATTCCCGAGGTGCTGGTGAACGGCGCCGACTACGCCGTCGTGCGTCCGCGCGTCGGCACCGACGCCATCATCGCCCTCGACCGCATCCCCAGCTGGCTCGCTAAGGGCTGAATTCCCGACTAAATGACCAAATTTTAATCCGGGTGCGCGGCCGCGCCGCTTTGCCCGCCTTAATGTTCCAGCTATCGTCCTACGATGACGGAGCCGAAGGCCGCCTCACCTCCCCTCGACGCCAAGTTCGCGCGCAAGGTGCGCGCCAGCCGCTGGGCGCTCCTGTTCGAACGCCTGTGGCCGCGCATATGGCTGATACTTGGCCTCGCCGGGGTGTTCCTCCTCGTTTCGCTCGCCGGTCTGTGGCCGATGCTGTCGGATCCGCTGCACTACCTGCTGCTGGGCGCGTTCGCCCTCGCTGCCATCGCCGCGCTTCTGCACGCCGTACGCACGCCTTTCCCCTCGCACGACGAAGCCGTGCGCCGCATCGAGCGCGTCTCGGGCGTGCCGCACCGGCCGGCCTCGTCGTACGAGGACACCATCACCGCCAACGCCGACGATCCGCGCACCGCGGTCATCTGGCAGGCGCACCGCGCCCGGCTCGCCGCGACGCTATCGCGTCTAAAGGTTGGGCCGCCGCATCCGCGCGCCGACCGCCAGGATCCGGTTGCCCTGCGCGGACTGCTCGTTCTCGGCGTCGTGGCATTGCTGGCGCTCGTCGGCGACAGCACGTCAGACCGCCTGCGGTCGGCATTCCGTTTCAATTCGGCGATCGCCCTCTCCGAGGCGCGGCTCGATGCCTGGGTGACGCCACCGTCCTATACGGGCAAGCCGCCGCTGATGCTGGCTGACGGCGCCCGAGGTCCTGCCGCGGCGGCGGCAACGCCGAAGCTCGTCGAGGTGCCGGAGCGCAGCGTGCTGATCGTGCGCACCAGCGGCCAGGGTCTGGGTGCACCGTCGCTCGATGTCTTCGCCGAGGGTTCGAGCGAGCGCCAGCACGTCGAAGCCAAGAAACCGGAGGCCGGCAAGTCGTCGGCGCCCAACCACGACATTTCCGAGATCCGCTACGAGCTGCGCTCATCGGCCGAAATTCGCGTGATGGCGAATGGCTCGGAACTGGCGCGCTGGCAGTTCTACGTGAAGCCCGACAAGGCGCCGGTTATCGCCATGACCAAGCCGGCCGAGCGGACGCGCCGCGGGGCCATGAAACTCACGTACTCGGTCGAGGACGACTACGGCGTCGTCTCGGCGGGCGTCGACGTGAAGCGCGATCGCAGCGCCGAGAAGCCGGTTGATCCCAAAAAGGCGTGGGCGCAGCCTGTCCTGAAAGGCCCGCGCCCGCCGCTGGAGAAGCCGCCGGAGATCACGTTGCGCCTGCCGCGTCCTTCGCAGAAGGAAGGGCAAACCTATGTCGATTTCGGGCCCCACCCCTATGCAGGGCGTGAAGTTATCCTGACACTCGAGGCCAAGGACGTCGCCGGCAACATCGGGCATTCCAAGCCGGTGAAGCTGGTCCTGCCGCAACGGCAGTTCGAGAAGCCGCTGGCGAGGGCCGTCGTCGAGCAGCGCGCCAAGCTGCTGGATGATCCGCGTTATGCGCCGCTCGTCAGGCGTGCGCTTGAAGCGCTGACACTCGAGCCGGAAGGCTTCATCGACAGTACATCGATCTACCTCGGCCTGCGCACCGCCCTGCGCGGCCTTGAGCGCGACGCCACGCGCCAGGGCATGAAGTCGGTCACCGACGGGATGTGGGAGCTGGCGCTGCGCATCGAGGATGGTGATCTATCCGACGCTGAGAAGGCGCTCAAGCAGGCGCAGGACAAGCTCGCCGAGGCGCTGGAAAAGGGCGCCCCGGACAGCGAGATCGACAACCTGATGCAGGATTTGCGCGAGGCGCTGTCGAAGTACGTCGAGCAGCTGACCAAGAACGCGCAGAACGAGTCGCCGCCCGAGGGCTTGGATCAGCAGAACCAGCAGCTGAGCCAGAAGGACCTCGACCAGATGATGAAGAGTCTGGACGACATGATGAAGGCCGGCTCGCGCGACCAGGCGCAGCAGATGCTCAGCCAGCTACGCGATCTTCTGGAACGGCTGCAGTCGGGCCAAGTCTCCAAGGAAGCCGGCGAGCGCGGCCAGAAGATGCAGAAGAAGCTCGACGAACTCGGCGGCCTCGTCGGCCAGCAGCAGCGGCTGATGGACGACACCTTCCGCGAGAACCGTAAGCCGGCGCAGCCGAGCGGCGCCATGCCTGGCCAGAACGGCCAGCAGGGGCAGAGCAAAGAAGGTGGCCGTCAGGGACAGGGCATGCCAGGCCAGCAAGGGCAGAGCGGCCAGTCCGGTCAAAAGGGTCAGGGCCAAGGCCAGGGAGAGCAGGGCCAGGGCCAGGGCAGCCAGCAGGGCAAGGGCCCGCTCAGCCAGCAGCAGCAGGCGCTGAAGGAGGAGCTGGAGAAGCTCCGCCGCGAGCTCGATGAGCTTGGCGCCAAATCCGACGAGCTCAACAAGGCCCGCGATGCCATGGACAACGCGCAGCAGGCGCTCGAGAAGGGCGATACCGAAACGGCGCTGGGCGATCAGTCGGAGGCGCTCGACCAGATGCGGCAGGGCGCGCAGAAGATGTCGGAGGGGATGCAGGAGGGCGGCGCCTCGCGCGTCGGCCAGAACGGCGAGCAGCGCGATCCTCTCGGCCGCCCGCAACGCTTCCAGGGGCCCGACGCCGGCAATTCCGTCAAGGTTCCCGACGAGATCGACATGCAGCGGGCGCGCGAGATCCTTGAGGAGCTGCGCAAGCGGCTGGCGCAGCCGTCGCGTCCGACCATGGAGCTCGACTACTACGAGCGCCTGTTGCGCCGCTTCTGATCCGGCCGCCGTTCACCAAGACTGAGCATTATCTCGGGCTATCGCGATTTTGCCATCGTCGTGACCGATGTCATGACCATGGGGAGACTAGGGGTTCTACTTATCGTCGCCGCACTCGCTTGGCCGTGGCAGCCTGCCGCGGCCGCCGATCCGTGCGCGGAGGGCGAGCTGCATTCATCGGCGATTGTCGGCGGGGACACGCTGCAGCTGAATTGGACCGGCACCGTCACCGAAAAGATGGCGCCAGTGATCTCCGCCAAGTTCGAGGCCTACAAGCGCCGCGCCAAATCGGTCGAGCTGTCGCTGCAGTCGTGCGGCGGGCGCACCGATCACATGGCGGAAGTGATCGGCGTCCTGCGCCATATCAAGGCCACGCATACGCTGACTACGGTCGTGGAGCGCGGCGCCACATGCGCTTCAGCCTGCATCCCGATATTCCTCGCAAGCGACAGGCGCACGGCGGCCTTGAGCAGCTTGTGGTTCTTCCATCGCTCATGGCGCCATCAACTCGCCGGTGGCGTTGACGGGGTCATGACGCGCACGCCCGGCAGGAGCTCTCTGGATCGCTTCCTCAAGCAGTATTACGCGTCGGCCGGTGTCTCGCAGGGATGGCTTCGCGGCCTCAAATCCGTCATCGAGAAGAGCGGCGGCTATTGGCAGACCGGCCGTGATCTGTGGGATGACAAGAGCGGCATCATCACCCAAACGATCGGCGATGTTCAGCCGCCCGACGCCCGGCCGATATACGTCGCGCCGGCGCCCGGATGCACCGCCATGTGCCGAGGTTGAGGCGTGCGCTGCTAACGGCCGGGAGCCAAGCGCACGGCCAGACCGCTCACCACCTGATGGGCAGCGAGCTGCGTCGCGATGTGGCCGCCGGGGGGTGGTTCACCTGCGAACCAGCGCTTCGCCTGCCGCCACATGTCCAGCGGCAACCAGCTGCCGTCCATCTGCGATAGCGGCGCTTCATAGTCGGCATAGGTGAACTTGTACTCGACGAAGAACGATACGCGGGCAAGACGGATCTCGACCCCGAGCAGCGCCTGCGCGGCGGGACCGGCAAAATTGTACTCGTAAGTGCGCGGGTGATTGCCGTTGGTCAACTGTATCTCAGTGTGCGGCAGCGACGCGCCGATGCCGGCGCCAGCGTACGGGCTAACGCGCGGACCGATGCCGGGCAGGCGCAACAGGCCGTTGAACAGCAGCATGTTGTGACCATGCGAGAACTCGAGCTTCTTCACGACATCGGCGATGCGCGCGCGCGGCGGCAGCGGCTGACCGTCGAGCGTGCCGGAGAATCCGGTCTCCTCGTCGAGCGGCGCTAATGCTTTCGAGTGAATGAAATCGATCATGCCGCCGGTCTTGCCGCCGGCGAACCAGCGCTGCACGCGCGCGCCGTAGTAGATCGGGCTCTTGAACGGGTCGGTGTACCAGTTGATCGGGTCGATGGTGAAATCGGTCGCCCCAGGCGCGTTGGGGTTGGTAATGCGCGCGGCGCTCGGATAGTCGTACGGCGCGCCGCCGTATGCGCCAATCACCGTCTCGCGGCCTGGGGCAACTCGGCTGCCGTCGCCCGTGCTGGTGTGCTGGGCGAGCGCCGGCTCGTCGTCGACACGCGCTTGCTCAAGCACGCTCGCGGCCGTCGAAGCCATGATCATCAGCGCGGCGGCGAGCGTCGAAATGATATCGAAGCGGCGCCGGGTTCGGCTGTCGTCGACGGCTCGGGCCCAGCCGATCGTGAGCAATGCAGCCATCGGCAACTTCCCCCATGCTCGGCTGCGCGCATTCTAGTGGGCAGCTGCTTTCGAGCCCCCGCAAAGTAGGCGAGCCGCGCCGGTTCGCCAATTCACGGCGTGCAAAGGGCCATGTGCTCCGTTGCCACGCCTTACGTGACGGTCCTCAGGATGGGGTGCGGGGCGCGGCAAGGCGCTCCAGCATACGGTAAACGGCCGTGATCTGGGGCGCATCCCGGGTCAGATAATCCGCGCCCGTGTAGCCCCACCAGTCCCAGCAGCCTTGCGGGTTGAACGGCGTGGTGGCCGTTTGCGGGAACAAGACGATGAGATTGTTGGTGTCTGCCCAGCGGGCATAACCGGAATCGCGCGCGAAAGCGTCGCCTACGACCGTGCGATTTTGGCCGCAGCCGTGGAAGGCGATATGCACGCGGCAGCCGGCGTTGGATTCGCATGCCTCAGGCACGTAGACGAGGCCATCATCGCTCAACCCGTGGTTGGACAGTCCCTCGGTAAAGGACTGCTGGTCGAAAACCTTGAAGCGCCCAGTGGTCTGCTTGGCTGGCTCGTTGAGCGGCCCGTATATCTGCCGCAGCAGCGCGCCGGCCTGATCGTAGTCGCAGTCGACGATATACGGCTTGCCGGAGTGATCGCACTCGGGGCCGCGCTCGTCGGTGACGAACGCATGTCCGGCCGGGATGTCGGACACGTAAAGGATCTGATCGGCCGGTACGCCGAGATCTTCATAGAACCTGCGCGCGGCAGCGACGATCGGGCG
The DNA here is from genome assembly GCA_039933175.1 of Hyphomicrobium sp. GTDB lineage: Bacteria > Pseudomonadota > Alphaproteobacteria > Rhizobiales > Hyphomicrobiaceae > Hyphomicrobium_A. Next base: position 30,340 of record JBDTOR010000001.1, on the reverse strand, counting down.
TACAACGGTGTGATCGTTAGTGCCGGTGAAGAGGTAGATGCGATCGGTCTTCACGTCGGCGATAGGATCGATGCGGTTGTGCTCGGCAAGTCTCCCGGCGCGCTCGGCGAGCAGTGCCGGGCTAGGCACACCGAATGCCTGCAGCGCATTGAGCATGCAGCCGTTGATGGCCTTGGTGAGGTTCAGCAGTGCCGTGCCGGGGCCCGGGATGACGTCGGCATAAAGGCTTTCCGAGCACCCATACGGTCCGCCGGCAATGATGGCGGCGCCAACCACCTCCTTGGCGTGGGCCATCTCGAACTGGCCGGCCATGTAGGCGCCGGAAGATATGCCGGAGACCGAGGTCGCGTCCGCCTTTGCCTCGTACGCCGCGAGGTTGGCGGCGCGCTGATCGCTGCAGCCGCTGAAAGCTACGGCGACTGCGAGGAGAGCGGACGGTATCAGGCGTCTTGTCATCATGCTCACGCCGCTGTGGAAACTCATGACGCCAGCCTAACGCTTCTGCTTATCGTCCGCCATCGCCGCGAGGCTGCCAATGTCCTTGAGGCGGACGGTGACGCGGTCGACGCGGCCTTTGGCGTCCACAACCGAAACTTTCACGAACCCGCTGCCGTCGGGCTGCCAGACGACCTGACGCGCGCGCGGGTCGGAATTGATCGGCGCGCCGTTGACCAGCCAGGTCAGCGGCAGCACTCCGCCGTTCGCCTTGAGCAGCACCGGGCCGTTGTCCTCGGTTTCGACCTCGGCGCGGTCGGGTGGAAATGCAATCAGCACGCGCGGCTCGAGGAACGGGCCTTGCGCGGTCTCGACACCACCCTCGCGAAAGCGCTTGAGCGGCGGCGGCAACTCCGAGCCCGTGACGCGTAACGCGCCGGCGGGTGCGCTCGGGAGGGCGGTGCGCCGGTCGCCCAGTCGCGCGAAGGCGTCGAACAGGATCGGCGCGGCGGCGAGACGGCCGACGAGGCCGGGTGTGGTAGCGCCATCGGGCCGGCCGACCCATACGGCGACGGTGTATTTACCGTCGTAGCCAACGGCCCAGGCGTCGCGATAGCCATAGGACGTGCCGGTCTTGTAGGCCAAGCGGCCGGCCTTGGCGTTCAGCGGCGGCGGGGCATCTTTCAGGATGTCGGTGACGTACCAGGACGCAAGCGGCGACAGCAGGCGCGTGCGTGATGGCTGCTTGCCTTGAAGTAGCGCTTTGGCCGCCTCCGCCGCGTCGGCACGACGATGCATGAGGGGCACCACGTCGCCGCCGCGCGCCAGCCCCGCATAGAGCGTCGCGACGTCGTGCAGCGTCAGGCCGACGCCGCCGAGCGCCATGGCCAGTGTCGGCAAGCTTTTGTCGGGGAACGCCGGCTCGACGCCGACTTTACGGAAACGGCCGGCGAGCTTGCCGGGACCGACGGCGGCCAGGACTTTCACGGCCGGGATGTTAAGCGATTGGGCGAGCGCATCGCGGATCGTCACCGTGCCGTGAAAATCCTCGTCGAAGTTCTTCGGCGCGTAGCTGCCGAAGCGCACGGCGCGATCCTCGATCAACGTTTCGGGGTGCGCTAGGCCGGCTTCGAAAGCGAGACCGTAGATGAAGGGCTTCAACGTGGAGCCGGGCGAGCGCATGGCGTTGACCATGTCGATGGCGCCGAAGCGGGCGTCGTCCAGGTAGCCGGCCGAGCCGACGTGGGCGATCACCTCGCCGGTGGTGTGGTCGACGGCAAGAATGGCGGCGGACAGCTTTTGACCGAGCAGCTTGGTTTGCTCCTCGGCGAGGCCCTCGAGCGCCTTCTGCACGGTGCGGTCGATGGTCAGCCGATGAATGGGCAGAGCCGGGTTGGCTGCCACCTCAGCTTCGGCGAGGTGGGGCGCGAACTTGGGGAACGCACGCCGGCCGATCGGCACTGGCTCATGCGCGGCGCGTTGCGCTTCCGCTACGGTGATGACGCCTTCTTCGGTTGCCCGTTGCAATACGCGATCGCGCGCGATGCGCGCTGCCCGCGGGTTGCGGTCGGGGCGCCGCCACTCTGGCGACTGCGGCAGCGCGACGAGCAGTGCCGCCTCGCCCACCGACAACCGTCGCGGCTCTTTGCCGAAATAGGCCAGCGACGCCGCGCGTACGCCCTCGATGTTGCCGCCGAACGGCGCCAGGCGCAGGTACAGCGACAGGATCTGGCGCTTGTCCAAGTGGTGCTCGAGCCGCAGTGCTCCAACGATCTGGCGAATCTTGGCGCTACCGGAGCGCTCGTAGTGGCCCTCGATGAGACGGGCAACCTGCATGGTGAGCGTCGAGGCGCCGGAAACGATGCGCCGATTCTCGACGAGCTGCACGGCTGCGCGCGCCAGCGAGCGCATGTCGACGCCGCCGTGATCGTAGAAGCGCTTGTCCTCGAACGCCATGAGCATCGCGAGGTAGCGCTGGTCGACGTCCTCGGCTTCGACCGGCAGGCGCCAGCGCCCGTCCGGCGTGGTGAAGGCGCGCAGCAGCCGGTCGCGGCGGTCGACAACCGTCGTCGAGACATTCTGGGTGGTGCCGAGGTCGGGCGGCCCGAGCCTGTCGATGGCGGCGTATCCGGCACCGGCGAAGACCGCAGCGATGCCAGCCATGGTGCCGGCACCGATCAATCCGTAACGTAACGCGCGTCGTGTTGGAGAACGCGCCGCGGCCGCCAGCGGCGGGGAGCTGTGTGTCCCTCCGCCGCTGGGTGCTCTCCACCAGGAGACGGAGAGCATTTTTCGGACCGCGTCGCGCATGGCTTGCATCATCCTCACGCGTCTCACTTGCCGGGCGTAACGGTCAGCTTGCCGGCGGCCGAGCGGGCATAGCGCTCGGGGCGATACATGTCCTCGACCGTCGCCGCCGGATGGATGAACTCACCCGGGGTCACGGCGCGAACCATGTAGGCGACAGTGGCCGAAGTAGCCGGGCCTTTGGTCACGGCCTGGCCGTCCGGTGTCGAGTCCGACTCGCTTGCCTGCGCCGTGACGTTGCCGCTCGAGAAGTTGAAGGCGGCAACGAAGCGGTCGTCGCGGAACTCGCTATGCTCCGGCTGTACTGTGGTCTTCAGCCAGTCGAGTGCTTTGACGTCGCCGCTGTCGACGATGCGGGGGTTGTCGATCTCGAAGCCGGCCGGCAGACGGTCGACCAGCAGCACGCGGCCGCCGGCATCCTTCGATTCCACCTTCACGACCGCGACGAGGCGCTCGTTCTGGCTGATTTGCGCCGCGCCGCCCGTGGCGCTCTTGAGGTCCACGAGCTTGCCGTCGAGCGTGTAGTAGGTGCGCTCGATGGTGAAGCCCTTGGAGACGGGCGGTTCGGTCGTCAGCGACGATCCGATGACGCTGACCACGGCATCGACCGGCTCGGCACCGTCGTTGGCGACGGTGAGCGGCGTCTTGAGGATGTCTTCCGCCGGCATCGCGCGGTTGACGGCACCGACGACCGGCGCGCCGTTGACGATCAGCTTCAGATCCTTGCCTTCCTCCGCCATGGCGTTGGCGGCCAGCAGCATCCACGCCTGCTCCTGCGTCGACGTATAGCTGCGGCCGACATAGGCCTTGGCGATTACGTTGATGAGCTTGGGCTCTTCGACATTGGTGACGCGGGTCTCCGAAGCCAGCGTGAGCAGCGCAGCGCTGTCGCGCAGATCGGAGCCGTAGTCGCCGCGATAGCCGAACTGACCCGTCGGCTCGGGCAGACTGAGACTATCGAGCGCGGCGGCGAACGCCGTCTCGGCCCGCGGCTTGTCGCCCATCATGGCCAAAGCGGCACCGATCTGGGCCTTGGCGAGCGGCGTCGAGAAGCGGTCGAGACGCGTGTCGGCGTAGTAGCGCAGGTCTCCGATCGGCGCGCGCCCGTTGCGGGCGAGAACATAGAGCGCATAGGCCCGGTCCTCGCCGCCCTTCTGGAAGTCTTCGGCATAGGCGATGAAGTTCTGTAGCCGGTCGAGCGCCTGCGTGAAGGCCAGCGGGTTCACCGCAAAGCCCTGCTCCTTGGCGCGCGTCAGGAAGTCTGTGACATAGCCCGTCAGCCACAGATCAGTGCTCGAGGGCCCCCACACGCCGAAGGCGCCGGTGGAGTCCTGCATCTCGAAGACCCGATCGACGGCCTTCTGCACGCGCGCCTTGAGCTCCTTGTCAGGTGCGATGCCGAGCTGGGCGGCGACGGCATTGGCGTAGACCAGAGGCAGCGCGCGGCTCACGGTTTGCTCGGCGCACCCGTAGGGGTATCGGTCGAGCGAGGTGAGCAGCGAGGGGATATCAAGTCTTGCCGTCGGGCCGACACTGATCGAGACCCGCGTGCGCGATGCAATCATGTCGCGTACGAGGTCGGGGCTGAGCGAGATGTTGCCACCCGCCTTCAGCGACGCGACCGTCGTCCGCTTGATGTCGCCGGCCGGCGGCTTCACGTCGAACGTCAGGTGGCGCTTGACGTCGATGCCGTCGGGACCGGTGACGCGGATGTCGTAGTCGATGAGGCCGACGTCAGTCGGCTTCACCGGGATGTGTTCGGCGCGGCGCTCGCCCACCTTGAGGTCGAGGCTTGCCGTATGCGCGGTTGTGGCGCCGTTGATGAGTTCGAGCTTGTAGGCGGCCTGCGGGCCCTCGACGTTGTGTACGGCGATGTCGAGGCGGGCCTCGTCGCCGAGCGTGAGGAAGCGCGGGCCGGAGGCGGTGAGCGCCACCGCATCGCGAACGATAACGTCCTTCTGTCCATGCCCGAGCTTGTCGGCGCTCCAGGCGACAGCCATCACCCGCACCGTTCCGTTGAAGTCCGGCACGTCGAAGTTGACGCTGGCGGTGCCGTCGGGGCCGACCGAGACGATGCCGGAGAACATGGCGACGGTCTCTTCAACCGGCGGGCTGCCTTGCAGGCCGGCGTCGGCACCGCCGTCACCGCCCGAGCGTAGCGTGCCGCGCTCGGCGCGCATGCCGTCGATGAGGCGGCCGTAGAAGTCGCGGATCTCCAGGCCCATGCGGCGCTGCGCATAGAACCAGTTTTCCGGAGCCGGCGTCTGGAAGCGGGTTAGGTTGAGGATGCCGAGGTCAACAGCGGCGAGCGTAACGCGTGCCTCCTCACCAGCCTTGAGGCCGCCGATCTTCACCGGGACCGTCAGCGTGGTGCCGGACTTGATCTTCTCCGGTGCGCCGAGCTCGACATTCAGCGTGTTGGCAGCCTGGTCGAGACCGAGCCACTGCACGCCAATGGCGCGACTCGGCATCCGCTTCAGGCTTTCGTCGAGCGGACGGTAGAGCATGGCGGTGACGTAAGCGCCGGCGCCCCAGTTATCGCCCACCATCACGTCGGCTTCCCCGCCGCCGTTGGGGACATCGATCTCCTGCTGCGAGAGCAGCCCATCGGACAACACCGAGATGAGCGCTTGGCCGCCGTGCTTGGTGGCGATGCGCAGCTTGGCCGTTTCACCTGGCTTGTAGCTGGCGCGATCGAGAGCGACGTCGAGGATTTCGGGGCTCTCGGCTTCGCTGGCGGCCGTGTACCAGCCGGCATTGAAGGTGGTGCTGGCCGACGGACCGGCGGGATCGGCCGAGGTGATCTCGAGCTTGTAGCGGCCCCAATCGACGCCGGCTTCGATCTTCGGCAATGCGCCGTCGGCCGTCGCATCTAGCGTGCCGTCGGCGATCTTACGCGTCAGAGTCACGGCCTCGTAGTTCCACTGGCCATCGCGGCGGTACCACTGCCAGTTGCTGTCGAGGCGGTTGAGCACCCAGTTCAGCCCGTTGGCTGCAACGCGCTTGCCGGCGCTGTCGAGCACCACGACCTCGAACGATGCTGTCTGCTTCTCATCGAGGTCGTTGCCCTTGAACAGCGGCTTGATGCCCATGCGCGCCTGCTTGAGGTCGACCGGGACCGTGATGGTGCGCTCGATGGTGCGACCGCCCGACTCGCGCAGGCGCAGGATGACGCTGGCTTCGAGGGGCTTGGCCGTCTGCGTAACCGGCGGCAGCGTAATGGCAACCTGGGCAACGCCCTCCGCATCAGTGGTCGTCGCGCCGTCGAGCGGCTTGCGCACCGGCTCGATGGCCTCGTCGGCCTGGCCGAACTGGAAGCCGGGGTAGCCGTCGACGTCCTTCTTCGACGGCCTGACGACAATATCGCCCTCGATAGCGAGGTCGGCGGCGGGCGGGCCGTACAGATAGCGGCCCGTCGCCTTGATGGTCTGCGTCTCCTGCGGCGACAGCGCGGCCGTCGGCGCCTCGAGCTTGAGGTCAAGGCGCTCGGGAACGAAGTCCTCGACCAGGAACGAGACCTGCGTCAGCGCATCTTTATCGGGATCGGTGTGCAACTTGGCGCGCCACGTGCCGGTTTGCGACGACGCAGCGAGCGGCAGGGTGATGTCGCGGCCGCCGAGGCCACGGTCCTTGAGCGTGTAGCGCGCGTGCTCGACGCCGTCGGGTCGCGTCACAATAAGCGTGACGGGAAGCGTTGCAGCCTTGCCGGCCGCATCGCGCACGAGGGCGGCGATGTGGACGTCCTCGCCGGGGCGGTAGACGCCGCGCTCGGTGTAGATGAAGCCATCGAGCGGGCCGGGCGTCTCGCGTCCCTTGACGCCGCGGTCGGTCAGGTCGAAGGCGCCCGACGTGAGGTCGAGGAAGGCGTATTCGCCGCTGGCGCTTTCCGCCATCAGCAGCGCCGGCTGCAAACCACCTTCGCCACGCGCCAGGCCGGCGTCGAACTTGGCGTAGCCGCGCGCGTCCGTCTTGGCGGTGCCGAGTACCTCGTTGTTGCGGGCAATCAGCTTCACGTTGACGCCGACCGAGGGATTGGTCTCGGCCAGCGAGCGCACGAACGCATGTACGCCGTCATCCCCGGAGAAGGCGGTGAGGCCGAGGTCGGAGACGATGAACCACTGCGTCGCCTCGGTGTTGTAGTCCTCGCGCGACTTCTGCGACGGCTTGGCGATCATCACATAGACGCCGGGCTTCAGGGTGCCGACGGCATCGGTGACGGGCAGCGCCGTGGTGATCTCTTCATTCAGCTTCTGCGGCACGTCCATCGAGCCGGTGAAGATCTTCTCGCCCGAGCGCGACTTGATCTGCTCGAGCTCGTAGCTCTGCAGCTGGCGCTGGAAATCGCCGCTCTCCAGCGCGCCGACGAGATTGCGGTCGCCGATGCGGTAGACCTCGACCTCGACCTTGGCGGTGTTGATGGAGACGAGCGGAATGCCCTGCTGGCCGCGGCTCGGCAGCACGTAGGACTTGCCGGAGAAGCGCACGAACGGCTTGCGGTCCGGCACGTAGACGGCGATCTCGATGTTCTTGGTCAGATCCTCTTCGACTGCCGAAGGCAGCCCGGCGCGGATCTGCACCTGGTAGCGCTGGCCGTGGCTGAGGCCGTCGATGCACAGCTGCTCGTTCTCGGCCGAGACGCTTTGCGGATCCTTGCCATCGACGGAGACGAACTTGGCGAAGTCGACCTGGCCGCGGGCGAGAGCCTCGGAGAACTGCAGGCACAGGCGCGGCGCCGCCAACTCGGCTTCCGCCTTGTAGTCGGTCATGCGGAAGCCGTGCTCGGAGCGCAGCTTGTCGAAGGTCTCGCGCACGGCGCCGTTGTCGGCGAGGGCAAGGCTGGTTTTCAGCGCCTCGATGGCCGGGCGCCAGTAGGAGCGCCGCTGCAACGCATCGCCGAGCACGGCGAGGGCGCGGGCCTTCTGCGGATCGCCCTGCGCGCGCTCGTAAGCGAGGTAGGCGGCGCCGGAGCCATTCACCGGAAGGTCGTAGCGCTCGCTGTCCTTGTTCGGGTCGGGCGAGATAGCGAGCAGTGCGCGCGCAAGCCCGATCCAGGCGTCAGCGTCAGTGTTGTCGGAGACGACGGCGCCGGCGAAGCTGCGCGAGGCGGCGCGCGGGTCGACACGCAGCATCCGCTCGCCATCACGGCGCAACTCGGTCGCGGGCTTGCCGGAGAGTTTCCAGTTTGACTTGAGGTACGTCTCGTAGCGTTGCGCATCTTCCTTGACGCCCTGGTGAGCGAAGGGGTGCACCGCTTGGGATTGCTGCTGTGCCATCGCGGGCGCCAGCGGAAAGAGAAGACTGAATGCGAGGAGCAGGCGCGCGAGCAACGGCATGGTGGCCACCCTGAAGGTCTGAGCCGAAACGATCCAAGGCCATTATCGACAAAGGGAATGTTCCGGTGAAGGCGATCAGGGTCCAATGTGCATGCGGCGGCGATAAGCCCGGCGTTATCGCCAGTTTCCGCCTCTTGCGTCCGCTTGCATCCGAGCTGCAAACGCGAACGAGGCCGGCGCTTTCGCACCGGCCTCGCAAAGGTAACCGACTTAGCGATTTTAACGAGCCGTTACTGGCGGCGCATACCTTCGGGCAGCGTCTCGCCGGCGCCGGCAAGCTCGGGCATCTGTGCAAGCGCGGCGGTCATCGCCGGCATCGCATAGACGGGCACCGTGGCGCGCCACAGGCTCTCGAACGAACGGATGGCATGAGCGCCAGTCTGGGCGCAGTTGGGGGCGAAGCGTTCCAGAGCGTCGCGCTTGCCGGGGTCGCGGCGCATGCAGTCGCCAACCCAAGTGCAGGTGGGCGTCAGCGTCAGCTGTTCATGGGCGGCGAGCAGGCGCAGGTCGCGGGCCAGACGGCACTCGCTCGGCACCGAGAAGGGCGCCATCAAATGCGCGGGCTTGGCGGAATCGATTTCGGTGAAAATCGCGCGAACGCGGATGCCGAGGCCGGTGAGGCGTCCGGCGTGAGCTTGCAGCGCCTGCGCCACCGGGCTTTCCGGCGAGCGGGCGATCAGCAGATAGCAGCCGCCGGCGACGTGAATTCCATGCATCGAGCGCGAATCGAGATCTTCGCCGATGAAGGCGCTCAGCTTCGAAACTTTCTCGGCAATGGACAGGCCATGGAGCAGTGAAGGCGTTTCAATGGACATGACCGAGGTCCCCCTTTTTGCCCGAGATCGAAGCGCGAGACATGTCCCACCCGGGGTGTGTTGCTGTTGCCGGCTATTAAGCTGACATTTCGGTTAAGCAAGTGTTGCGGAGCGCCTCGCCATGAGCAGGTTCCCTCATGCTCCGACAACGGCTTAATCCACCATCCTGCGGAGCACGCGTGGCGGATCGAAGTCCGCAAGGTCGATTTCCTGTGGAAGCGATTCGTCGTACAGCGCGATCGCCTGCGTTTCCTCGGCCGCAAGCTCAAGTGAATCGGCCGCGGACGGCGGTTCGAGCCGTGCCAGGGCTGGCGTTTCGCTAACGATGCGCGTCGAGCCGCCAGCAAGCTTTTTCAGCGCCTCGGGGAGCGATGCTTCGCTCACGGGGATGCGGAACGTCGCCGTTTCGCGGCGCAGTTCGACGCCGATACTGGGGCGCGAATCGCCCGATTCCGGCGACGGCTCGGCGGCCAATGCCGTGGCGATGCGCTCGGCAAAGGATGATGGGGCGGCGGACGGCGTCGGAAACGGCACGACGACGGCCTCCTCATCGGCACCCGGAGCTGTACGCGCCGTGTTGCTGTTGGCGTGCTCCGGCGCGTTGTCGTCGAGATCGCGGTAAGTGGTCAGCTCGGCCTCTGCGAGCCCAGCATAATTGCCAAATCGCTGGCGATAGGCCTCGTCCGCGGCTGCATCGACCGTGCGGGTGACAGGTTCACGACGGCGCTCCTCGAACGAAGGCCCCATCGGCAGCGCGTGGCGGCGGCGATCGACGGGTTCGTGGACGGCGCCCGGGCGATGCTTGAAGATATTGGGGCGGGTGCGCCGGCGGACCATCAAATCGGGATCGAGCCCCGGTAGCTCGACGCCGGTGCGCCGCGAGGTCCGTGGATCGTTGATCGAACGCTCGAATTCGCTCCGCACTTCGGCGATCTCTTCGACCGTCGGCGTCACTTGCTGCTGCTGGCGGCGCTCCGCCTCGATGCGTCCGGCGGCACCCATGACGGCGCCGAGGATCATTTCCGGCCAGGCACCCTTCTTGAAGGCGTAGATGCGGAAGGCGGGGCTCTCCTCGCCTTTGCGGTCGGACATGAACATGGCCATTAGCGCACGCCCGGCGCGCGGAATGGGCGCCACGTAGTTGTCGCGATAGCACTCGATGAACTTGCTGCCCTGGCGGCGCAGCTTGCGGCGGGCGACCAGCCCCGGGGCGATTTTCCACGGCCGCGTGAGCACGCCCTGGCCCTCCAGCGCATAGCAAAGGTTGGCGAGCGCCTGTGCGTCACGGCGCAACTGCTCGCGCAGCGGATGGCCGCGTGGTGCGTTGAGCGGCACGGCGACGTAGTAGGTCCCGCCCGATTCGAAGATCACCTCGCGGAACACATCGAACGTGCGCCGCATCTCCTCGTGGTTATGGATCTCCGAAAAGCGCGACAGGATGGGAAACACCGGGCCGCGCTCGGCTTCGATCATGCTTTGGCGGGTGGCGACAAAACGGTTCATGGGACGCCCAATCGAGACAAGGAGGAGGCACAGATCGACGAAAACGGCGACGCCGAGCGGAATGTAGTCGCGCTTCGACAGGCCGACGGACTCGTTGTTGAGGGCGTGCAAGGCAGCCGGGTTGTCGATCGATTGCACGGCCTTCTGTTGTAGCTGGCGCAACTCATCGGCGGACGGTGGAAGCTCGAACGACAACAGACCGAAGAAGGTCGCTGTCAGGCGGCGGAAAGCTTCGATGGTCGCTTCCGAGCCTTCGACGGCAGCGATCTCGGGCTTCTCCAAAGTAGGTAGCTGGTCGATCGCGCGCACGACGCCGCGCAGGGCGACCTGCAACTGGCTGTCTGGGCAGGTGATGGACTTGCCGTTGCCCATGTCGATGGTGGTCCGCTCGGCGCGATCGGCGAGGTCGGTACGGATCTGGCGCAGCTGGGGATCGGTGCGGAAGGCGTTGAATCCCGTCACCGTCATGTCGAGCCGGCGGCCGAGCGAGCGCATAAAATCGTTGCGGGTGCCGCTCACCGCGTCGATGGTCGAGGCATCGTTGGAGACGATCTTGGCCAGTTCGGTGTCGAGCGCGCCCATGTCGCCCTTGATGGCAGTGACGCGCCCCTTGACGAATTGGGAGGCGAAATTGAAGCGTGCGGCGTCCTCATCGCGCATCTTGCGGCGCGGCCCGTCGCCGGGCGAGCTGTTGGGGCACGAGGTGCCCTTGTCGCGCTCGATCGCCGCCTTGTCGGTCGACATGGCCGACAGCTGAACGAGCGTAGCCTGCAACTGCTCCAGCCGCGTCGAGGCGCCGTAGAGCGAGGACTGTACCTGGCCGACCGCGCTTTCCGCTGAGCGGGCGGCTTCCGAACGGCTTTCCAGCACTTTCCAATAGAAGCCGAAACCGAACCCAATGGAGATGATCGACAGGAAGACGTAGCCGAAGAGGTAGGCAAGCCGCGTGAACCAGTCGACCTGCGAGAACATCTGGTCGAGCAACCAGACCACCATAGTCATCAGCATGGCGACCGAGAAGCCGATGATCAGCTTATGCAAGATCGGCAGCGAGCCCATGTTGGACTCGATCAGCTCCAGCATGCCGACATAGGTCGCGACCCACGAAAGGCCGGCCAGGCCGACAATCAGGAACAGCTTTTTATAGTCGCGCTTGGCCGCTTCCGGCTCGGACCAATCGGCGGATGCCTCATGGCTATGACCGAAGCCGCCGGTGGTGGATCTCGTGCGCGACCATGGCGCGCCCGTCCTTAACGACATGGGTGACCTGCTCAACCGATCGGCGCACAGGTGGTCGCCGACCCGCAACGCCATTAGCGCGCGGGACCGCCCACCACCGAATGCGCGAAACGCCTCTTTCGCCGTTCAGTGTCTTCCGTCGTGCCGGTAAGTGATCCATCGCCTTGGTAGGCGCGGTTTTTGTCGCCAGTACGGCGCCTCGGTGGCGGAACGCCGCCGCTCCAAAGTCTCGCACAGCTGAAGTCAGTCGGTGCGATTGCACTGTCATCCCGGATGTGTTGAGCGTTAGCGAGCCGTTATCCGGGAGCCAGCGCAAGGCGTGGCGAAGCCTCCTCAAATAAGGAGCTGCGCCCTTGGCCACTGGATACCGGGTCTCGCTCCGGCAGCCGCCGTCGCATCGCCCCGGATGACAGTAGGGGCGTCAGTTGGCCGTGAGCTTGGCTGATTTTTTTGCAGCAGCCGCGGCGGCCGGCGCCTTCGTCTTGGCGGGCGACGAAGGGGGGCGCTTGCGGCCGGTCGCTTCCGCTTCGAGGTCGGTCAGCAATGCGTCCAGCAAAGGCACCGCGACCTGCGCGGCGTGCAGGCTGCGCGCCCACGGCTCGCGCGCCGAGCCGGTGCCGACCACGACGACGTAGGAATAAGCGGCGCCGTTCGCAAATTGCAGCCCGCCGGTGATCCACGCGTCGACGGTGGCGTTGACGTCCTCGGTCACCTGCGTGCCGGTCTTGGCGAAGTGAAGCTTCACGCCTGGGCGGCGCGCCGCGCACCAGCCGGACAGATCCTTGAGCGTCCCGGTCGGCTTGCCGCCCGCTTCGTAACAAAGCGGACCTTGCAGCACGGAGCGCACGAAGCCGCGTCCGGCGGTGCGGATGATCTTGTTCGGCGTGACCTTGCCCGTCACCGGCTCGGCGTGAGCGTCGGCGGCGGTGAAGTCGTAGCTCTTGATCAGCGTCGGCGCTTGCAGCGGCGTCGCGCCACGGCCGATGAGGCTTGCCAGCACGATGCCGGCGAGGTGGTGCACGCGCCGCGGCGCGGCTGCAACTTGGCCGAGGACGACGGCAGTGGAGGGCGGCGTGCCGCTGCCGTCGGCATTGGTCGGCGGCATATTGAAGCCGAGTTCGTCGATGAGCTTTTGCACGCGCGCCTGACCAACCTGGGCCGTCCGGTGCATCAGCGGATCGTTGAGCGAGCAGGCGAAGGCGACGAGGGCCCGCCGACCATGATGCTCCTCGCCTTTGGAGCACGTCTCGAGACCCTGCGCGGGTGCTTTGGTGTCGGGATAGAGCGACTGGGGCGTATCGCGCAGCGTGTTGGCGATGGCTATGGCGGCAATGATCTTTCCGGTCGAGGCGACCATGCGGCTTTCGCGCCCGCTGTCGTAGTAGCCGGTCGCCGTCTCGCGCGCGAACGGGGAGCCGAAGTAGGACGCGGTCTGCCCTTGTTCGAAATAGCGGACGATCTCGCCGGTGGCATTCGCGGCAACGACGATGACGCCTGGGCTCGGCCTCTCGTCGGTGATCTTGGCCGGATCGAGCGTGAATCCGGCATCGATCTTGTCGGCGTACTTGGCGTCGATCTCTGCCAGACGCTGGCGCGCCGTTTCGCTGAACGCCAAGTTCGACACGGCGTCAAACGTCGTCGTGATGCCGCGCACGTGGTCGCGCCAGGCAAAGCCGTAACGCTGCTTCATCTCTTCACGGATGCCGTAGCGGGCGGCCGGCATCAGCACGTTGGCGCGAATGACCGGATTGGCTTGCGCGGTTTGGACAAGCGCCGGGGCATACTTGGCCAGCGCATCCTGCAGCCTCGGTTTGATCTTCGGGTCGGGCGGTCCCGCCGCCATGGCGAACAGATCGAACACGACCTGCTTTTGCAGTGCTTCATCCTCGATCAGCTTCTGCGCGCACATGCGCGCCCGCACCTCCGTCAGGTAGCGCCAGCGGTCGAGCCGCACGGCGTTCAGCCGCTCGCTGCCCTCCATCAGGATGATCGGGCGATTGACGGCGGAGGCGAGCACGAACTGCTCGGCGATCGACAGGTCGGCGGTCTCCTTGCCGAACACGATGCGGCTGGCGAGCTCGATGCCGTGCAATGGCGATCCGCCGGTCCGCTGGGCGAGCCATAGGTGATTGGCCGCCCATTGCTTCAAGGCGGTGTTGTCGCCGCCCCCGGTGAGCTCGCGGTAGACCACCGGAGCGAGCCACCACTCGCCCAGCTTGCGCTTCAGCTTGACGAGCGCGCCCTCGTGAACGCCGGGAGGCGTCTTGTAGATGACGCGCACGAATTGCATGGCGAGCGTCGATCCGCCGACGCCGAGCACCAGGCGCTTGGCGGCGATCGAGCGGCGCACGGTGGAGAACGGGATTTTCAGGACGCCTGGCAGGTCGATGCCGAACGGATTGAGGACGCCTCCGAGGTTGCGGTCCTCGTGATAGACGAGGCACTGCCAATAGGGGTCGGGTACCTCGCGGACGGGGATCGACTTGTGGTCGGGGTTGGCGACGTAGTCGCCGAGATCGATTGCTTCGCTGGTGTAGTTCACGTCCCGCAGGCTATCGAGGCGCGGATCGAAGGTGCCGACGAAACTGCCGCGTACGTCGTATATGGCGGTCGCCAGCCAGCGCTCGGCGTCGTAGTGCAGCTTCTCGCCCAGCGTATAGTGCCCAACGGCACCGCGAATAGGCGCCAGCACGTAGACCAGCAGCAGGGCAAGGGAGATATAGGCGATCCCGGCGCCGGCGACGTAGCGCAGCGGCCCAAGACGCGGGTTGAAGGCAACGCGGTCAAGGAGGACATGCAATATACGGAACGGCAGGAGCACCAATAGCTCAAGCGCTCGCAGCAGCACGCTGAATATGACGAGCATGACCTGCCGCTCGCACAGGGGTGAGCGCGGTCGCGCCCGGAGCCCGATTGAGCTAGCCGCGCTTTATGGCGATATTGGCCCCGTTGGTAGACGCATTGCCCTTAGCCGCGCCTGCCAACGTTTTCAAAACGTGTGCAACAGAACAAATAGGCCAACGCCCACGGCCGGCCCAAGCACTGTCGCCACGACAAGCATCATGAATGACTTCGCAACCATAACACTACCCCGCATCACACGCCGTCATTTGCCGCGACGACGTCTGAACTCAACAGCCGCATTGTCGCTGGAGACCCCCTAAAAATTTCCAGTGACTTGTCGAATTTACAGCAGAAAAAAGAAGTTGACACGCCCTGTTTGCGGGGTATCGCGCGTTCAGGTTCGCACCTGCGAAACAGCACCCCATTGCACCGCTGCGGCGTTATCCCGTGCAATGACAAAAAACCGAAATAAGCAAATAGGTTATGAAAAACTCTAGAGGATCAAGATCGGGCTCGCGGGCTCGCGCCGCTGCGATTCCTCTTGCCGAAGCAACCTGTGGATGCGTGGCGAAACGGCATCAGGTGCGCTTGACATTACCTGTCGCAACCGAGCGCTTCGGCGCATCGAACAAGCGCAGTTGACGCTCGTCCTGGCCCTTCGTTTCACGCGCCAGTTGCTCGATGCGATCGAACGGAACCTGCTCGGCTTCGATGAGCGAGCGCTGCGCCTTCATCGGCCGCACCAAGCCCTCCTGGACGAGGTGGAATTCGCCCACCGTCTGCCCCGGCAGGACCGCCGCCGGCTCTAGCCCAGACTCGCTGGAGAACGCCGCCTTCAGCTTGCGAAGGGCGGTATCCTCACGCACGCGGCCGATGAACCAGCTGGTGATCTGATCGCGGCTCTTATAGTCGAGATCGCCCGGTGACTGGGTCGCCAGCATCATCCCCAGGCCGGCCGAGCGGGCGCGCTTCAGAAGGCTCTGCAGCGGCTCGGCGGTGGCCGGTTTGGAGTTGGCCGGGATGTAAAGGTCGGCTTCGTCGAACATGACGACCGCCTGCAGCTCATCGTTCGGGTTGCGCTGACAGAAGCGCAGCGCCTCGGAGAGGAACTGCGACACCCAGAAGAGGATGTTCTCGTTGTCGCCGAGGAAGCCCGTGTAAATGATCGATAGGCGCGTACGGCCCTCCCGGGCGTGGGCGCCGAGGCCGAGCAGGGCCTCCATGCTGAGCGGTTCGCCGCCTGCCTCGAATAGCGAGGAGTTGCGGTGCCGCAAGCTGTCCAGCTGGGCGACGAGGTCGCGGCGCAGCTTGCCCGACGGGTCCATCCGCTGCGTCAGGTCGGCCAGTTCGGGGTCGTCATCCTCCAGGAGGTGGATGAGATCATTGAGCGTGACCTCGCGGCTGTGGCGCGAGCCGAGGATGCGCAGGGCGACCGACAGCGTGCCCGACTGCTTCTGATGCGTCGCCGAGTTCTTCAGATGCAGCATCTCGCCAAGCGCGGCGGAGGAGAGGTTGGCGAGCAACTGCTGCTCGTGCTCGGGCAGCTCGTTGATACCGTTGGGCAGCAGCGTGATCGAGATCGGCCGACCCGACGAACGCCCCGGCGTGAACACCGCGACGTCGATCGCATCGGCAAGCTTCTCGCGCTCGCCGCGACGCTCGGAGAACTCCTCGTCGTTTTCGCGCCAGACATCGGGATTGGCGTAGCTGCACAGATCGCCCTTGCGATCGATCAGCACGGCGGGAATGCCGCGCAGCAGCAGTTGCTCGATGATGGTCAGAGCGAGCGTAGTCTTGCCCGAGCCGGAGCCGCCGAGCACCGCCGCGTGGCGCTTCAGGACGTTCTTGTTGAGCGTGATCGCCTTGTTGCCGGGGCGCAGCTCACGGCCGGCGAGGATGCTCGAGCCGCCGCCGTTCTCGTCGAGTATCACCGACAGGGGAAGCTGCTCCTCGTCATCGCCGTTCGGCGCTGCGGCATCGCCCGCGGCCGATAGCTCATCGCTGTCGAGCGCGACGGTGCGGGCGCCGTTCGCCTTCGAGCCGTTGGCCGCTGCCTCGGCTTCCGCCGCCGCCGACTTGGGCAAAGCCTTGCCGAGCAAATCGAGGCGCAGCAGCTGAATGATGGCCGGCAGGTTGGACAGCAGCTTGGCGCTGGCCAGCCAACCGGCAAAGCCCGGATCCTGGCGATGGTGCGTGTGGAATTCGCGCACCATCATCATGCGCTCCCACTCGGCAATGGGCACCATGATTGGACGGCCGCCGGATTCGCGAAACTTGCGAAAGGCCTGCGCCGTCTGGTTCTTGCGGTTGGGCGGGAAGTCGGAGGCGCGCAGCATGAAGCACTGCTTGGCGCCCATGTTCGGCAGCACGCGGTCCAGCTGGCGCTTCAAGCCGCCGCCCTGGGTCGGCTTGTTGCAGATGAAGACGCGGCCGTCGGTCGTCAGGCCGCCCTTGTGCTTCAGCGTGAAGTCGATGGCGGAGAGGTCGTCGCCAAGATCGATGCGTTCGGCATTGAGCACGATCGTGCCGACCCATTCATCCTTGGCGAGATTGAGTGCGCCGCCGAGGATATCGAGCAGCTCGCGCTCGTCGGAGGGAATTTCAGCTTCCGATGCGTTCTGGAACCGCTCCCAGGAGTCGCGATAGTCGACTGTAGGTGCCGGGGCGCTATCGCCGTCGCCTGCAAAGCCGAGGCCGAGCGCCGCGGCAAGGCGCGAGATAAAGCCGCCGCCCGTCTCCGCCGGCGCGCCCTCGTCGGGCTCGTCGGCTTCGGGCGAAGTCTTGGTGCGCAGGCGATTGTGCGCGTGCTCGAGCAGGCGCCGCGTCGAGAGGCCGGCGAATTCCTCGTAGAACTGCGGGCCGAAATAGGCGGACGGATCCGAGTAGCCCGACTTGCTGTCACCCGTCGCGGCGAGATGCGCCAGGCGCTTGGCAATGATCAGCCGCGCCTCTTCCGGCGTGCGGCTTTCGAGCAGCGCGACCGGGCCCGCCTTTTCGATGCGGTCGATGTACGACTGGGCCAGCACGCCCCGCACCTGGCCGTAGAAATCTTCGAGGCACGAGATGATGAGAATGGCGTTGGGCACGCGGTTGGCGATCTGGATAAGGTCGCGCACGGCGCGCTGGAAGCGCTCCTCGGCGTCGGAGAAGAAGCGCAGGTCTTCGACCTGATCGACGCAGAAGACGAGCGCGGCGCGATCGACGGTCCACATCAGCGCGCCGAGGGCGGCAATGATCTCGAAGGCGCGGTCTTCGCCGTCATTGGGGTCGAGCGCCGCGACGGCCTGATGCGCCAGTGCCGTGAGCGGCCGGCCATGCAGGTACTGGCGGATGCGCTGGTCGATGCGCGGGTCGCGCCGCTCGAGGTAGAGCATGGCGCGCACGACGTTGATGTCGAGTTCCTGCGCCGCGTACTTGGGGCTGGCGACGATGTCGTCGGCCATCTTGAGGACGAGCTTGGCGAGCTTGCCGTCATCGAGGCTCGCTTCGCGCAGGTTCTGCAGATCCTTGGCGTCTATCGCGGCATCGGCGACGAGGCGACCGGTCAAGCGCGCGAGCGCCGTCTCGCCGGATGAGTCAGGGTCGTAGGTCTTCTCGAGCGAGTGCACGAGCCGGCGCAGGTAGTAGTCGGCGTAGTTGGCGACATCCGGCGTCATCTGCGCGTAGCCGAAATAGGCCGTGCCGCCGCGGTGCGCGTTGGTGCGCAGCGCGCGCAACAAGTGCGTCTTGCCGGCGCCCGACTGGCCGTGGAACAGCAGAATGCGGTCCTGCGTGCCCGGGCCCTTGCCCGAGATGATGCCGGTCAGCAGGTCATTGAACTTGCGGCGCGCCTTGGCGTGGACTTCGGCGACATCGACGGGATCGGCCCGCCACATATCGTCTTCCCAGGTGATCGATTGCTCGAACGCCGAGAACAGCCGGTCAGGAGCGGGCTGGGGAGGAACATCTTGCTGCTGCATCAGTCGACGGGCCTCGACGTCTCAGTCTTCGACGCGCACGTAGTGCCAAACGGTGTTCTTGTAGAGGATCGCGGAATCCTCGAACTCCTTGATGTTTTGTTTGTTCTTGAGGTCGGCGCCCGAAAGCACCAGCTGGCCCGCCCGGTGGGCACCGGCCAGCATGTCTTTGAACTCGATTTCAGAGAGACCCCACTCGGGGTGCGAGGTGCGAATCGCGTCCCACACCCGAGAGATAAACGCCTTACGGGCCCCTGGCCACCCCTCGGCGCGGGTGCGTGCTGCGGTAAGCACACCGGCGGAAAATTGCGTCAACCCAGGGCGCTGCGGCGTTTCTTCCGGTTGTGGTGTGAGGATCCTGGGCGGCAGCGGTTCCGATTCGCGCACGGCTCGCAAGGCGGGCTTGGCAACCGGCTGTGCGCCGATAGGTGCATCGACACTTCCCAGCTTGCGCAGCACGGCGAGGCGCAGCGTGTCGGCGTCGAAGCGTAAGGCGCCCGCCTGATCGGCGCACAGCGCGGCGACGAGGCGCGTATCGGTCGGCAGCTCGCGGGGCTTGTGCAGCAATTGTCCGGCAAGCACGCGTCCGGCTTTCGCCGACAGCGCCGAGCCGTTGCCGAGACCATCCTTTACATTGTCTCCGAAGGCGCGCTCCAGCGCGACGAGCGCCAGTGCGGCGCGCAGTTTCGACGGCGATAACGCCTGGCGCACCGCTAGTCCAAAAGCCTGCTGCACGACGAGGGCGCTCAGACCGTCGGGGCGCGACAAAGCGCTGCGCAGCGCCGGTTTACTGGCGTCGACGCCGAGCGCCTTGGCGACCAGCCAGATGTCGCGCTGGTCGTTCCAGGTGCGCGCGTGTGCATCCATCTCGCCGAAGTAGCGGGCCACGGCGGCCTCTCCCGGCTCGGCCAGACGCAGCCGTCCGCGCCCGTCACGCACCTTGCCGGCGGCATCGAGGCGCGCGAGGGCGGCATCGACGGTGTCGCGCCACTGGGCGCTCGATTGCTTCGGGGTGACCAGCGGGCCGAGGTCGCGAACGATCTGGGCGCGCGTCGCGCCACCCGAGCAGGCGACACGCGCAAGGATGAGGTCGTCGACGACGGCGGGAGCCGCCCCTCCGGCGGGCAGCGCCTGCGCTTTGGTGCTCAGGGCCGACATGCAACGCGTCTCCTCATGCCGTTGGCATGGCCGTACGCGCGAATCACCGGCCGCTCCGGGCGAATTGTGTGTGAGTTGGCCGTGGCTTCAAGAGGGCGGCGCGAATGGACAGGGGATGGTTGCATGACCCCCTGTCGCTTTTCGCCGCTTCGCCCGTCTTTCGCCTCAAGCGGGCCAAATTGGCGACACCATAATGAAGCGTGATCGGCGGAGGCGCTTCGCAGTGCCGTCGACGCAACCGGGGGAAAGGCCACACGAAACTTCGGAATGCGGCTCTGCCAAGCCCACTTCCGGACGTGCGGTTACAACTCCTTAGCATTAACGGCGAGTTAACGGGTTTACGCGATGATCAATCGTTGTACCGCAATCTGCCAAGGCGGAGTGGCTCGTATGTATCGCGTCGCGCTATGCGCGGGTGTTGCAGTGGCGTTAGGTGCCTGCAGCCTCGGTTCCGGAACGATCTCGTCCGGCTATAACGAACCTGACACCACGGCTTCGATCACGTCGTCGCCCCGCGCTGAGAGCGTCGCCCTCGGCGGCGAGCCTTCCGCGGCGCGTGCGCCGGCGGTTGCCGGCCAGCAATACGCCAAGCTCGACGATCAGGCGCCGACCGGCTCGTATGAAAAAGCACCTGCCGGCGCGCTCGCCGACCGGGATTATTCGCACACCGCACTCGACGCGGACAAAGCTCGCGACATCATCAATCAGTATCGCCACGACAAGGGCCTCAAGCCGCTCAAGATCAACGCCGAGCTGACGGAAGCCGCCAAGGCCCACTCGCGCGACCTCGCCAAGTGGGATCGCATCTCGCACTACGGCTCCGATGGCTCCAATCCGTGGGATCGTGTGAAGCGCACCGGCTTCAAGGCACGGCTTGCCGCCGAGAATGTCGGCACCGGCCAGATCGACTTCAACGAAGTGATGCGCGGTTGGAAGGAAAGCCCGGGCCACAACAAGAACCTGCTGCTCGGCGATGCCACGCACATGGGCATCGCGCTGGTGCAGGATCCGCGCACCGAGTTCAAATCGTTCTGGACACTGGTGATCGGCGCGCCGATGTGATCCGCGGACGCGCGGGGCCGTCAGCCCCGCGTTTTGCGTTTGATCAGGTTGCGCCAGACGGCGACCTCGATGCCGAGCGTTCGGCTCACCACCACATTGTTCAATAGTGCGCCAGTCATCAGCGCTACCGACGTCGCCGTGGCGGCGCCGATCAATCCGTAGCGCGGCACCAACAGAAGATTGAGCACGACGCTGAGCACGGCGACGGTCACCTGCACCGCCGCGCTCATCGACTGCTTGCCCGCCATGTTTAGCAGGAACTCAGACGGTCCCATCGACGCGCGGAATAGGAAGCCGACGACGAGGATCAGCATCACCGGATAGCCGTCGACGAACTGCGGGCCGAACAGCCATAGCAGCGGCATGCCGAGCAGCAGCAGAGCGCCGCCGGCAGCGAGCGATGGCCAGAAGGTCCAGTGCGCGACTTCGCGTGCAAAGCTGTCGAGCCCGTCGCGGTCGCCGCGTGCGCTGAGGGCGGCAAAGCGATTGCCGGAGGCGCTGCCCACCGCGTAGTGCACGAACAGGATCAGCGACATGGTCTTGGCCGCCGCGAAATAGATTCCGACATCGGTCGGCGTCATGTAGTGCGAGACGACCAGAACGTCGGCGCTCTGCAAGGTAAACTCGCAGGCGGCGATGACGAGCAGCGGCCAGGTCGTCCGCAGCCACAGCGGGAAATCATATTGCGGCGCGCCGGGGCCGGTGGTCACCGCCAGACGCCGGTTCATGAGCAGTGTTTGCACGATGCCGGCGCCCCACGTGGCGACGATGGCTGCAGCAACGGCCGTCTTGGCTTCCATCGGCAGGCCGGCCGCGTGCGCCGCCACCATGGTGAGAAGCAGCAGCGCCGGCCGCACGATGTACGGCGGCACCATGGACAGACCCATCCACGCGAACGCCTTACCGATCCCGTCCTGCACCCAGGTGAGCGCGTAGACGGGCACGCACACGAGTGCCAGATACGCGGGCAGCATGAAGTGGTTGTCGAGCGGTTCGAAGATATAGAGGCCCGCAACGCCCAAGGCCGCAATGAGCGTGCCGAGACTGAGGGCGACGAGGCGAGCGCCGCGCACGACGCCGCGCATCAGTGCCGGATCGCCTTGCTCCTTGTATTGCGGCACGAAGCGGATCGTTGCGACGCCGAGCCCGAGATCGGCGATGCCGCCGAGGATCATCACCCACGTCCAGACGTAAACATAGATGCCGTACTCGAAGCCGCCCATCCAGCGGGCGAGAGCGATTTGCGAAATGTAGAGCAGTGCCGCGCTGGCGCAGCGCACGCCGAAGACCGTCACGGCGTCGCGTTGGGTGCGGTGGCGTTCGTTTCTTCCGCGCAGCATCTCGAGCGGCTGCGCCAGAAGCTCCTTCACGGCCAGCCAGATCAATCCGGCAGGCGACACGCCGAGTGCGGTGGGTTGGCTCATGTTGGGCTCAATCGGGGCATGGGAGCAGCCGCTCGTATTGGCGCTCGCGCACGCGCTCGGCGACATCAGCCCACGCAGCCGCGCGACCGTTGTCTCCATTCTGGGCGTGGGCGGCCGAGAAGAAGTCGGCCACCATTGCCGCGTATTGCCCATGCTTTGCCTCGAGAACGCCCGCCATTGCGTCGAACTGAGGCTCGTCTATGAACGGTTTCTCTTGCCAGACGTTTGCCATCGCCGTGGAATCCCGGTGTCGTCGTCAATTCCTGCGAGTCCGCAAGAAGCGCGCCACCGAGCACGTGCCCCAAAATGATACCTGGGCGAACGCCCTGGCTTTCGTGTTAGCTTCGCCCGTCTTGCGCAGGAGAAAACGAGATGACCTCGACATCGCGGTTAATTCTTCTTTGCGCGGCCGTGGCAGCGATGCTGAGCACGGCTCCTCCCCCTGCCGAGGCGCAAGCGGGCGGGGCGGCGGGCGTCAACGGTGCCCCGCCAGCGCCGCCACCGTCGAATGCTGAAAACGGCACGGATCAGCGACCTTCGAGCGAGCCTGAGCAGCGGCACAGCGCGCCGACGGGTTGTCCGTATCGGGACGGAAAACTCGATCTTATCGTTTAGGGACGGTCTCGCGCGTGCCGATGGGACACGGCGTAGCGAACGAATTGAGCGCTACTGCGGGGCGAACGAGGCGGCAGCCGGCGGAGGCATCGTGCCGCGCAGCTGAACCGTCGCCGGCGTCGAGCCGGTGGTCTCCGGCACTTCCACGGTCACGTCCTTAGGCTTCTCTGCCGCTTCCTCTGCCGGCTTCTTCTTGGCCGCTTTGGCGACCGCCTTCTTCTTGTTCTTGGCGCCGGACTTGGCGACGCGGGCCTTGCGCTCCTTGCAGCCCCACGAGGAGACATCGTTGCGCACGCTTTTTACCGCGGTCGCGGCGGCAACGGGCATGTTGTCGATCGTGGTCGAATTGAAGAGCTGCTTCCAACCTGTCTGGTTGAAGCCATGCTCGAGCAGGCTGGCGGCGCGCACGTTGCGCTCGGCGCTGCTTGCTTCGCCGAGCACCACTGCTATGACGCGGCGTCCATCGCGGCTCGCCGTCGCCACGACATTGAAACCGCTATCGCACGTAAAGCCCGTCTTCATGCCGTCCGCGCCTTCGAACGAGCGCAAAAGGCCGTTGTGCGTCACGAGCCGAATCTTGCCGAGGCGCATCTCGGGTTTGGCCCAGTAGTGCGCGTACTCGGGAAAATCGTTGATGATGGCGCGGGCCAGCTTGGCGAGATCGCGCGCCGTCGTCACCTGCGCCGGCGCCGGCAGTCCGTTCGGATTGACGAACACGGTGTTGCTCATTCCGAGCCGCATGGCCGTCGCGTTCATATTGGCGACGAACGCCGCCTCGTTGCCGGCGACGGCTTCGGCAAGCATCATGGCAACGTCGTTGGCGGACTTGATGATGAGCGCCTGCAAGCCCTGGTCGACCGACATCTCCCCGCCCACGGGTAGCCCGATCTTGCTGGGCGGCTGCAAGTTGGCGTTCGACGAGCACGTTATCTTCGATTTGAGTTCTAGCTTGCCGGCCTTGAGCGCCTCGAACACCAGATAGGCCGTCATGATCTTGGTGAGCGAGGCCGGGTGCCAGAGATTGTCGGCGTCCTCGGCGTAGAGAACCTTGTTGTTGGAGACTTCGATGACGAGGGCGGGACCGGCCACAGCCGTGCGCGGGGCGAGCGCTGCGAGCATCAATAGGGCGACGAATGCGGTGCCGCAGCGCATGCAATTCCCTCGTCAGTCTCCGACCTCGCCGATAACACATTCGTCGGCGCTGCTGCAACGCAGCGCGGGGGCCTTTCCCTGCGAGTGTGACCATCGGCGCACAGTTGCGGACGGCCACAATTGGGCCATCCGCCGTCGTCCGGGCCCTCGTCAGGTCGCGAGCGTCCGATAGGCGTGCGCGAAGGCGATGAGAGTAATCGGGACGGAGACGAAAACGCCGACGACGAGCGCCAGCACGCCGAGCAGGTTGATGCCCAGGATTGCAAGGAACAGAAGGGCCAGCTGCCACTTGTGGCCCTTGGTGATGCGCCAGCTCTCCTTCATGGACTCGATGGGGCCGAGGCCGCGCTCGACAACGAGGTAAGGCACGAAGGCGAGGCCTAGCGCCAGAATGATGCCGGGCACGATGAGCAGCACAAAGCCGATAGCGATGGCGATCACGGTGAGGATATGCGCGCCGAGAAAGCGCCAGAATGGCCCCGGGTTCCACAGGTCGGCGATCTGCACACCTTGAATGTTGTCATGCGCGCGCAGCGAGAAGGTGGTGAGGCCGAGGCCGACGAAGATCGACACCACGATGCTCGCGAACGACATCACGACCTCTAGGGTCGTTAGCGGTTGCGGGATCACGTGGCCGTCAGGCCCGATTTCGGGGGTCGGAATAAAGAGGCCCGGTATGGCACTGATGATCATCGCCAGCAGGAAGCCGCCGATGAGAATCCACGGTCGCTGCTTGAACGTCTCCCAGCCGTAACGAACGCAGTCGCCGACCGACAATGTGTGCATGGCCCACCCCTCCCAATTTCGAAAACGAGCTGTCGCAATACGCAGGTGATCAAATCGGCACGGCGCCGTGGACAGGCAGCGACGCGAACGCTGCAACGACATTACATGGAAGGCCCAACGCTGGGGAGTGCCTTGGCGAAAAGGACGTTGATGACCGGGGCGCGGATGAGGGCTCAAGGCTAGGCCGCGGATTAAGCGCAAGAATAATCCAAAGGCAGCATCTCCGCCTCCGCTTGTGCCCACGGCGCGAGGCCCCGTCGCTTAACCCTTAAAAACACAGCAAAAGCGACGATGTTGCCGTCGCCTCCGCCGGGCGATAAATTTCGCCATGTTTTAGCCAGAGGCTTTCACGGTACGTCCTAATAGCCATTGAGGTTTGCCCGGGGGGCTCAATTGTTTTCCGCACGCCAACACGCTGCCGCCGCGACGGCATTGCTGCTCTTCGCCGGCGCATTGTCCGTTCCCGCCGCGCGCGCCGAGACGAAGGCTGCGCCTGCTACGTGCGAGACCGAGATCGGGCTGACGATGCTGGCTTCGCCGCTGGCGCCGTGGAAAGGCACGCCGTTGCGCGTCGTCTTCACGGCCGAGAAGCCCCTCGACGGCGAGTTGTCGCTTATCGCGCCCGATGGCGCCGTCGCCGTCACCTCGCGCGACCGCAAAGGTGGCCCACCGTATTATTGGTATGCCGAAGTCGCGGCGCCTGTCGCCGGCAATTGGCAAGCAAAGCTCGTACGCCAAGGCGCGTCGGCAGAGTGCGCGACGGTTACGCGGGAGATCGACGTGCGCCGCGCCGCGTCGGGACCGCCGCGCGCTGTCAAGGCCGTCTGGCCCGTGCGTGACACCTGGAGCCGGGCGACCGAAAATATTTACTCGGCATGGATCGAGACGCTGTTCGACGCGCCGATCGAGCAGGCGCTGTCGTGGCCGGCACTGCACGAGGTATTGCGCGACAAGTCGCGCAACTTCCTGTTCAACCATCTGGGTGCGGCCGAGGACCAGAAGAAGCTCGTCATCCAGCCCGACTGCGCCGACCTTCCCTATTTCCTGCGCGCCTACTTCGCCTTCAAGATGGGGCTGCCGTTCGGCTACTCGAAGTGCTCGCGCGGCGGTGGCGGCCAGCCGCCGCAGTGCCCCGCCTGGTGGAACATCCAGAAGGAGGAGCCGCCTCAGCTGCCGCCCGAGCAGCGCGTGGCGCAAAATCAGCCGCCCGGCTTGTTCGGCTTCTTCGGCGGCCCGACCGGTGCGCCGCCGCCTGGCTATAGACCGCCGCCGCCACGCCCGCCGGGACTGGTGCAGGGCTTCGGGTATTATTTGCGCACCACGGTCGCCAACGGTGTCCATTCGGGCGCGGGGCGTACGGCCGCTGCCGACGACAACTCCGACTACTATCTCGTACCGCTGTCACAGGAGACGCTGCGCCCCGGCACCATCTACGCCGACCCTTACGGGCATGTGCTGGTGATCTCCAAACGCGTGGCGCAGAAGGACGGCGCCGCCGGCGTGTTCCTCGCCGTCGACGGTCAGCCCGACGGCACCGTGGCGCGCAAGCGCTTCTGGCGCGGCAATTTCCTTTTTGCGCAGGATCCCGGGCTCGGCAGCCCCGGCTTCAAGCGCTTCCGGCCCATCGTCGCGGCGAAGGGCGGTAACCTGCGGCGCCTGACCAACGAGGAGATCGCCAACGATCCACAGTACGGCGATTTTTCGCTCGACCAGTCGAAGCTCGACATCGAGGCGTTCTACGACCGCATGGAAGACGTGATGTCGCCGGCCCCGCTCGATCCCGCGGGCGCTCTGAAAGAGGTGATCACCTCGCTGGAGGAGCAGGTCAACACGCGCGTGACGTCGGTTGAGAACGGGCGCAAGTACCAGACCGGCGGCGGCGCTGAAGTCGCCATGCCGGACGGCGCCTCGATCTTCGAGACCACCGGCGCGTGGGAGGATTTCGCCACTCCGTCGCGCGACCTGCGGCTGCTGATCGCCATTGATGTGGTGCGCGGCTTCCCCGATCGCGTGACGCGGCGCCCCGAGCGGTATGCGATGCCGGCGGGGAAATCCGTCGCCGACGTGAAGGCCGAGCTGGATGGTGTGCTCGCCACCGAGCTGGCGGCGCGCAAGTTCGCCTATACGCGCAGCGACGGGTCACCGTGGACGCTGGCGCTCAAGGACGTGGTCGACCGCATGGCGGCGCTGGAGATGGCGTACAACATCAACGATTGCGTCGAGCTGCGCTGGGGCGCGCCGGACACCGGCGATGAGGTGGCGACGTGCAAACGGCGTGCGCCGGGGGCGCAGCGCGGGAAGATGACGGAGTACCGCGCATGGTTCAACGAGCGCCGCCGTCCCGCGCGCGGCTAGCACCACTTCCGTCACTAACGGGCCTACTCGCCAGGGACCGGTTGTCCGAGCGGGACAATCCCGGTCTGGCGCGTCCGTAGAATCCGCGAGCGGCGCTTGCGCAGCCAGATGACGACGCCGGTCACCGACAGCGCGGCGACGATGATCCCCATGATCGATATGAGGATGCGGCCGGGGATGCCGAGGATGCGGCCCGAGTGCAGTGGGAATTGCGCCTGCACGAAGATGTCAGCGGCGGTCCCGCTCCACGGACGGTAGTCGCCGAGATAGCGGCCATCGGCGCCGTCGAAATACAATGCGCGGGGGCCGACGCCGCCGGTGCCGTGATCTTCGCCGGGCAAGTTAAAGCGGACCGTGTAAATTCCATAGTTGGTGGCGTATGCGGTGCTCCCGACGGGCTCCTCGATGCCCTGCCGGGCCGCCTCTTGCGTGGCGATTTCGATGATCTGCGGATATGCCAGCTTGGGCGCGATCGGTGCGTCAAGCGCCGTCGGCGTGCGCACATCAAATGGGCCGGGCGTCACCTGCGAAACGGTGCTCATGAGCGGAAAAAAGATCTCGCGATAGAGGTTCAGCGAGAAGCCCGTGAACGCCAGGATGAACAGCAGCCCCCAGGTCCACAGTCCCGAGGCGCGATGGATGTCGAAGTTGATGCGATAGGCGCTGCCGCTGGTTTTGATCTTCCACGCCGGCTTCCAGCGTTGCCACCACCCACGTGCGAGCTGACGCGACACGGCGCGTTCGCGGGCCGGATCCGGCGCCCGGCGCATTGGCAGCGTCAGATAGAAGCCGATGAAGCAATCGATCGTCCACAAGAGCGCGACCGATCCCATCAGCCACAGGCCCCAACGGTCGATGCCCCACATTTCCGGAATGTGCAGCGAGTAGTGCAGCACGTAGAGGAAGGAGACCAGCGACTCGCTAGTGATCGGCCACACGGCGCCCCACTCGCGGCGCCCGAGTTCCTCGCCGGAAGCGGGATCGATGAATACCTGATTGTAGCCGAGCGGATACAGCTTGCCGGTCGCCGCATCGAGCTTTGAATCGATGCCGAAGGCGAGCGAATGGCCCGGCTCGACGGAAAGCGGGACGTACGTCACCCAGGCTTTAGGGTTCTGCTCTTCGAAGCGGCGGGCGAACTCGAGTGATGGCTGTGCCGGCCCCTCGCTCTTGGCGTCGATGAGGTGCGGGTTGAGCAATTCGTCGAGCTCGTGGTCCCACGAAATGATCGCGCCGGTGATGCCGGAGACGAAAAGAAATGCCGCGATTGCCAGGCCGACCCAGCGGTGCAGGAAAGTGAAGACGAATCGCATGCTGCCGAAAGCCCCGTGCAATGAACCGTAACCGGAAGGCCAACCGCGTGGCTGTTCCGATGCGGCGCACCATGCCATCCCAATCCCCCATATGTCGACGCCAACATTCTAGAATTGCCGGGCTGGGCATCGGCAGGCCGAGGCTCGAGAGCGTAGCTTTACGGGCGGCTCGGCTGCGACCGCGCTTCGTCCGCAAGATATTGATGGACGAATGCTATCGCCATGCTTCCCTCGCCCACGGCCGAGGCGACCCTTTTTACCGGGCTCAACCGCACGTCGCCGCATGCAAAAACCCCGGGCACGCTCGTCTCGAGAAGGTAGGGGTCGCGGCTGAGCGACCAGGTGCCGGCTTTCCTGAGGTCGTCGCCCGTGAGCACGTACCCGCGCTTGTCGCGTGCAATATTTGCCGGCAGCCACTCGGTTTCCGCATCGGCCCCGATGAAGATGAAAAGGCCCCCGCATTCTTGCCGGTGGATCTCCTTGCTTCCGATGTCACGCACATCGATCGCGGTCAGGTTCTTGTCGCCATGCACCGCCGTTACCTCCGCGCACGGTTGAACCGCAATGTTGGATTTGCTGCGGAGTTGCTCAATGAGATAGTGCGACATGCTCTTTTCCAAGTTGTCGCCACGCACGACGAGCGTCACTTTGCGGGCGTGATTGGCAAAATGCAGCGCCGCCTGCCCGGCTGAGTTTCCGGCCCCCACCAGGTGAATGTCTTGCCCATGTGTGGCGCTCGCCTCGCTGCGCGCCGCCCCATAGTAGACCCCTTTGCCGATGAGCCGATCGAGGCCTTCGATGTCGAGCCGCCGCCAGCTGACGCCCGTGGCGAGAATGAGTGTCCTTGCGTGCAGGACCTCGTCTCCGTCCAAGAACACTTCGCGTGTAACCGGATCGACCCGGCTGACGGAGCGGGTGACGAGAACCTCGGCTCCGAGCCGCTTCGCCTGCTGGAGTGCGCGAATGGCAAGCTCGTCGCCGGATACCCCGCTGGGAAATCCGAGATAGTTCTCTATCCGCGAAGAAGTGCCGGCCTGACCGCCGGGCGCTTCGCGCTCCACAATGATGGTGCGCAGGCCTTCGGAGGCGCCATAGACCGCAGCCGCGAGGCCCGCCGGGCCACCGCCTATGATCGCCACATCGTATTCGCTCGACCGCGCGCTGGTCTGCAGGCCGAGCCGGTTAGCGAGATCGCGCACCTGCGGCCGCATCACGACTTGTCCGTCGGCCAGTAGCGCGGGTCCGTCACCGTCCTGCGGGAGAGGTCCGGTCCAAAGCGCCGCCAATTCCGGCGCCTCGGGTGTAAGCCAATTGAAGGAGATCTGGTTGCGAGCGAGGAAGCGCCGCAAGTCGGCACATTCGGTGTCCCAGCGTTGACCGACCAATATCACGCGCGGCTTGCGAGGTTCATCGGCGATGCTTTGGAGCCCGCCGATGCGCTCGCGGGCAAGCGCGCTGACCTTCAAGGAGATATCTTTGGAGACGGCGGCGGTCGCGTAATAATCCTGGACGTCTACCCGGATCACGCGTGTCGGCTCGGCGGCGCGATAGCCACCGGGAAATGGCGTGCCGAGGGTGATCGGCACTTCGCCGAAGATCGTTCCGGGAAGGCGCCAGCCGAGGGTCCGTTCGATTCCGTCAATGGTCTTGACGACTTCGATCTTGCCGCTGAGCACGGCGAACAGAGCGCGCTCACCCCCCTCGGGGACCGCGAACTCTCCGGTGCTGAGTTGGAGATCGGCCGACGTGCGCGCCAGTCGCTCCAGCTCTGCCCTTGGAAGCGTGGAGAACAACGGTACTGCGGCCACGTCTTCGACGGTTAGCATGGCTGTCACCCCCGTTTGCGCGGCCCCACTTTTAGTAGGACGACGAACCCGGAGCCAGATGTTTCACGACTGTCCCGTATCCCGGCGTTGGGGTAGGTGACGCTCTTGCCATGGCAAGACATGCGCGCCGTCTCAATCGTTGATGTTATTCGATCAGTTTGGTTGTGGTGCCCCAGGCCCGACTCGAACGGGCACATCGTTGCCGATAACAGATTTT